>NZ_CAMFKT010000022.1:0-95681 GCF_945957325.1 Enterobacter sp. PL1
CTCACTCTTTTGCACAAAAAAAACCAATGCCTCATTTTTTTATTGACCGCCCTATTTTCGCCTGGGTCGTGGCGCTGCTTATCGTCCTGACGGGTCTCCTGTCTATTCCTCGTTTGCCGGTTGCGCAGTATCCGGCGGTGGCACCGCCGGGCATCATTATTTCCGTCAGTTACCCGGGGGTCAGCCCCGATATCATGAATACGTCGGTGATATCGTTAATCGAGCGCGAAATCTCTGCCGTAGATAATTTGCTTTACTTCGAATCATCCAGCGACACAACCGGTTCGGCGTCTATTACCGTCACGTTTAAACCCGGCACGGACATCAAGCTGGCACAGATGGATCTGCAGAACCAGATTAAGATCGTCGAGCCTCGTCTTCCTCAGGCGGTAAGACAAAACGGCATTAACGTCGAGGCCGCTAATTCTGGATTTTTAATGATGGTGGGGTTGAAGTCCACCAGCGGTCAATTCGAGGAAGCCGACTTAAGCGACTATCTTGCCCGAAACGTCAGTGACGAGCTTCGTCGCGTGCCCGGCGTAGGGAAAGTTCAGCTGTTTGGCGGCGAAAAAGCGCTGCGTATCTGGTTGGATCCGATGAAGCTCCACAGCTACGGCCTCTCGGTGAGCGATGTTCTCACCGCTGTTGGCCAGCAAAATGCCCTGGTTTCGCCCGGCAAAACGGGAGATGAGCCAGCATCTGCGGGACAAGGCGTAACGTATCCCATCACCGTGAAGGGGCAACTCACTTCGGTAGAGGCGTTCAGAAACATTACCCTGAAATCAGATGCATCGGGCGCGAGGCTGAAACTGTCCGACGTCGCGCGCGTTGAGTCCGGCCTGCAAAGTTACGCTTTCGGTATCCGCGAAAATGGCGTGCCCGCAACGGCGGCGGCAATCCAGCTGTCGCCGGGTGCCAACGCAATGAGTACAGCTTCAGGCGTACGCGCGCGCATCGACGAGCTTTCCCAGGTGTTACCGGAAGGAATGGCGTTTACGGTTCCCTTCGATACCGCGCCGTTTGTGAAACTGTCTATCATGAAGGTGGTTCAAACCTTTGTAGAAGCGATGGTCCTGGTCTTCCTGGTGATGCTTCTGTTTCTGCACAAGATACGCTGTACGCTTATCCCGGCGATTGTTGCTCCCGTCGCACTTCTTGGCACCTTCACGGTGATGTTATTGAGCGGATACTCCATCAATATTCTGACGATGTTCGGCATGGTGCTGGCGATAGGGATTATCGTTGATGATGCCATTGTGGTTGTGGAGAACGTCGAACGACTGATGGCGGAAAAAAGCCTCTCCCCACGGGACGCTACCCGGCAGGCCATGCAGGAGATCGCCCCGGCGATTATCGGGATCACGCTGGTGCTCACTGCCGTCTTTATCCCCATGGGGTTTGCTGAGGGTTCGGTCGGGATTATCTATCGACAATTTTGTATTTCTATGGCGGTCTCCATACTGCTGTCCGCGTTTCTGGCCCTGACGCTAACGCCAGCCCTGTGCGCAACGTTACTCAAGCCGCACAAGGCAGGAAAGAGCGGAAGTGGAAGGTTCGCGGCCAGATTTAACGCGCGCTTCCGTTTGCTCACCGCCTGTTACGAAGCCGGGCTGGGTGCCGTTCTGAAGCGAACCGGGCGTATGCTGCTCCTGTACGTTGCGCTCTGCACGGCGCTGTTTGTTGGATTGTCTTCGCTACCGTCGTCCTTTCTGCCGGATGAAGATCAGGGCTACTTTATGTCCTCTATCCAGCTGCCTTCTGATGCCACGATGCAGCGCACCCTCAACGTGGTTAAAAAATTTGAAGCGGAAATTGCGGCCCGGCCGGACATTGAAAGCAACATTATGATCCTGGGGTTTGGCTTTTCAGGTTCAGGACCGAATTCGGCTATGGCCTTCACCACGCTGAAGGACTGGAAAAATCGGCAGGGCTCGACGGCTCAGGATGAAGCCGACCACATACAGGCCAGCATGACGAACGTCACTGATGCCGTCACAATGAGCCTGCTCCCGCCGGCCATTTCGGATATGGGCACCTCCTCGGGCTTCACCTGGTACGTTCAGGACAGAGCGGGAGCGGGCTATGAGGCTCTAAAGAGGGCCGCCGACGCGCTGGTTCTGCAGGCTAATCAACGCCCTGAACTCAGCGATGTCTATATAGACGGTCTGCCGGAAGGAACCAGCCTTGCGCTCCTGGTTGACCGGGAAAAGGCTGAGGCGATGGGCGTCTCATTCGATGAAATCAACCAGACGCTCTCCGTCACCCTGGGCTCAAATTACGTCAACGACTATACGAACAACGGCCGCGTTCAACAGGTGATTATTCAGGCCGATGCCCCCTATCGAATGCAGCCCGAGCAGATACTGAAACTATCAGTGAAAAACCGGATGGGTGAGATGGTGCCGGTATCAACGTTTGCGACGATATCCTGGAACGTTGCGCCGCAGCAGTTGACGCGCTACCAGGGTTATTCTGCTATACGGATTACCGGAAGTGCGGCGTCAGGCGTATCCAGCGGCACCGCAATGAAGGTCATGGAGGGCTTGTCCAAGACTCTACCTCAGGGCATGGCGGGCGAGTGGGCCGGGAGTTCGTTGCAGGAGATAAAATCGGAATCGCAGCTTCCGGGCCTGATCGCCCTGTCGATACTGGTCGTGTTTATGGTGCTCGCCGCGCTGTATGAGAGCTGGTCTATTCCTTTTGCCGTCATGCTGGTCGTTCCTCTGGGCCTTATCGGCGCGGTGATAGCGGTGTTTGTTGCCGGCATGACCAATGACGTGTTCTTTAAGGTCGGTCTGATTACGCTCATCGGCCTGTCGGCCAAGAACGCCATTCTGATTGTGGAGTTTGCCAGGCAGCTGCATCGCGAAGGGCAACCCCTGCTGGCGGCGACCATTCATGCCGCCAGTCAGCGCCTGCGCCCCATTCTGATGACATCGTTAGCCTTTACCTTAGGGGTTGTTCCTCTGATGCTGGCCACCGGTGCGAGCGACGGTACGCAGCATGCCATCGGTACCGGCGTATTTGGCGGCATGATTAGCGGTACGCTTCTCGCGATCTTCTTCGTACCGGTTTTCTTTATCGTTATTGCGCGCTTCATCGGCAACATCAGGAAAGCGTGAACACCCTTGCGGGATCGCGCCTCCTCGCTGGTTGGATGAGGCGAAGCTGTTGCCGGGTGATATACTGGACGAATGCTGAAATTTCGCGCCCCCGCGTGTCCGCGACGCATTCTTCGGGACATGCGACTTCGGAGAAGTGCGAGAAATATCGTGACACAAGGGGCTGTGAGTGGGCTATAATTTCGAGCTAATTTCGAATGATTTTGAAATACTGCCTGTAACGCTATGAATTACAAGGCAAAATAAGCAATGAATATAAGGATTAAAGCTATGGGTTTTCTTTCCGGTAAGCGCATTCTGGTGACTGGCGTTGCCAGCAAACTGTCCATCGCATACGGCATCGCACAGGCAATGCATCGCGAAGGCGCTGAGCTGGCGTTCACCTACCAGAACGACAAGCTGAAAGGCCGTGTTGAAGAGTTTGCCGCGCAGCTGGGTTCCAGCATTGTTCTGGAATGTGACGTTGCACAAGACGAAAGCATCGACGGCATGTTTGCTGAACTGGCAAAAGCATGGCCGAAATTCGACGGTTTCGTTCACTCCATCGGCTTCGCGCCTGGCGACCAGCTGGACGGCGACTACGTGAACGCGGTAACCCGTGATGGCTTCAAAATCGCGCACGACATCAGCTCCTACAGCTTCGTTGCGATGGCGAAATCCTGCCGCGCGATGCTGAACCCGGGCGCAGCACTGCTGACCCTGTCCTACCTGGGCGCAGAACGTGCGATCCCTAACTACAACGTTATGGGTCTGGCTAAGGCGTCTCTGGAAGCCAACGTACGCTACATGGCGAACGCAATGGGTCCTGAAGGCGTGCGCGTTAACGCCATCTCTGCGGGTCCAATTCGCACCCTGGCCGCTTCCGGTATTAAAGATTTCCGTAAAATGCTGGCACACTGCGAAGCGGTTACCCCGATTCGTCGTACTGTTACCATTGAAGATGTGGGTAACTCTGCAGCATTCCTGTGCTCTGACCTTTCCGCGGGTATCTCCGGCGAAGTGGTTCACGTTGACGGCGGCTTCAACATCGCTGCAATGAACGAGCTGGAAATTAAATAAGCTGTGACTCTCTTCCCGCCCGGGAAGAGAGTATTTCCCCCCCGCGTCACCCCTTCGTTATTCCGTTCTGCTATTTGTTATCACCTAACAATATTTTTCCCTTTATCTGCCTTACGCCAGGATATTGATCGCCATTTTGAGATCAAGGAACGCACATGGAACAACGCCGTTTTTCCGGCAAAGGCCACTGGTATCATGAAACCCAGTCAAACCACGCGCAGACGGATGTTCTGCCCCTGGTGCCCGAAGCCGCTAACGTCGACGATCGTTTTTTGCTCGATTTAGCCCTGCCTGATGAGATTGTCGCCGCCTGTTCTGGCTGGCTTACCCCTGCCAGAGCCTTATGCCACCAGCTGTTTCCGCTCTCAATTCCCGTGAACCGACTGCATACGCTCAGCGCTTACGATCGGCTCAGTACCGCGCTGACGGTCGCACAGGCCTGCGGCGTTCAGCGGCTCTGTAACCACTACGCCGCCCTCCTCGCCCCGCTTCCCGGCCCGGACTCCTCGCGCGAAAGCAACCGCCGCCTGGCGCAAATCACCCAGTATGCCCGCCAACTCGCCAGCTCTCCTGATGTCATTGATGATAAAGCCCGGAATCAGCTTGATGAGGTAGGCCTGTCCACGTACGACATCGTGGTGATTAACCAGATTATCGGCTTTATCGGTTTTCAGGCGCGCGTGGTCGCGATTTTTCAGGCCCTGTTGGGACACCCTGTTCGCTGGTTGCCGGGGCATCATATTCAGCCGCACACGCTCCCCGAGAGCCACGACGCGTGGATGCCGCTTTTACCCGTCGTCGAGCTGCGCTACGCGAATGCGCATCAGCTGGAGTCCCTGTCCCGCTGGCAGGCTGAACCCGCGCTCGAGGCGTTGACGCCGGTGCTTTGTCATGAGCCGACGCTGCTCGACCTGACCGGAGAAATCCTGTTAAACAGCCGCGCGGAGATCCCGCAGACGTCACCCGCACTTTCGGCAGCGGTCGAACTGCTGACCCGCTCGCCAGACCGCTTCAGCGCCGCGCAGTTTACCCCGCTCACGGATCAAGGATTCCAGGGCGAATATGCCATCACGCTGCTTACCCAAAGTGCGTTTGTTGGCTGGCTTAATCGTCTGAAAGTGGCGTTTGGTAAAGAGGAATAACCCCACTCATTACCCAAAGACCGCTTGCTGAGACAGTGAGAATCGCGTAAAACTGTCAGCCGCTCAATGGCTACGAAAATAGAACATTATGTTTCAGGACAACCCGCTGCTAGCGCAGCTTAAACAGCAACTGCATTCCCAGACGCCGCGTGCAGAAGGGGTCGTAAAAGCCACGGAAAAGGGCTTTGGCTTCCTTGAAGTTGACGCGCAGAAAAGCTACTTCATTCCGCCACCGCAGATGAAGAAAGTGATGCATGGCGACCGCGTCATGGCCGTCATTCATACCGAAAAGGAACGTGAGTCCGCCGAGCCGGAAGAACTGATCGAACCGTTCCTGACCCGCTTTGTCGGCAAGGTGCAGCGAAAAGACGATCGTCTTTCTATCGTGCCGGATCATCCTCTGCTGAAAGATGCCATTCCCTGCCGCGCCGCCCGTGGCGTTGAGCATGATTTTAAAGAAGGTGACTGGGCCGTAGCAGAAATGCGCCGTCATCCTCTGAAGGGCGATCGCGGTTTTTATGCGGAACTGACCCAGTTCATTACCTTTGGCGCCGATCATTTCGTGCCATGGTGGGTTACGCTGGCACGCCACAATCTTGAAAAAGAAGCGCCGAACGGCGTGGCAACCGAGATGCAGGACGAAGGTCTGACGCGTCGCGATCTCACCGCGCTGGAGTTTGTCACCATCGACAGCGCCAGCACCGAAGATATGGACGATGCGCTCTACGCTGAAGAGAGCGCCGACGGCAAACTGCACCTCACCGTTGCCATTGCCGATCCTACCGCCTGGATTGTTGAAGGCAGCAAGCTTGACGAAACGGCGAAAATCCGTGCGTTCACGAACTACCTGCCGGGCTTCAACATCCCAATGCTGCCGCGTGAACTGTCAGACGATCTCTGCTCGCTGCGCCCAAATGAAGTGCGTCCGGTCCTTGCCTGCCGCATGACCATTGCCGCGGATGGCGCGATTGAAGACGATATCGAGTTCTTTGCTGCCACCATCGAGTCGAAAGCCAAGCTGGCCTACGATAACGTCTCCGACTGGCTGGAAAATACCGGTAGCTGGAAACCGGAATCAGAGGCCATTGCCGCGCAGATCCGTCTGCTGCATCGCATCTGTCTGAACCGCGGCGAGTGGCGTCAAACCCATGCGCTGGTGTTCAAAGATCGCCCGGATTATCGCTTTGTTCTGGGTGAGAAAGGCGAAGTGCTGGATATCGTGGCCGAGCCGCGACGCATTGCGAACCGCATCGTTGAAGAAGCGATGATTTCCGCCAACATCTGTGCCGCACGCGTGCTGCGCGACAAGCTGGGCTTTGGTATTTACAACGTCCATACCGGCTTCGATCCGGCGAATACCGAAGCCCTGGCTGCCCTGTTGAAGAATCACGACGTGCACGTCGATCCGGAAGAAGTGCTGACCCTGCCGGGCTTCTGCAAGCTTCGCCGCGAACTGGACGCGCAGCCTTCGGGCTTCCTGGACAGCCGCATTCGTCGCTTCCAGTCCTTCGCTGAAATCAGCACCGAGCCTGGCCCGCACTTTGGTCTCGGCCTCGAAGCCTATGCGACCTGGACATCACCGATCCGTAAGTATGGCGATATGGTTAACCACCGTCTGCTGAAAGCGATTATCAAAGGCGAAACCGTTGCCCGCCCTCAGGAGGAGACCACGCTGCAGATGGCCGATCGTCGCCGTCTGAACCGCATGGCAGAACGTGACGTTGGCGACTGGCTGTACGCGCGCTTCCTGCAGGATAAAGCCGGTACGGATACCCGTTTCGCCGCCGAGATCATTGATATCAGCCGCGGGGGGATGCGCGTCCGTCTGGTCGATAACGGTGCTGTCGCGTTTATTCCGGCGCCATTCCTGCATGCTGTTCGTGATGAAATGGTCTGTAGTCAGGAAAACGGTACGGTGCAAATTAAAGGTGAAACAGTTTACAAAGTCACCGACGTGATTGACGTCACTATCGCTGAAGTCCGTATGGAAACCCGCAGTATTATCGCGCGTCCTGTCGCCTGATAACTTGTTCAATTGTCGGTCATTTCCTTTCCGGAAAGGCCGACAATTTTTCTTTTTATCCCCGCCACAAAATCATTATTTTTTCTTACTATTTTCAGCCTCCCCTCGCCCAAATTCGCCATAATTATCTACAGTAAAAGAGTGTTGTTATATTCGGTTACGTGAATTTTTATACGCTCAGTATCCTTTTAAATCTGACTCGTTTTATTATAAGAATTCAGGGAAAAACAATAAGTTCACTTCGGTTTTGCCGCTGCTTCTCAACGGAAAAGTCGACTGCAAATGAATAATTGGTGCGCTACTGAACAGCTGCGGGAGAAAACATGATGGACGATCTGGAGCAGAATTTGCTGTTTCGCTACATGGGAACCCACAGCCCATGGTGGCGCTTGTCAGCTGACAGCAACGCCCTGCACCTTGCCGCCAGTGAAAATGCCGATGTCACTCAGGTGATTGCGCTGGACGACGATCAGGCCGATCTCATCCGTCATTTAACCGTTATTACCTCCAGCATTTCCATGACGCTCTCGTTATTTGGGGAAGATGTCCCGGTTCACCTTGTGGGCCGTAAAATTACCCGTAATGAGTGGGCCGGTACGGCTTCCGCCTGGAACGATACGCCCTCCGTGGCGCGCGACCTGGCTCAGGGACTCTCTTTTGCGGAACAGGTGGTGTCAGAGGCTAACTCCGTGATTGTTATTCTCGATCAGAACGGCAATATTCAGCGTTTTAACCGATTGAGCGAAGAGTATACCGGCCTCAAAGAGCAAGAAGTGATTGGCCAGAACGTGTTTAAGCTCTTTATGAGCCGCAGCGAAGCGGCTGCCTCAAAACGCAATATTACCGGTTTCTTCCGCAACGGCAGCTCCTACGAAGTCGAGCGCTGGATCAAAACGCGTAAAGGGCAACGACTGTTTCTGTTCAGAAACAAATTCGTTCACAGCGGCAGCGGTAAAAATGAAATTTTCCTTATCTGTTCCGGTACTGATATTACCGAGGAACGCCGCGCTCAGGAGCGGCTGCGCGTGCTGGCCAATACCGATACCATCACCGGCTTACCAAACCGCAATGCAATCCACGACCTGATCTCTGACGCCATCAGTCACCGCGGCGACACGCAGGTTGGCGTGGTGTATCTCGACCTGGATAACTTTAAAAAGGTCAACGACGCTTACGGGCATATGTTTGGCGATCAGCTGTTACAGGCTGTCGCGCTCGCCATTTTGAGCTGTCTTGATGAGGGACAGGTGCTGGCACGACTTGGCGGAGATGAGTTTATCGTCATGGCCACCCATACTTCTCAGGGCTCTCTGGAAGCGATGGCGTCGCGCATTTTAACCCGCCTGCGCCAGCCGTTCCGAATCGGCCTGATCGAAATTTACACCGGCTGTTCCCTGGGCATCGCCCTCGCCCCGCAGCACGGTAACGACCGGGAAAGCGTCATTCGTAACGCCGATACCGCCATGTACACCGCTAAAGAGAACGGCCGGGGCAAGTTCTGCGTCTTCTCGCCCGAGATGAACCAGCGCGTGTTTGAGTATCTCTGGCTGGATACCAACCTGCGTAAGGCGCTGGATAACGACCAGCTCCTGATCCACTACCAGCCTAAAATCACCTGGCGCGGAGAGGTCAGAAGTCTTGAAGCGCTGGTCCGCTGGCAATCGCCCGAACGCGGGTTGATCCCACCGCTGGAGTTTATCTCTTATGCCGAGGAGTCAGGGTTGATTGTGCCGCTGGGCCGCTGGGTGATGCTGGATGTGGTTCGCCAGGTGGCGAAATGGCGCGATAAGGGAATTAACCTGCGCGTGGCCGTGAACGTCTCTGCGCGTCAGCTGGCCGACCAGACTATCTTTAGCGACTTAAAGCAGGCGCTGAAGGATCTGAACTTTGAATACTGCCCGGTCGACGTCGAATTAACCGAAAGCTGTCTCATCGAGAACGAAGAGCTGGCGCTCTCCGTGATCCAACAGTTCAGCAGGCTGGGGGCGCAAATTCATCTCGACGATTTTGGTACCGGATACTCCTCCCTTTCTCAGCTGGCCCGCTTCCCTATTGACGCCATAAAACTCGATCAATCGTTCGTCAGGGATATTCATAAGCAGTCCATCTCCCAGTCTCTGGTGCGCGCCATCGTCGCGGTGGCGCAAGCGTTAAACCTGCAGGTGATTGCCGAAGGGGTCGAAAATGCAAAAGAAGACGCCTTTCTGACCAAGAACGGCGTCAACGAACGGCAGGGTTTTCTGTTTGCTAAGCCGATGCCCGCTGCCGCATTCGAGCGATGGCTAAAACGATATCAGGCGCGGAAACAGCATTAACTGGCTTTACGCAACCCCGCCGCGTGATGGCGGTTTTGCAGCATGACCAGACGCTCCATGTAGGCGATATCTTTCGGTTCCAGGCAGAAAGCCGCGTCAACCCAGTCTTCCGTGATGTCCATCAATTCACTGCGCGGCAATTGCAGAACGCGCGTACGGGCGCGCAGCATCGCTCTTACGCCATTCAGTTTTGGCCGTAGCGTGTCGATGAAGGTTCGTGTGGAGACATAGCTTTGTCCGGGTTCAAACAGGAGATCCACCAGGCCATGCTGTTCGTACCATTCCGCCGTATGGGATTCCCCCTTGTAGATGAGTTCCTCCGCCAGCTTCATTCCTGAACGGCGAGCTACCAGGGAATATCCCCCCATGCCCGGGAACAGGTTAAAAGCAATCTCGGGAAAACCTAAACGTGCATCGCGCTGCGCCAGAACGAAATGGTGCGCAAGAGCGGCCTCAAACCCGCCCCCTAACGCGCTGCCTTCGACCATGGCCAGCGAGATGGCCCCCGTATCAAACCCCCGGGAGGCCGCATGCACGCAATCGACACAGGCGCGCGCATAGGCCCGTAACGCTTCACGTCGACCGTGCTGAATGCACTCGACAAAAAAGTGCAGGTCACCGCCCACATTGTACATCTCAGGCACCAGCGATCCGGTCACCCAAAAATCGACCGCAAAACCAGACTGGCGGACGAGCCATGAAAGATTCATGATCTCCTCTATTAACGCATGGTTGAAGCAAGGACGTGGCTGAGCCCGCAACATCATCCAGACTGTATGTCGCTCTGCCTCGTAATAGCCTGACAGCTGGGTGAACCGTTCAGTATCGGTAAACAGTGTGCAGGTAGGCTGATTGATAACTGTCATAGTCTAATTCCTCTTATAAAAAAGCGCGTTGCGCGCAGTTTTAGACTAATCCACTCAATAAGCCCGCAGCATGAGGGGGAATAATTTTATCACTTCCGTTTATGTAATTTGGTTATTGCATTTTTTCCCTTCTCTTTTGAAGCCAATTTCTGCATCATTGAAAATATTAACTTTTCGCGCCTGGGGTGAGATTATGTCAACTATTGACGCACAAGCTGTAGCACAACGAATTGATACCGTGCTGGATATCCTGGTGGCGGGCGATTATCACTCTGCTATCCGTAATCTTGAGATCCTGAAGTCTGAACTTCTTGCTCAGAATGGCGCTGACGATGCGCCCGAAAACAGACAGCCAAAAGCGCCGTGGGAAGTTTAACCCCCACCGTTTCCGACCTCGTTTCGCTTTATTAAATGGATGCTATGAATTCCCGACAACAACTCATTTTGCAGATGGTCATCGATCAGGGACGCGTAAGCGTAGTCGATCTCGCTAAAACCACTGGCGTTTCTGAAGTCACCATCCGTCAGGATCTTAATCTGCTGGAAAAACAGAGCTACCTGCGTCGCGCGCACGGCTATGCGGTCCCGCTGGACAGTGATGACGTTGAGACGCGCATGATGAACAACTACGCGCTCAAACGTGAACTGGCGGAATTTGCTGCGTCCCTGGTGAACAACGGCGAGACCGTCTTTATTGAAAACGGCAGCAGTAATGCCCTTCTGGCGCGAACGCTTGCCGATCAAAAAGACGTCACCATCATCACCGTGAGCAGCTATATCGCGCATTTACTTAAAGAGACGCGCTGCGAGGTGATTCTGCTGGGCGGCATCTATCAGAAAAAAAGTGAAAGCATGGTTGGCCCGCTGACCCGTCAGTACGTCCAGCAGGTTCATTTCAGTAAGGCCTTTATCGGGATTGACGGCTGGCAGCCGGAGACAGGCTTTACCGGCCGGGATATGATGCGCTCTGACGTGGTGAATGCCGTACTGGAAAAAGAGTGCGAAGCCATTGTGCTCACCGACAGCTCTAAATTTGGTGCCGTTCACCCTTACACGATGGGTCCCGCTTCACGCTTTAGCCGCGTGATTACCGATGACCGTTTGAGCGAAGCGCATCGCAATAAACTCGAAGAGAGCGGTTTGATCGTCAATATTATTAAAGCCAGCGCCTGATTTCCCTCCGCGCCCGTATTTCGGGCGCACACGTCTTTCTCTGAGATGATTCTTAACCCTGCTTTAAGAGTTTTTACCTGTTTAACCTGCCCTAAAGTCGTAAAATTACTATTAGCGATATAACAGGAAGTGACTATCACCTGCGTGATGAAGTAACGCCTGCGCGACCAGCTTTCACGGGGAAAAGAATTAAGTATTCGATTAGTCTATACTTAACGTGTACATCTTTCCGTGAATCGATAATTCAGGAGAAAGTATTATGACCTTAACCAGCAAAAAATTAGCCGCCGCTGTTCTGGCAATCACTGTCGCTATGTCCCTGAGCGCATGCTCTAACTGGTCTAAACGTGACCGTAACACCGCGATTGGTGCCGGTGCCGGTGCTCTCGGTGGTGCAGTATTAACGGATGGTAGTACGCTGGGTACATTAGGTGGCGCTGCTGTCGGTGGTATTATCGGTCACCAGGTTGGCAAATAACTATTATCTAAGCCTTCCTCGATATTGCGATATTTAAACGCATTTCAGGTCTGACATACGCACGTATATAACACGAGCCACGGCATTTGCCGTGGCTCATTTATTTTAGCCGCCTGCCAGTTTGACTTTCATGCCTTTGGCTTCGAGCAGTGATTTAATTAAATCACGTTTATCACCCTGGATTTCGATAATGCCGTCCTTCACGGCCCCGCCGCATCCACATTTCTTTTTCAGCTCGGCAGCCAGCTTTGTCAGTTCAGCATCATCCACATCAATACCGGAAATAAGGCAGACCCCTTTCCCCTTACGTCCGCTGGTCTGACGCTGAATGCGCACGATACCGTCCCCCTTCGGACGTTCCACTTTGGCTTTCGGTTCGTCGATACGCCCGCTCTCGGTTGAGTAGACCAGACGACTGTTGGAATCGGTCATTACGCCCCCTTTTTAAGCGATGCGTTGATAGCCTTAAGCGTCTCTGCCGGGTTTGCAGACTGCGTCACCGGACGTCCAATGACCATATAGTCAACGCCCGCCGCCAGCGCCTGCTCAGGCGTCATGATGCGGCGCTGATCGCCCACGTCGCTGCCCGCAGGACGGATCCCCGGCGTAACGAGTTTAAAATCCTGGCCCAGCGCTGATTTGAAACGTACCGCTTCCTGCGCGGAGCAGACTACGCCATCCAGGCCACACTGCTGCGTCAGACGCGCGAGACGTTCGGCATGTTCCGCAGGTGACAACGTCACGCCAAGGTCGCGTAAATCATTTTCGTCCATACTGGTCAGCACGGTGACGGCGATAAGCAGCGGCGCGTCGTTACCGAACGGCAGGAGCGCCTCACGGGCAGCGGTCATCATTCTTGCCCCACCCGACGCATGGACGTTGACCATCCATACGCCCAGCTCGGCGGCTGCAGCAACGGCGTGGGCCGTGGTGTTCGGAATATCATGGAATTTGAGGTCGAGGAAAACGTCAAAGCCGCGCTGTTGCAGATCGCGAACGATTTGCGGTCCAAACAGCGTGAACATCTCTTTGCCAACTTTCAGGCGGCAATCGCGAGGGTCGATACCGTCGACAAACGCCAGTGCAGCGTCACGCTTATTGTAATCAAGCGCAACAACAACAGGAGAATCCGTAATTACGCGGGAAGTGGAGGATGTAACAGACGTCATGACCAGCCCTTTTCGTCTATGGGCGCGCAGCGGCGCGGAACAGATAAACGGCCAGCATTCTACCTGCCGACGCCGCAAATTGACAGAATCCATTTATCTGCCTGCCAGGCCGGCAAACCGCACGGTGCTCAGAAAGCGTTAAATACCATCAGTATGTTGTAACTAAAATGAAGGCTTTTAAAAAATTACTGCCCGTCCAGGCCGCGGATGGGCTTGATGGTGGACCAGGCCCGGCAGGACGGACAATGCCAGTAGAGCGTGTAGGCGGTAAAACCACACTTCTGGCAACGGTAGCGCGGTTTGCTGCGCACCTGCTCGCCAACCATGTCGCGCAGCACCATCAGGCTCTCTTTCGCGCGCCCTTCTTCCGCGTCGTTCAGGTGGTAATCCATCAGCTTATGGAAGACCCGCATGGTCGGATGACGCTGAAGCTGTCGGGTGATATAGACCTGCGCGGTGTCGCCCCCCTCATACTGCTCAACAACGTCAGCAAGCATCAGTTCCGCGGTTGCGCCGGTATTCTCTTCCACGCAGCGACGCAGAAATGCCACCCACTCTTCCCGCTTGTCCAGCTGTTGATAGCAGGTTTGCAGCATTTCCAGCGTTTCACTGACCAGCTCTTTGTCCTGGTCGATAACCCGCAGCAGGCTTTCAACGGCTTTGGCGTAGTCGCCATTCGCCATAAAAACGCGCCCCATCATGATGGAGATACGGGCGCTGTTGCGGTCCGCGGCGGCACCTTTCTTCAGCAACGCCATGGCTTTGTCCATGTCGTCATTGCCCATCTGCTGAAGGGCAAGCTCACAGTAGAAATGGGCGATCTCAACGCGCTGCTTATCTTTACCCAGCTTCACCAGACGTTCAGCCGTATCAATGGCTTTCTGCCAGTCGCTGGTGGCCTGATAAATCTGCAGGAGCTGCTGCAGCGCGCCGATGCGAAAATCTGTTTCATCCACCAGCTGGGTGAACATATCTTCAGCGCGATCGTACAGCCCCGCGGCCATATAATCTCGGCCCAGCTGTTGTACCGCCAGGAGACGCTGTTCGTAAGTCAGAGACGCGCTTTCCATCAGGGTCTGGTGGATACGGATGGCGCGGTCAACCTCGCCGCGCGAGCGGAACAGGTTCCCCAGGGTAAGATGGGCTTCAACGGTCCCCGTGTCCTCTTTCAGCATGTCGAGGAACAGGTCTACCGCTTTGTCCTGCTGATTGCTCAGGAGGAAGTTCACCCCCGCAACGTAGTCGCGGGAGAGCCGGTTGGCCTCATCCTGTTTTGTTTGTTGCGCACTTCTGCGGCCCATATACCAGCCATAGGCTGCGGCGACAGGCAAAAGCAGAAACAACAACTCCAGCATCGTCGATTATTCCTTCACGACCGGCACGCCAGAGCTTTCCGGCATGTCGGACGCAGGCGCAATGTGATGTTCGAGTCGTTTGATTTTACGTTCAGCGCGCGCAAGCGAAACACGGACTTTTAACCAGAACAAACCGCAAACCAGCCAGCCAATGGCAAAGCCTGCAGCAAATAAGACCGCGAGCAGGCTCGACACGCGATACTCGCCCTGAGCCAGCAGATAGTTAAACGTCACCTGCTGATCGTTTTGTGCACCCAATGTGACTGAAATGACAAAAATCGCCAATACCAGTAAGAAAATGAGTAAATATTTCACATTACTTCCCGTTATGTGGTTCAAGCGAATAAAGTATGTTCAACTTACCGCAATCAGCCTTATAAACTACCATTTTAGTGACGGGCGCGAAATGGAAAAAGTGACGCGCCAGTCATGGATCTATGGGCAAAATGCGCAATATCAACCTTCAGGCGTCCGTTTGGTCCCTTTCGGCTATTTCTTCTTTCTCTTCCGGCGGTGGTGTTAGCGGGCCGCAGAATCGTTCAGCCAGCCAGGTCGCCAGCATCACCAGCATCCACGAGATGAGCGTGGCGACGACCAGGTCCCGTGGCCAGTGCATCCCCAGCAATAAGCGGCTGCCCATCACTCCCGTCGCCCAGACCAGTAAAATGACGATGGTGACCGTTCGACGTCTAGGCCAAAGCAGCCCAACCCCCAGCAGCGCCCAGCTGGCCGCAAACATGGTGTGGCCGGAGGGAAACGCGAACCCGGTCTCTTTCTGCCAGTGTTTACGCAAGAATTTCGGGATATCCTGCTGTTCCGCAAGCTGTTCTTTCACCAGTGCGCCACGATCTTTACGCTTTAAAGTGTAGAACTCATCCACCGGAACATGGTGCGTTTTTTCCAGCCAGACGACAAAAGGACGCGGCTCCTGAACGCGATCTTTCACCCAGGATTTTACGCCCTGACCGATAAGGATAGCGCCGCCGAGGATCGCAAAGAGCATTAGTGCCGCGCGCAGACGAAAGCGCAGGCACCACAGAAACCAGGCGCACAGGAGGACGTGGGTGATAATTCCCCAGGGCTGGGTGACCGTTTCCGTAATCCAGTATAACGTTTTCAGCCACGTGGCGTTCTGCCCGGGCTGCCACATCCACCCTGAAAGCCATACGGCCAAAGGCATAATCAGTAAAATGGCCGCACCTGCTGCCGTACGTCTGGCGATTGAATGCATGTCTTCTCCTTTTTGCTAAGCGTCACAATCATAACTGAAATTTGTTCGCTGGGTGGAGATGTCGGATCGTGCTTTTAACGGTCATATCGCATGGTGCCCATTAGGCGAACCTGCTGAGCTTGTGGCAAAATAAACTGATACAGAAAGCAAAACAGGGCACAGGCACGAAACGTGTCAGCCTACTCTGGAGAATCACATGCAGCTTAAACGTGTGGCAGAAGCCAAACTGCCAACCCCATGGGGCGATTTCCTGATGGTGGGTTTTGAAGAACTGGCAACCGGACAGGATCATGTCGCACTGGTGTATGGCGACATTTCAGGGCAGACGCCGGTGCTGTCCCGCGTCCATTCAGAGTGTCTCACCGGCGACGCGCTGTTCAGCCTGCGCTGTGATTGCGGTTTCCAGCTGGAAGCGGCCCTTTCTCATATTGCTGAAGAAGGCCGCGGCGTGCTGCTTTATCACCGTCAGGAAGGGCGTAACATTGGTTTGCTGAATAAAATTCGCGCCTACGCGCTTCAGGACCAGGGCTACGATACGGTTGAAGCCAACCATCAGCTCGGTTTTGCCGCTGACGAACGTGATTTCACCTTATGCGCCGATATGTTCAAGCTGCTGGGCGTAGACGAAGTTCGTCTGCTCACCAATAACCCGAAAAAAGTGGAAATCCTGACCGAAGCCGGGATCAACATCGTTGAACGTGTACCGCTGATTGTCGGTCGTAACCCGAAAAATGCCCACTACCTTGATACCAAAGCCGCCAAAATGGGCCATCTGCTGAAAGAGTGATATAAAAAGCCCGGCACGCGTGCCGGGCTCGTTTCATCAATCCAGCATCTTACGAATCACGTAATGTAAAATGCCGTCGTTCTGGTAGTAGGTCAGCTCGGTTGCCGTGTCAATACGGCACCGACAATCCAGCACCTCTGTTTTCCCGTCTGCCCGCGTTAACGTTACCGGCACCGTTTTACCCGGCTGCAGGTTTTGCAGGCCGCTAATGTCAATCTGCTCTTCCCCGGTCAGGCCCAGCGTTTTACGCGTCACGCCCTGCGGGAACTCAAGCGGCAGGATCCCCATGCCGATCAGATTCGAACGGTGAATACGTTCGAACGATTCGGCGATGACCACCCGAACGCCAAGCAGGCGCGGGCCTTTCGCCGCCCAGTCGCGGCTGGAGCCGGAACCGTACTCTTTCCCGGCAATCACCGCCAGCGGCGTCCCTTCCTGTTGGTATTTGACCGCCGCATCATAAATCGACACGACTTCCGTCCCCGGCAGATGGCGCGTCATGCCCCCTTCCACGCCCGGCACCATTTCGTTACGAATGCGGATGTTGGCAAAGGTCCCGCGCATCATGACTTCATGGTTACCGCGGCGCGAACCGTAGGAGTTAAAATCGCGGCGTTCCCCCCCCCGGCTTTGCAGATAGCGGCCTGCCGGGCTATCGGCTTTGATGCTCCCCGCCGGAGAGATATGATCCGTCGTGACGGAATCCCCCAGCATGGCCAGGATGCGCGCGCCGTGAATATCCTTAAGCGGCGCCGGCTCGGCCAGCATGTCATCAAAGAACGGCGACAGACGAATATAGGTCGAGTCATCCTGCCAGCCATAGGTATCCGAACCTGCAACGTTGATGGCTTTCCATTCCGGCGTGCCTTCAAAGACCTCCGCGTACTCTTTGCGGAACATCTCGGTAGAAACCTTCTCAACGGCCAGCGCGATTTCACGTGAAGAAGGCCAGATATCTTTCAGATATACAGGATCATTCTTACGATCGTGACCAATCGGATCGGTCACCAGGTTGATATTCATGTTCCCGGCCAGGGCATAAGCCACCACCAGCGGCGGCGAAGCAAGCCAGTTGGTTTTCACCAGCGGGTGAATGCGCCCTTCAAAGTTTCGGTTACCGGACAGTACGGCGCCGACCGTCAGGTCACCCTGCTTGATCGCCGTTTCGATAGGTTCAGGCAGAGGCCCGGAATTACCAATACAGGTCGTACAGCCGTAGCCCACGAGGTTAAAGCCCAGCTCGTCCAGGTACGGCGTCAGTTTGGCCTGAGCCAGGTAATCCGACACCACTTTGGAGCCCGGTGCCAGCGAGGCCTTAACCCACGGTTGAGGTTTTAGCCCAAGCTCTACCGCTTTCTTAGCCAGCAGACCGGCCGCCATTAATACGCTGGGGTTGGAAGTATTGGTGCAGGAGGTAATCGCGGCAATCACAACCGCACCGTCCGGAAGCTGATACTGATGTCCGTTCAGAACATAGTCGACGGGACGATGGTCTTTCTGCGCCACGTTCACTTCAAGGGCATTGCTGTCGGCAAACGCTTTCGGCACGTCGGTCAGCGCAACCCTGTCCTGCGGGCGTTTCGGCCCCGCGAGGCTCGCTTCGACGCTTCCCATATCGAGTTCAAGCGTGCTGGTGAAAACAGGCTCATCGCCCGGATTGCGCCACATGCCCTGCGCTTTGGTGTACGCTTCCACCAGCGCGACCTGCTCTTCGCTGCGGCCGCTGAGGCGCATGTACTCCAGCGTGACGTCGTCAATGGGGAAAAAGCCGCAGGTGGCACCGTATTCCGGCGCCATATTGGCAATGGTGGCGCGGTCGGCCAGCGGCAGCGAATCCAGTCCGTCACCGTAGAATTCGACAAACTTGCCTACCACACCATGCTTGCGCAGCATCTGGGTGACGGTCAGCACCAGATCGGTGGCGGTAATGCCTTCAGAGAGCTTTCCGGTCAGCTTGAAGCCCACCACATCCGGAATCAGCATGGATACCGGCTGGCCGAGCATGGCGGCTTCCGCTTCAATACCGCCGACGCCCCAGCCCAGCACGCCCAGACCGTTGATCATGGTGGTATGTGAATCCGTGCCCACCAGCGTGTCCGGATAAGCCACCCACTCTTTATCCTGCAATTCGCTCCAGACGGCTTTACCCAGATATTCAAGGTTTACCTGGTGACAAATGCCGGTGCCTGGCGGTACCACGCTAAATCGGCTGAACGCCTGCTGTCCCCACTTCAGGAAGACGTAGCGCTCGTGGTTACGCTCCATCTCGAGACGAACGTTTTCACCAAAGGCATCGTCATCACCGAAGTGGTCAACGGTCACGGAGTGGTCAATGACGAGGTCAACGGGGGAAAGCGGGTTAACCTTTGCCGTATCTCCGCCGAGACGCTTCACGGCTTCGCGCATCGCGGCTAAATCAACCACGGCCGGAACACCGGTAAAGTCCTGCATCAGCACCCTTGCCGGGCGGTAAGCGATTTCTCTGTCGGCATGGGCCTTCTCAAGCCACCCTGCCAGCGCCTGGATATCATCGAGCGTGACGGAGTCACCGTCCTGCCAGCGCAAGAGGTTTTCCAGTAAAACTTTCAATGACTTGGGTAAACGCGAAATGTCCCCAAGCGTTCTGGCAGCCAGCGGCAGGCTGTAGTAGTGCCAGGTTTTATTTTCTGCCTGTAACGTATCCTTACTGGCTTCGCGTAGGGTTAACGACATAAGCTCCTCCTTAATCACAGAGATGTCCCGACAATCATCAGGGCTGTAATTAAAGATAACACAAAGATGTCGTAACGTTTTGATAACAACCCAAATTGATAAATTTCGGATTGGTCCACAAGGGGGAAACAAAAAACCCCGCCGTAGCGAGGTTTTACAATTTAGTGGAGCGCCAGCCAGATGAGCTGACTCCAGAACAGAATCGACACGGTAAAAACGCCGATCCACGACCAGTATTTGTGAGACGTCATGTTATTCATCATAGGGACACCAGGCATTATTTATAAAAATTCCGAGGTTGTTCCTCAGTGCTATATTGCTGATGTGTATTTATTAAAGAGTACAAAAGTGCAGAGTCGATATTCAGACTATTTGCATCATTACGCAATAAACTAAATTATTGTTTTTTGGGTTCGTCTTCTGCGAACACATCAATAAACGCTTGCTGCTGCGGCGTCAGTTTCCAGGACGCAGGTACAACAGTTGCAGGTGCTTTACGCCCTCTGTGGCCGTTGTCACGATGCTGACACATCTGTTTTACCGAAGCGGTACGTACCGTCACTGCCATATTTAACCCCAATATCTCCAGGCCAGGAGAGCAACAGCCACCCAAAACAAGGCGGAGACGAGAAAGACCGCCAGCCAGGCTTTACGCTTGAGCGCAGGATCCCTTTGCGGTTCTTCACTTCCTGAAGGCATTGCTAACCTCATACAATCGACATCGCTTATCATTTAGGACCAAACAATTGGTACAATTAATCATCTGTTGAGATAAATCCTAAAGAAACTTTAGCCGAAAAGCCAGTGAATTTACGCACCGGGAGGTATGAAATATTCAATCTTTTGACCAGAAATAAATTATTGAAAAGAAAAATTTGCGGAGGCGTAAATTAGTTTCTACTTTTGTCGCCAATTCACGACATTAAAACCTTACAAAGCAAATGGCTAATGACATTATATGGCAGGGAAAGCAGATGATGATAATTCTAATTTAGCTTTGAGGCGTTATTTCGGTATCTTTCCCTGGGGGAAAGATACCGGGTGTGATTATTTTTCGGGGAGTTTGATGTCTTTAAACATCTCTTCAATATCTTCATTTGAGCGTAATGCCACGGCGGTATCAACCACGTCACGCGTTAAATGAGGGGCAAAGCGCTGAATAAAATCATACATATAGCTGCGCAGGAAGGTGCTGCGGCGGAACCCAATTTTTGTGGTGCTATGGCTGAAAACGTCGTGCGCATCAAGACGCACCAGGTCAGGGTCTGACACCGGATCGACCGCCATGCTGGCGATGACGCCCACGCCCAATCCAAGCCGGACATAGGTCTTAATCACGTCGGCATCGGTCGCGGTAAAGACAATGCGCGGCGTTAACCCTGCCCGGTTAAATGCCGTATCAAGCTCGGACCGGCCGGTAAAGCCAAACGTATAGGTCACCAGAGGATACTGGGCCAACTCTTCGATAGTGACCGACCCTTTACCCGCCAGGGGGTGATCGGGGGTCACCACAATAGAACGGTTCCAGTGGTAGCACGGGAGCATCACCAGATCGTCATACAGGTGAAGCGCTTCGGTGGCGATGGCAAAGTCTGCATTCCCCTTAGAGACGGCTTCAGCGATTTGCGTTGGCGAGCCCTGGTGCATATGCAACGAGACGCGAGGATAACGCTCGATAAAGCCTTTGATCACGCCGGGCAGCGCATAGCGCGCCTGAGTATGCGTCGTGGCAATATACAGCGAGCCTTTATCCGGCCAGGTATGCTCCCCCGCCACAGACTTGATCGCATCGACTTTAGAGAGGACTTCACGCGCAATGCGGATGATTTCCTGCCCTGCAGGCGTCACCTGAGTGAGATGCTTACCGCTGCGGGCGAAGATCTGAATGCCTAACTCATCCTCCAGCATACGAACTTGTTTGCTGATGCCCGGTTGCGAGGTATATAGCCCCTCGGCGGTAGAAGAGACGTTAAGGTTATGATTCACCACCTCAACAATATAACGAAGCTGCTGTAATTTCATGCCAGACCATCCGATTTAGCGCATGCGGTCATTCGCTTAAGACGATTTAATAATAAGAAACGGGTTAACTATAACCACTATATCATTTATAGCCTGACTGTATAGTACGGAACAAAAAATAATAACAAGGTAATAAAAAAGGGCCGGAAATCCGGCCCTTTTACAGGTAAGTTACGGTTAGGGAAGATTATTTCTTGCCTTCAACCCATTTTCCATCGACAAAGAAGGCTGACCATCCGGTCGCTTTACCCTCTTTCTCTGCCGCAACATACTGCTGCTTTGTTTTACGGCTAAAACGCACCACGGTTTTGTTGCCTTCCGGATCCTGCTGCGGCGCATCGGCCAGATAACGCAGTTTCTCCGGCAGACGATCGCGGAAGCGATATAGCTCTTCCACCAGCGGCGCGCGGGTTTCACGCGATTTCGGGAAGGTGTTGGCGGCCAGGAAGACACCTGCCGCGCCGTCACGCAGCACGAAGTACGCGTCGGATTTCTCACACGGCAATTCTGGCAGCGGAACCGGATCTTCCTTCGGCGGGGCCACTTCACCGTTACGCAGAATTTTGCGCGTGTTTTTACATTCGTCGTTGGTACAGGCCATGTACTTACCGAAACGTCCCATTTTCAGGTGCATTTCAGAACCACACTTCTCGCACTCCACAATCGGGCCGTCATAGCCTTTAATGCGGAACTCGCCCTCTTCGATCTCATACCCGTCACACGTTGGGTTATTACCACACACGTGCAGCTTGCGTTTTGGATCGATCAGGTAGCTATCCATTGCCGTGCCGCATTTTTTGCAGCGGCGCTTGGCACGCAGAGCGTTCGTTTCCGCATCGTCACCTTCCAGCACGTTGAGAACTTCGTTCTCCGGCACCAGGTTGATGGTGGTTTTGCAGCGCTCTTTTGGCGACAGCGCATAGCCGGAGCAGCCCAGGAACACGCCCGTGGTGGCAGTACGGATCCCCATCTTGCGGCCACAGGTTGGGCAGTCGATGCTGGTCAGTACCATCTGGTTAGGCAGCATGCCGCCCTCTTCAGGGTCTTTCTCCGCTTTTTCAAGCTGGTCGGTGAAGTCGCTGAAGAAGCTGTCGAGTACCTTTTTCCATTCTGCCTGGTGGCTGGCAACCTGGTCGAGACTGTCTTCCATTTGCGCGGTGAAATCGTAGTTCATCAGCTCGCGGAAGTTGGCTTCCAGACGATCGGTGACGATCTCACCCATTTTTTCCGCATAGAAACGACGGTTTTCAACGCGTACGTAACCACGATCCTGAATCGTCGAGATGATGGACGCGTAGGTCGACGGACGGCCAATACCGCGTTTTTCCAGCTCTTTTACCAGGGAGGCTTCACTGAAGCGCGCAGGCGGCTTGGTGAAGTGCTGAGCCGGAATCAGCTCAACCAGAGACAGTTCATCACCTTTGTTCACCGCAGGCAGCGTTCGGTCTTCATCACCTTTACGCAGCGCAGGCATCACTTTCGTCCAGCCGTCGAAACGCAGAATACGACCGCGCGCCTTGAGACGGAAATCACCCGCGCCAACGGTCAGCGTGGTGGAGTCGTACTGGGCCGGGGTCATCTGGCACGCCACGAACTGACGCCAGATCAGCTGATACAGCTTCTGCGCGTCGGCTTCCATATCTTTCAGCGATTCAGCCAGCACGGAGACGTCAGAAGGACGAATCGCTTCGTGCGCTTCCTGAGAATTCTCTTTGCTGGCGAACTGGTTAGCGCTTTCCGGCAGGTATTTCTTACCGAAGTTGTCGCTGATGTAGCCACGCACCATGTTGACCGCGTCCTGACTCAGGTTGGTTGAGTCGGTACGCATGTAGGTGATGTAACCTGCTTCATACAAGCGCTGGGCCATCATCATGGTCTTCTTCACGCCGTAACCCAGACGGGTGCTCGCCGCCTGTTGCAGGGTGGAGGTGATAAACGGCGCACCAGGCTTGCTGCTGGTCGGCTTGTCTTCACGTTCCAGCACCTGATAGCGTGCCTTTTCCAGCAGCGCCACGGCGGCCATGGTCTGGTCGCGGTTTTCCGGGCGGAAAGGCTTATCGTTCTGGTGGCTTACCTGCAGCGGCAGAGCGTCACCGCCCGGCGTGGTCACACTGGCATCGACTTCCCAGAACTCTTCCGGCACGAAGGCTTTAATTTCGCGCTCGCGCTCAACGACCAGACGCACGGCGACGGATTGCACACGACCTGCGGACAGGCCACGGGCAATCTTTTTCCACAGCAGTGGAGAAACCATGTAGCCCACAACGCGGTCCATAAAGCGACGCGCCTGCTGGGCGTTAACACGGTCGATGTTTAGCTCGCCCGGCTTCTCAAACGCCTGACGAATCGCATTCTTCGTAATTTCGTTAAACACTACGCGGCTGTAGCGTTTGTCATCACCCCCGATCACTTCCCGCAGGTGCCACGCAATGGCTTCCCCTTCGCGGTCAAGGTCGGTTGCGAGATAGATGTGGTCTGCTTTTTCAGCCAGCTGCTTCAGCTCGTTAACGACTTTTTCTTTCCCTGGAAGCACTTCATATTGTGCATCCCAGTTATGCCATGGGTTAACACCCATGCGGTTGACAAGCGCGCTACGTTCATCCTTTTTAGGCTTTTTAGCCCCTTTGGTGGAGGTAGAGTCTGCGCTCTTTTTGCTGGCTGAGCCACTGGTCGGCAAATCGCGGATATGACCAACGCTGGACTTAACCACGTAGTCATTACCCAGATACTTATTGATCGTTTTGGCTTTTGCCGGGGACTCAACGATGACGAGAGCTTTACCCATATTCACCTTTACCTAATTTAATTCTTCCAGGAATACGCCGCACGTTGATTTCCCTTCCGCTGACGACGAGCCAATGATATTGCGACTGCGTCAGGAGATATCAACCCCTTTGTCTTACCGGGCGTTAAAGAAAAGACGCCCAGGTGATTGAGTTCTCGGGTATTTTTCTCACATCTCGTGTAATTCGTGACGAATTCCCGGTTGAATGTCAAGCAATTCTGTTGCCAGAATGACGAAAGCGCACACTCTACCTGATAAAATTCGTTACGCAACTTTATTAGCATGCAAAAGCAAATCCTGCCAGCCAGGCCCCTGCACCTTATCCCCTCACATTACAGGGAAAATTTGCCCCCAAAGCGCCCTCGGCGTAGACTATTGTCACTGTTTAAGGAGTGGATTATGCAGAATACGACCCAACCTATTGACCGAGCCTCTCTGCTTATCGAAGCAAACAAGCTTATTCGTGACCATGAAGATACGCTGGCAGGCATTGAAGCCACCGGCGTAGAGCAGCGAAATGGCGTGCTGGTTTTCAGCGGTGAATACTTCCTTGATGAACAGGGCTTACCGACCCCGAAAAGCACCGCCGTGTTTAACATGTTTAAATACCTGGCACATACGCTTTCCGAGAAATATCACCTGGTCGATTAACGCAAAACGCGAGGCATAAGCCTCGCGTTTTTGTTTACAGCAGCGGTTTTTGTCCACGCTGTAGCCAGCGGAGCAGCAGGCGGTCCGCGCTTTCTGCCGCACTGTTGGTAAAGCGGTCAAGGAGTCGCTTGCGCTGGGCAAAGCGGACGCCCACCAGTTCCCGGCCTTCCATCAGGTTGAGCAGCAGATCGTCGCTGGTTCCGACTTCATCTACAAGCCCTTTCTCCTGCGCCTGAACGCCGTACCAGTGCTCACCCGTTGCGACCTGCTCAATGTCCAGCGTCGGGCGCATACGGTGCACAAAGTCTTTAAAGAGATGATGCGTTTCGTTGAGATCCTCACGGAATTTTTGGCGCCCTTCTTCCGTGTTTTCCCCCAGCAGCGTCAGGGTGCGTTTGTACTGACCCGCAGTGTGAAGCTCGATATCAATCTCTTTATTTTTCAGGAAGCGGTTAAAGTTCGGGATCTGTGCGACCACGCCGATCGAGCCGATAATCGAGAACGGTGCGGCCACAATTTTGTCCGCCACGCAGGCCATCATGTAGCCACCACTCGCCGCCACTTTATCTACGGCCACGGTCAGCGGGATCTGTTTTTCACGCAGGCGCTGCAGCTGAGAGGCCGCCAGGCCGTAGCCGTGCACCACGCCCCCCGGGCTTTCAAGACGAACAACGACCTGGTCCTGCGGCGTCGCCACGGCCAGCACGGCAGTGACCTCTTCGCGCAAAGACGCGACTTCATGCGCATCCATGCTGCCTTTAAAATCGAGCACGTAAACCCGTGGCGTGACCTTATCCTGTGGCGTATTGAGCTTCGCCTTTGCCTTTGCCGCTTTGGCTTCCTGCTTATGCTTTTTCTTCTGCGCTTTGAGCCACAGCTTCTGTTGATGACTATCAAGCAGGGCCAGAGACATCTCTTCCTGCATCTCTTTATACTGCTCGCTCAGGCGGGTGATGCGTAACTCCCCACGCTGACGCTTGCGCTGCGTCAGGTTGACAATCAGAACGGCAACCACCGCAATGGCAATCACCACCGTCGCGATTTTCGCCAAAAACAACCCATATTGAGAAAGTAATTCCACGCGTTCCACCTTGATTTAACCACGAATCTTTCACGGCAGTGTACAACACCCCCTGCCCATGCGTCTCGCTCGAGACACTACCTCTGCGAGGCGCCTTCAGGAATCCCCGGTCTGGCGTTTAAATATTTGCAAATTGTTAATTTTACAGTAATGCGTCCTGTAGACTGATTGAATTATCAGGCGAATTCGGGCATAAAGCCGAAAAGTCACATAAGAAGGCGTGTTTAAGTCACCGTGCGCCGAGGAGTCACCTTGCATTATCAACCGCAAAAAAATCTGCTGCAGAACCGCATCATTCTCGTCACTGGGGCCAGCGACGGGATTGGCCGTGAAGCGGCGCTGACCTACGCTGAGTATGGCGCGAGCGTCATCCTGACCGGCCGCAACGAAGAAAAACTTAAAGGGGTGGCGCAGGAGATTGAAGCCGCAGGGGGTATTCCTGCTCGCTGGTACACGCTCGATCTGCTCACCTGCACGCCCGCGTCATGTCAGGAGCTTGCTCACCGCATCAGCACCCATTACCCGCGACTGGATGGCGTACTGCATAATGCTGGCTTGCTTGGCGAAGTTCGCCCGATGGATGAACAGGATCCCGAGATCTGGCAGGAGGTCATGCAGGTCAACGTCAACGGGACGTTTTTCCTGACTCAGGCACTGCTTCCTTTATTACTCAAATCGGATTCGGGTTCACTGGTATTCACCTCCTCCAGCGTAGGCCGTGAGGGGCGTGCAAACTGGGGTGCCTATGCCGTATCAAAATTCGCAACCGAGGGCATGATGCAGGTGCTGGCAGAGGAGTACCAAAGCCGCCATCTGCGCGTAAATTGCATTAACCCGGGCGGTACGCGCACAAAAATGCGCGCCAGCGCCTTCCCGACGGAAGATCCGCAGAAGCTGAAAACGCCGGCAGACATTATGCCGCTCTATCTCTGGCTGATGGGCGACGACAGCCGCCGCAAAACCGGGATGACCTTTGACGCCCAGCCGGGCCGTAAACCAGGAATCTCGCAATGAGTGAAGAACGTCATCAGCAGCGCCAGCAGCGGCTGAAGGAACAGGTCGATGCACGCGTCGCGGCCGCTCAGGACGAGCGCGGGATCGTCATCGTCTTTACCGGCAACGGTAAAGGGAAAACCACGGCCGCATTCGGCACGGCGACACGCGCCGTCGGCCACGGGCAGAAGGTCGGCGTTATCCAGTTTATTAAAGGTGAGTGGCCTAACGGCGAGCGTAATCTGCTTGAGCCTCACGGCGTTGAGTTCCAGGTGATGGCGACCGGCTTTACGTGGGACACTCAGAACCGCGAAACCGATACCGCAGCCTGTCTGGCCGTATGGGAGCACGCTAAAAGAATGCTGGCCGATCCTTCACTCAATATGGTTCTGCTGGATGAAATCACGTATATGGTCGCCTACGACTATTTGCCGCTGGAAGAGGTGCTTAATGCACTGAAAAACCGTCCCGCCCATCAGACGGTCATCATCACGGGGCGCGGGTGTCATCGGGATATTCTGGAACTGGCAGATACCGTCAGCGAGCTGCGTCCGGTTAAACATGCGTTTGATGCGGGCATCAAAGCGCAGATGGGGATTGATTACTAAAGAAAAAAGCCCGGTGTCTTCACCGGGCTTTTACATTAACCGTTGTTATTACGGCTGCCAGAGCGGCGGTTGCTGCTCACCTGGCTGTGACGCTTCACCGCACGGCGAATCTGGTTCGCCTTCATGCGGCGACGATCTTTCTCCACCGCCACTTTAGAGGTGGTTTCCGGCGTCAGGCCGACCAGCTCGCGCAGATAGTTGGTCTGGGTCAGATCCAGTTCGGTATACCCCCCACGCGGCAGGCCTTTTGGCAGCAGGATGTCGCCGTAACGGACACGGATCAGGCGGCTAACCTGCACGCCTACAGCTTCCCAGAGACGACGCACCTCGCGGTTGCGGCCTTCGGTCAGGGTCACGTTGTACCACTGGTTGATGCCTTCCCCACCGGTAAATTTGATGGTTTTGAACGCCGCAGGACCGTCTTCCAGCTGAACGCCACGCGACAGGTCGCGCAGTTTATTCTCATCAACCTGGCCGAACACGCGCACGGCGTATTCACGTTCCACTTCACGGCTTGGGTGCATCAGACGGTTTGCCAGTTCACCATCGGTAGTAAACAGCAGCAGACCGCAGGTATTCACGTCCAGACGACCAACGGCAATCCAGCGAGCGCCACGCAGTTTAGGCAGACGGTCAAACACCGTCGGGCGACCTTCCGGGTCATTGCGGGTACACAGCTCGCCTTCCGGCTTATAGTAAGCCAGCACGCGGCAGATCTGCTCAGCGGACTCTTTCACGGAGATAAGATGACCGTCGATGCGGATCTTCAGCCCCGGTACGATTTCTACGCGGTCACCCAGCGTGGCGATTTTACCGTCCACACTCACGCGGCCCGCTTCAATAATGGCTTCGATTTCACGGCGTGAACCGTGGCCGGCACGCGCCAGCACTTTCTGTAACTTCTCGCTCATTGAGCTTCCTCAGGTGTCGCCTTCACAGGCGTCGAATCAGGTCAAAAGAGGGCCGAGCCCTGCTTTGATGGCCGCGTAGTATATCTGCTTATACCATTACAAGAAAGGCTTTACATCGCCCACGCCTTCACGAATCACTTCCGGTGCATCTTCGGTTAAGTCGACCACGGTGGTCGGCTGCTGGCCGAGATAACCGCCGTGAATAATCAGCTCGACCACCTTCTCCAGACGATCTTTGATCTCTTCCGGATCGGACTCGGTAAACTCGCTGCCGGGCAGCATCAGCGAGGTAGACAGCATCGGTTCACCGAGGGTTTCCAGCAGCGCCTGCGCAATCGGGTTCGACGGCACGCGCATGCCGATAGTCTTACGCTTTTCCTGCAGCAGACGGCGCGGCACCTCTTTCGTTCCTTTCAGGATGAAGGTGTAGTTGCCCGGCGTGTTGTTCTTAATCAGGCGAAACGCCACGTTATCCACATAAGCATAGGTCGACAGCTCAGAGAGATCGCGGCACATCAGGGTAAAGTTATGGCCGTCCGGCAGCTGGCGAATACGGCAAATGCGTTCCATCGCCCCTTTATCTTCAATTTTGCAGCCCAGCGCGTAGCCGGAATCGGTCGGGTAGACAATCACGCCGCCTTTGCGGACGATCTCCACGGCCTGGTTAATCAGGCGTGGCTGCGGGTTATCCGGATGGATATAGAAAAACTGACTCATACTTCCCTCTCTTCAATTTGCTGCGGCTGTTCCCAGAGCTGCCAGACCGGCTCAACGCCAGCGGGCAGCCAGAGCTTGCGCCCCAGTTCGATCCAGGCGCAGGGCTGATGGAAATCAGAACCCTGTGAGCCAAGCAGGCCGTACTGTCGGGCATAGGTCGCGAGCTGCGCGCGCTCGTTGGGTGCCTGCTGACACTGGGCGACTTCCATCGCCTCTCCACCGTTTTCGGCAAAGTGCGCCAGCAGCCTTTTCAGCCATTTAGCAGAAAGATTATACCGCCCCGGATGGGCCAGCACGGCCTTACCGCCAGAATGATGAATCACATCAATAGCTTGTTTTATTGTACACCACTGTGGCGGAACGTATCCGGTTTTCCCGCGCGCCAGATACTTTTTAAAGACATCCGCCATCGTCGTGGCTTTACCCGCCTCTACCAGAAAACGGGCGAAATGACCGCGCGTAACCGCCCCGCCGTTCGCCAGCTTTTGCGCACCTTCCAGCGCGCCAGGAATATGTGCCTTTTCCAGACGCTCGCCGATCATCTCTGCGCGCTGGTTGCGGCGCGTTTTTTGTTCTTGCAAAAAGTCAATAAGTGCCGGATGGTCTATATCGATGTTCAGGCCAACGATATGAATCTCATGGTTTTCCCAGACGGTCGAAATCTCGACGCCGGACACCAGATTGAGTGCCAGCCCGCAGCGGGCAATCTCGGCGCGCGCTGCCGGAATGGCATCCGTCGTATCGTGATCGGTTATCGCCAGCGTGCCGATGCGCATTTCAACGGCACGATGAACCAGGGCTTCGGGTGTCAGCAGGCCATCAGAGGCCTGAGTATGGCTGTGTAAATCATAAATAATCGCGTAGGTGGTATCGCTCAAAGCACTTCCCATAACAGGTTGAAGACATCCGAAACCGCCATGATACCGACTTAACGTGAAATTCTGAAATCAAGGGTTGACAACACGCCACCGAACCAGTTAACTAGTACGCAAGTTCACACGAGAAAGGTATCTGAAAATGACAGCACATTTCACTCTGCACGGTTGGTGGCGTACTTCCTGATCTTCGGGCAGTGTCACGCGTCTGCGAAATGCAAACAGATACCCGCCCGCTACTCAGCGGGCTTTTTTTTGAACAGAATAAATGAGAACACCAACATGCAAACAGCCAAACCCCATCTCGAATTGCTGACCTGCGAGGCGGCCTATCGCCACAACCCGACCGCGCTGTTTCATCAGGTGTGCGGGGCTCGCCCGGCAACGCTGCTGCTGGAATCTGCGGACATCGACAGCAAGGACGATCTGAAAAGCCTTCTGCTGGTCGACAGCGCGTTGCGCATTACCGCCTTAGGTGACACTGTCACTATTAAGGCTTTGTCAGACAATGGCGCATCGCTGCTGCCGCTGCTTGATGCCGCCCTGTCTTCAGGCATCGAAAACGAACGTCATCCAGAAATGCGCATTCTGCATTTCCCACCGGTTAGCCAACTGTTAGATGAAGACGCGCGCCTCTGTTCCCTGTCCGTCTTTGATGCCTTCCGCCTGCTGCAAAACCTGGTCACCGTTCCGCACGATGAGCGTGAAGCGATGTTCTTTGGCGGGCTGTTTGCTTACGACCTGGTCGCGGGATTTGAAGATTTGCCGAAAACCGAGCAGGGCAATCGCTGCCCGGACTACTGTTTCTATCTGGCCGAAACCCTGCTGGTGATCGACCATCAGAAACAATACACCCGCATTCAGGCCAGCCTGTTCACGCCTTCTGGCGCTGAGAAAACCCGTCTGGAGCACCGCATTGCCCAACTGCAGCAGCAAATGACGGAAGCGCCGCCTGCGCTACCGGTGCAGCGCGTCGAGAAGATGACCTGCGATGTGAACCAGACCGACGATCAATACGGTGCCGTGGTTCGCCAGATGCAAAAGGCGATTCGCGCCGGGGAAATTTTCCAGGTTGTACCGTCCCGTCGCTTCTCTCTGCCCTGCCCGTCCCCGCTGGCCGCTTACGACGTGTTGAAAAAGAGCAACCCAAGCCCGTACATGTTCTTTATGCAGGACAACGACTTCACGCTGTTCGGCGCCTCGCCGGAGAGCTCGCTGAAGTACGACGCCACCAGCCGCCAGATTGAAATTTACCCGATCGCCGGAACCCGCCCGCGCGGACGTCGCGCAGACGGCTCGTTGGATCGCGATCTCGACAGCCGTATCGAACTTGAAATGCGTACCGACCATAAAGAACTCTCCGAGCACCTGATGCTGGTTGACCTGGCGCGTAACGATCTGGCCCGTATTTGCACCCCGGGCAGCCGCTACGTGGCGGACCTGACTAAAGTCGACCGCTATTCGTTCGTGATGCACCTGGTCTCCCGCGTGGTGGGCGAGCTGCGCCACGACCTCGACGTGCTGCACGCCTACCGCGCCTGCATGAACATGGGCACCCTGAGCGGTGCGCCGAAAGTGCGCGCCATGCAGCTGATTGCCGCCGCCGAAGGACGCCGTCGCGGCAGCTACGGCGGCGCGGTGGGCTATTTTACGGCCCACGGTGACCTCGATACCTGCATCGTGATCCGCTCCGCCTATGTCGAAGACGGTATTGCCACCGTCCAGGCGGGTGCCGGGATTGTTCTTGATTCTGTTCCGCAGTCTGAAGCTGACGAAACGCGCAGCAAAGCGCGTGCGGTCCTTCGCGCCATTGCTACCGCACACCATGCACAGGAGATTTTCTGATGGCTGACATTCTGCTGCTCGATAATATCGACTCCTTTACCTATAACCTGGCAGATCAGCTGCGTGCGAATGGACATAACGTCGTTATCTATCGCAACCACGTCCCGGCGCAGACCCTGATTGACCGTCTGGCAACCATGCAAAACCCGGTGCTGATGCTCTCCCCCGGGCCAGGCGCACCGAGCGAAGCGGGCTGTATGCCGGAGCTGCTGACCCGCATGCGCGGCAAGCTGCCGATTATCGGTATCTGCCTTGGTCACCAGGCAATCGTGGAAGCCTACGGCGGTTACGTCGGCCAGGCGGGCGAGATCCTGCACGGTAAAGCCTCCAGCATTGAACATGACGGCCAGGCAATGTTTGCCGGGCTGCCGAATCCGCTCCCGGTCGCGCGCTATCATTCGCTGGTCGGCAGCAACATTCCGGCCGGGCTGACCATCAACGCCTCGTTTGAAGGGATGGTGATGGCGGTACGTCACGACGCGGATCGCGTCTGCGGGATGCAGTTCCATCCGGAATCCATCCTGACCTCCCACGGCGCCCGTCTGCTGGAGCAGACCCTCGACTGGGCGTTACAGAAGCTGGAGCAGACCAACACCCTGCAGCCGATTCTGGAAAAACTGTATCAGGCGCAAACCCTGAGCCAGCAGGAGAGCCACCAGCTCTTCTCCGCCGTGGTTCGCGGTGAGCTGAAGCCAGAACAGCTCGCAGCCGCGCTGGTGAGCATGAAGGTCCGCGGTGAAAGCCCGCAGGAGATCGCCGGTGCCGCCACGGCCCTGCTGGAAAATGCCGCCCCGTTCCCGCGCCCGGACTATCCGTTTGCCGATATCGTCGGCACCGGCGGTGACGGCAGCAACAGTATCAATATTTCAACCGCCAGCGCCTTTGTGGCCGCAGCGTGTGGCCTGAAGGTGGCGAAGCACGGTAACCGCAGCGTTTCCAGCCGGTCGGGCTCGTCTGATTTACTCGCGGCATTCGGCATTAATCTCGATATGAACGCCGAACGTTCCCGTGAAGCGCTGGATGACTTGGGCGTCTGCTTCCTGTTTGCGCCGAAGTATCACACCGGTTTCCGCCACGCAATGCCGGTTCGTCAGCAGCTGAAAACCCGCACGCTGTTTAACGTGCTCGGCCCGCTGATCAACCCGGCCCATCCGCCGCTGGCGCTAATCGGTGTCTACAGTCCGGAACTGGTCCTGCCGATTGCCGAGACCTTGCGCGTGCTGGGTTACCAGCGTGCCGCCGTGGTGCACAGCGGCGGAATGGACGAAGTGTCACTGCATGCGCCGACGCTGGTAGCCGAACTGCGCGACGGTGAAATCCTGAGCTACCAGCTCGAAGCCGCTGACTTTGGTTTAACTCCGTATCACCAGGAAGCGCTGGCCGGCGGTACCCCGGAAGAAAACCGTGACATTCTGACGCGCTTATTACAAGGTAAGGGAGAGGTCGCCCATGAGGCCGCCGTTGCCGCCAACGTCGCCATGCTGATGCGTTTGCACGGTGAGGAAGACCTTAAGGCCAACGTTCAAAAAGTTCTGGATGTACTGCGCTCCGGTGCAGCTTACGATCGCGTTACCGCACTTGCGGCAAGAGGGTAAAGAATGCAGACCGTTTTAGCGAAAATCGTTGCCGATAAGGCCATCTGGGTGGAAGCCCGCAAGCAACAGCAGCCGCTTGCCAGTTTTCAGAATGACGTCGTCCCGAGCAGCCGTCGTTTCTATGACGCCCTGCAGGGTGCGCGCACCGCGTTTATTCTTGAGTGCAAAAAAGCGTCTCCGTCTAAAGGCGTTATCCGTGACGATTTCGACCCGGCGCGTATTGCCGGCATTTATAAGCATCATGCGTCAGCCATCTCCGTGCTGACGGATGAGAAATATTTTCAGGGCAGCTTCGATTTTCTGCCGATCGTCAGCGGCATCGCGCCGCAGCCGATCCTGTGCAAAGACTTTATCATTGACCCGTATCAGATCTGGCTGGCGCGCTTTTACCAGGCTGACGCCTGCCTGCTGATGCTCTCGGTGCTTGACGACGAGCAGTATCGCCAGCTCTCTGCCGTCGCGCACAGCCTGAAAATGGGCGTGTTGACCGAAGTGAGTAATGAAGAGGAGCTGGAGCGTGCGATTGCGCTGGAAGCCAAAGTGGTAGGCATTAATAACCGCGATCTGCGTGATCTGTCCATTGACCTGAGCCGCACGCGCCAGCTGGCGCCGCGTCTGGGATCTGGCGTCACGGTGATCAGCGAATCCGGCATTAACAGCTACGCCCAGGTGCGCGAGCTGAGCCACTTCGCCAACGGTTTCCTGATTGGCTCCGCCATGATGGAACATGACGATCTCAATGCGGCAGTACGTCGCGTGCTGCTGGGTGAAAACAAAGTCTGCGGCTTAACCCGCGAACAGGACGCCCAGGCCGCGTATGAAGCCGGAGCGATTTATGGCGGGCTGATTTTTGTGGATTCCTCTCCTCGCGCGGTCAGCGAAGAGCAGGCGCGTAAGGTCATCGCCGCGGCACCACTCAGCTATGTTGGCGTGTTCCGCAATGCAGATATCGCAGAAGTGGTTGAAAAAGCCGACGCGTTATCCCTCACCGCGGTGCAGCTTCATGGCGATGAAGATCAGGCCTATATCGATGCCCTGCGCGCCACGCTGGCACCGCAGGTACAGATCTGGAAAGCGCAACGCGTTGACGATACGTTGCCCCCGCGTAACCTGAACCACGTGGATAAATATGTCCTCGATAACGGCCAGGGCGGAACCGGCCAGCGTTTTGACTGGTCTCTGCTGAACGGCGAAAAGCTGGACAACGTCCTGCTGGCGGGCGGTTTAAGCCCGGACAACTGTGTAGAAGCCGCGAAAACCGGCTGCGCAGGCCTCGATTTCAATTCAGGCGTAGAGTCCCAGCCGGGTATTAAAGATGCCAGCAAACTGGCCTCGGTTTTTAAAACTCTGCGTGCATATTAAGGAAGAGAAGATGACGACATTACTTAACCCGTATTTTGGTGAGTTCGGCGGGATGTACGTCCCGCAAATCCTGATGCCCGCGCTGCGCCAGCTGGAAGAAGCGTTTGTGAGCGCGCAGAAGGATCCGGCGTTTCAGGCTGAATTTACCGACTTGCTGAAAAACTATGCAGGCCGCCCAACGGCCCTGACCAAATGCCGCAATCTGACGGAAGGCACGAAAACCACGCTGTATCTTAAGCGTGAAGACCTGCTGCACGGCGGCGCACACAAGACTAACCAGGTGCTGGGTCAGGCGCTGCTTGCGAAGCGTATGGGTAAAACCGAAATCATCGCCGAAACCGGCGCAGGCCAGCATGGCGTGGCCTCGGCGCTCGCCAGCGCCCTGCTCGGCCTGAAATGCCGCATCTATATGGGGGCGAAAGACGTTGAGCGTCAGTCTCCGAACGTCTTCCGTATGCGTCTGATGGGTGCAGAAGTGATCCCGGTGCACAGCGGCTCCGCGACGCTGAAGGATGCCTGTAACGAAGCGCTGCGCGACTGGTCTGGCAGCTACGAAACCGCGCACTATATGCTCGGTACCGCGGCGGGCCCGCACCCGTTCCCAACCATCGTGCGTGAGTTCCAGCGCATGATCGGGGAAGAGACCAAAGCGCAGATCCTCGAAAAAGAGGGTCGTTTGCCGGATGCGGTCATCGCCTGCGTCGGCGGCGGATCTAACGCTATCGGCATGTTCGCAGACTTTATCGACGATACCCGCGTGGGTCTGATTGGCGTCGAGCCTGCGGGTCACGGTATTGAATCCGGCGAACACGGCGCGCCGCTGAAGCATGGCCGCGTGGGGATCTACTTCGGCATGAAATCCCCGATGATGCAGACCGATGAAGGCCAGATTGAAGAGTCTTACTCTATCTCCGCTGGCCTCGACTTCCCATCCGTCGGGCCGCAGCACGCCTATCTGAACAGCACCGGTCGTGCGGACTATGTCTCCATTACCGATGACGAAGCGCTGGAAGCGTTCAAAACGCTGTGCCGCAGCGAAGGGATCATCCCGGCGCTGGAATCTTCGCACGCTCTGGCCCATGCGCTGAAAATGATGAAAGACAATCCGGAAAAAGAGCAGCTGCTGGTGGTCAACCTTTCCGGACGCGGTGACAAAGATATCTTCACCGTTCACGATATTCTGAAAGCACGAGGGGAAATCTGATGGAACGCTACGATAACGTATTTGCAGAACTGAAATCCCGCCAGGAAGGCGCGTTCGTTCCCTTCGTCACCCTGGGCGATCCGGGCCCTGAACAGTCGCTGAAGATCATCGACACCCTGATTGAAGCCGGTGCCGATGCGCTGGAGCTGGGGATCCCGTTCTCTGACCCGCTGGCGGATGGCCCGACTATCCAGAATGCGACGCTGCGCGCGTTTGCTTCGGGCGTGACGCCAACACAGTGCTTCGAAATGCTGGCGGCGATCCGTCAGAAGCACCCCACTATCCCGATTGGCCTGCTGATGTACGCCAACCTCGTGTTCAACCGCGGTATCGATGAATTTTACGCCGAGTGCGCACGCGTGGGCGTCGACTCTGTTCTGGTCGCCGACGTGCCGGTCGAGGAGTCCGCGCCGTTCCGCCAGGCGGCGATGCGTCACAACGTCGCCCCGATTTTCATCTGCCCGCCGAACGCCGATGACACACTGCTGCGCCAGATAGCCTCTTACGGGCGCGGTTACACGTATCTGCTCTCCCGCGCAGGCGTGACCGGTGCCGAGAATAAAGCGGCCCTGCCGCTGCATCATCTGGTGGAAAAGCTGGCCGAGTACCATGCCGCGCCGCCGCTGCAGGGCTTCGGGATCTCTTCTCCGGATCAGGTCACCGCGGCGATTGACGCGAAGGCTGCGGGTGCCATTTCCGGCTCTGCGATTGTGAAGATCATCGAGAAGAACGTGGACAAGCCCGAGCAGATGCTGGCCGAGCTGAAGGCGTTTGTGACCGCCATGAAGGCGGCGACGCGTAAAGTCTGACCCCTCCACCGTCTGGCATCCCTGCCAGACGGTTAGCCTTTCTTCCCCGTCTTCAACAAAGAATGACATCAAAATTGATCCTATCGATATTTTCGGTGTGAATGGCTTTTCAAACTGTCGTGTGAGCGTATGATCTGGACTCTTTTTTATCTTTAATCCTTCTGAGTTCAGAGGCTTATTCATGTCATGGCAATCCTTCAAACAGGCTTACCTGGTTAAGTTCTGGTCACCCGTTCCGGCCGTTATCGCGGCAGGCATTCTCTCTACTTATTATTTTGGCATTACCGGCACCTTCTGGGCCGTGACCGGCGAGTTCACCCGCTGGGGTGGTCAATTGCTGCAACTCGCTGGCGTGCATGCCGAAGAGTGGGGATACTTTAAGCTCATCCACCTCGACGGTACGCCGCTTACCCGCATCGACGGGATGATGATTATCGGCATGTTCGGCGGCTGTTTCGCGGCCGCGCTGTGGGCAAATAACGTTAAGTTGCGTATGCCCAAAAGCCGGATCCGCATTTTGCAGGCGGTTATCGGCGGCATGATTGCCGGTTTCGGCGCGCGTCTGGCGATGGGGTGTAACCTTGCCGCCTTCTTTACCGGGATCCCGCAGTTTTCGCTTCACGCCTGGTTCTTTGCCATCGCCACGGCCATCGGCTCTTACTTTGGCGCAAAATTCACCCTGCTGCCGCTGTTTCGTATTCCAGTGAAAATGACAAAAGTCAGCGCAGCGTCTCCGTTAACCCAGAAGCCCTCTCAGGCCCGCCGACGTTTCCGCCTCGGAATGCTGGTCTTTTTCGCCATGGTGGCATGGGCGCTCTGCACCGCCCTGAACCAGCCTAAGCTCGGTCTGGCGATGCTGTTCGGTGTGGGTTTTGGTCTGCTGATTGAACGCGCGCAGATCTGCTTCACCTCCGCGTTTCGCGATATGTGGATCACCGGGCGCACGATGATGGCGAAGGCGATTATCGCCGGGATGGCGGTCAGCGCCATCGGCATCTTCAGCTATGTCCAACTGGGCGTCGAACCGAAAATCATGTGGGCCGGTCCTAACGCGGTCATTGGCGGCCTGCTGTTCGGCTTCGGGATCGTGCTGGCTGGCGGGTGTGAAACCGGCTGGATGTATCGCGCCGTCGAAGGTCAGGTGCACTACTGGTGGGTAGGTCTGGGCAATGTGATTGGCTCGACGATCCTGGCGTACTGCTGGGATGACGTGTCTCCCGTCCTGGCCACCCGCTGGGACAAGGTCAACCTGCTGAATACCTTCGGGCCTCTCGGCGGCCTGCTCGTCACCTACGCCCTGCTGTTGGTCGCTTTTTTACTGGTCGTCGCACAGGAGAGACGTTTCTTCCGCCGTGCGGGCGTTAAAACAGAAACGCAGGAGAATGCAGCATGAAAGAGATCGTGCCTGATTATCGTCTGGATATGGTTGGCGAGCCCTGTCCATATCCGGCGGTGGCTACGCTTGAAGCGCTGCCGCAGCTTAAGAAAGGTGAAATTCTGGAGGTGGTCAGCGACTGCCCGCAGTCCATCAACAACATACCGCTGGATGCGAAAAACCACGGTTATACGGTGCTGGATATCCAGCAGGATGGCCCAACCATTCGCTATCTGATTCAAAAATGATCGCTAAGGGCCTCGTCAGGGGCCTTTATCGTATTGAATTATAAGACATCTTGATCCACGGCAAAAACGTTATTTATGACTTAAGTAAAATCTCATTTCCCTTTTGAAAGAGGTTTTCGCGGTTTGATGTATTTACGAGCTTTACTGGTCTTCGCCTTATTGATTCCCTTCCACGCGCTGTCCCTGAATTTCTCTTCTACCTTCCTGCGCCTTAATTGTCCGCAAAGAGGACTTGTCGAGGTTATTCTGCACGTTTATGACCATACTCAGGAACGGTGGCGCGGCCATTTTGAAACCGGTGCGGGGCATAAACGTGCGGGTGATACCGAAATGATCCCGTTTGCCAACGGCGATATTCTCTTCCATTCCGTATCCAGCGACGCTTTCAGCTATTTATATGATGGGGAAACGATCCTGAGGCACTGCGTAAAGCTCGATGAGCGGCCGGTTTATCCGTCGTTTTGACGTGATCAAAGCAAACTGGCCACCCTGTGGCCAGTTTGACGGGGGATCAGAAACGATAACCCGCAGAGAACATAAACACCCACGGATCCAGGCGAGTGCTGATACTTTGCTGCTGACCGCCCGCCTTGAAGCGTACGTCCGTATCAATATCCATATACCAGACCGAGGCGTTGATCAGCCAGTCGCGGTTAATCAGATAATCCAGGCCAACCTGCCCCGCCATGCCCCACGAATCTTTCAGGCTGAGATCCGTCAGACCCGCCTCTTTACCGGTATCGTTGAATTTCTCATCAAAGAAGGTGGTGTAGTTCACACCGGCGCCAATATAAGGACGCACCTTGCTGCTTGAGTCACCGAAGTACCACTGCGCCATCAGCGTTGGCGGTAAATGGTGAACCGTGGCGATATCACCGGTAGGCCCGAGGCCCACGCGATGACGGAACGGCGTTGCAGCCAGAAGCTCAACGCCCACGTTATCCGTCGCCATATAGGTGAAAGTTAAACCTAACTGGGTGTTATTACTGACGTTAAAACCGCCCATTCCCAGCACGTTATCCGAACCTTCAGTTGGGCGAGCCGTAGCCGAACCGGCACGAATAAAGAATTCGCCTGCTTCATGCGCATACGCGCCGCCAGAGAGACTGCTTAATACAAGGGCTGCCACCGCTAATTTTTTCATATCCGCTCCATCGTTGTGGTTTTAATCGCGGATGAGAATATACTCACAAAAGAGTAATAAGTGATCTGCCACAGATCACATTAAAACCAGTAACTTAACATTCATTGATCTGGATTAATTTTTTGTTACGCACTCAAAACCAATAAGTTGTTTCCATGTCAATTTTTGGCATTTCACGGTTACAAAATTTTCCCTTTTCCCCCTCTTGCTCTTCCTCTGGCGGCTGGATAATTTATCGCTCTCACAAATTGATTTGATGCGTTCTTCTTTTGCAGGTGTGCCATGAGTGATATCAACCCGTGCATGACGTGCGGAGCCTGTTGTGCGTATTTTCGAGTCTCTTTCTACTGGGCCGAAGCCAGCGATGGCGGTGGTACCGTTCCGGTTCATCTTACCGAGCCGTTAACCCCCTTTTTGCGCTGCATGAGCGGCACGAACCAAAAGCAGGCCCGCTGTGTGGCGCTACAGGGTGAGCCTGGGGTCTCGACCCGATGTTCCATCTATGAGGATCGCCCCAGCCCGTGCCGGGAATTTGCCATGTCGGGGGAGGATGGCCAGGTCAACGAAGCCTGTAACCGCGCCCGCGCGCGGGTTGGATTACCGCCGCTTTACAAAGATATGCTTTTCCATACAAGCCTTGATGCTGCCACAGCAGGTGCATCCGGTGTACAATTGCCGGCTAATTAACACCTGCCATACTCAAGGAGAGTGCATGTCTATCACGGCGAAGTCTGTCTACCGTGACACGGGAAACTTTTTCCGCAATCAGTTCATTACCTTTTTACTGATCGCGTTGCTTTGCGCCTTTATCACGGTGGTGCTGGGCCATGCCTTCTCACCGAGTGAAGAACAGATTGCCAGCCTGAGCCAGGGCGACCATCTTGCGGGTAGCGTGGGGTTGTTTGAGCTGGTGCAAAATATGACGCCGGAGCAGCAGCAAATCCTGCTGCGCGCCTCTGCCGCGTCCACGTTCTCAGGCCTGATTGGTAATGCAATTCTGGCGGGCGGCGTTTTGCTGATGATTCAGCTGGTATCGGCGGGTCACCGCGTCAGCGCCTTACGCGCGATTGGGGCGAGTGCACCGGTCTTACCTAAGCTGTTTATCCTGATCTTTTTAACCACGATGCTGGTGCAAATGGGGATTATGCTGGTCGTGGTGCCGGGCGTTTTACTGGCTATCGTGCTCGCATTTGCGCCGGTGATGGTTGTGCAGGATAAGATGGGAATTTTTACCGCGATGCGCAGCAGCATCAGACTGGCATGGGCTAATATGCGTCTGGTGGCGCCCGCCGTGATCGGCTGGCTGCTGGCCAAAACGCTGCTGTTATTGTTTGCGCCGAATTTTGCGGTATTAACGCCTAACGTCGGCGCCGTGGTGGCGAATACGCTGAGCAATCTCATTTCAGCGGTACTGCTCGTCTATCTGTTCCGCCTGTATATGTTAATTCGTCAGTAATCCCGAGGCGGGGGCATCGCTGTCTCCCGCCCCGCTCAGAAGATGGAATCACAGAATGAAGCAGTTTCTTGATTTTTTACCGCTCGCGGTGTTTTTCGCTATCTATAAGTTGTACGACATTTTTGCTGCAACAAAAGCATTAATCGTTGTGACCGCCGTTGTGCTGATCTACAGCTGGATTCGCTATCGCAAAGTCGAAAAAATGGCGCTTATTACGTTCATCTTAGTGGCGGTGTTCGGTGGATTGACCATTGCCTTGCATGATGTTGAATTTATTAAGTGGAAGGTGACTGTTATTTATGCGTTGTTTGCAGCAGCGCTATTGTTCAGTCAATGGTTCATGAAAAAACCCCTTATCCAGAGCATGTTAGGTAAAGAACTAACGCTGCCGCAGGTGGTCTGGTCGCGTCTGAATACCGCCTGGGCAATCTTCTTTATTCTCTGCGGTCTCGCTAATATCTATATCGCCTTCTGGCTGCCGCAGGATATCTGGGTCAACTTTAAGGTCTTTGGCCTGACCGCGCTGACGCTTATCTTCACGCTGTTAAGCGGCGTATACATCTATCGTCATATGCCGCAGGACGACAACCACTGATTACTGACTGACCAGAACGTCAACGACGGGCGTTCTGGTCTATTCTCTCCGCACACGAATCATAGTAGCATCCCGCCTGAAGTCTTCCGTTACGAGTTAAAACAATGACAACAACTAACGCCCCTCAGGGCGAACTGGTTTTACGCACACTGGCAATGCCCGCTGACACCAATGCCAATGGCGATATTTTTGGCGGCTGGCTGATGTCGCAGATGGATATGGGCGGCGCAATTCTGGCAAAAGAGATTGCCCACGGGCGCGTGGTCACCGTGAGAGTGGACGGCATGACCTTCCTGCGCCCGGTTGCGGTGGGTGATGTGGTTTGCTGCTACGCGCGCTGCGTGAAGCGCGGTAATACCTCCATTTCCATCAACATCGAAGTCTGGGTGAAGAAAGTCTCTTCTGAGCCGATTGGGCAACGCTATAAGGCCACTGAAGCGTTGTTTATTTATGTCGCCGTGGACAGCGAGGGTAAACCTCGTCAGCTTCCGCAGGCCTGATCGACAGGCAAAAAAAAGCCTCCTTTCGGAGGCTTTTTTTATTCCATCTGCGCCCCGCCGTTCAGGCGGAAAACAATATTGACGATCAATCCGCTGCCCGGCTTGCCTGGCTCATAGCGCCATCTGCGCATGGCAGATTTCACTTCGCGCTCAAACATATTAGAAGGTTGCGCAGACAAGATTTCCACATTATCCACGCGGCCATCCGCAGTGACGTCAAATTTCACCCGTACGCGCCCTTCAATACGCAAGGCCTGAGCTCGCGCCGGGTACTGAGGCTGATTGCGGCTTACGGCGCGCGGGCCCGCTGGCGCGGTTACGGTTGGCTTTGACGTCGTTGCCGTATTGTTCATCACCGGACGTGAAGGCGCTGCATTTTCGACCGGCTGGGTCGCGCGCGGTTCAACCGGACGTTCCTCGCGTTTCGGACGCTCCTCGACCTTCTTCACCGGCTTTGGCTTCGGCTTAGGTTTTGGCTTCGGTTCAGGTTTGTGGATCACCACCGGGGCTTCCTTCGGCGGCTCCGGAACGGGCTCGGGTTCTGGCTCCGGTTCAGCCACCGGCTGTGGCGGCGGAGGGGCAACCTGCGGCGGTTCAAGATCCGCTGGCGAGACCATCGTCACCGAGATCGGCTGCGCCGGCGCGGGCATTTCAATAACCTGATGAACCGAGGTATACAGCAGACCCGCCACAACGGCACCGTGAATCACGACAGAAAGCAGCGTCGGCCAGGGAAAGCGGCGAGGTAAATCAAGGGTCATCGAAGTCATAGTCATCAACGTTAAAAAACCGAACCCTGATTTTAAATGCAAATAGCAATCATATTCAATAAGACACTTTGCTCTGACGCAATTTTAGCGCCCAAGAGGCCAAAAAAGGCGCATACAGATCAGGGTATTAACATTGTTTTTATTTTACATTGCAGTCGTTTGCCCTTTCACATAACGTAACTGACACTTTTATCGGTTAAGGAGCTTCGCCGTGTTTTACGTGATTTACTCTGAAGATGTTGCTGATTCGCTCGAAAAACGCCAGTCTGTGCGCCCTGCGCATCTGGCACGTTTGCAGTTGCTTCAGGATGAAGGCCGATTACTGACCGCTGGCCCCATGCCCGCAGTAGACAGCAACGATCCGGGTGCTGCCGGTTTCTCCGGCTCCACGGTCATTGCTGAGTTTGAATCCCAGGAAGCCGCTCAGGCCTGGGCTGACGCAGACCCGTACGTTGCAGCGGGCGTGTATGCAAAAGTGACGGTGAGACCGTATAAAAAAGTGTTCTGATACCAAAGCGGCTCCGAAAGGAGCCTTTTTTAGGGTGGCGATTACGCGCCGCTGTGCCGGGTAAACTGCTGCTCTGTAATAAGGCTTCCCCACTGATCGCCTTCCCACTCTTTTACCAGCGTAAACCCATACGACTCGTACAGACGCCTGGCGGCGGTCAGCTTATTGAACGTCCAGAGGTGCATAGCTGAAAAACCAGCGCTGTCGCAGAACCGCATCGCTTCATTCAGCAGTTTTTTCCCCACGCCGTGCCCCCGGCAGCCATCATCAAGAATAAACCAGCGAAGATGGGCTTCACCCGGCGCCAGATCCTCGCCATCTATCGCCACCGAGCCGACAATTTTGTCGTTGAGTACCGCCAGCCAAATCTGGTTACAGGGCTTCTCCAGTCTTTCACTAAACTCAGCCAGCCCCGAAGCCACTTTGGCCTCGAAGAAACGACCAAAATTATGCTCCCGCGAATAATAACTGCCATGCATCTCCGCGATACGGCCAATCATGCCCGGGATATACCCCTGCACTATCTTCAGCTCATCGGGCTGCATATCATTGCCCGCCTCCCGACACGCCAGCAGCGCGTTGGCATAAAGGAGAGCCCCTCAGAAATGGTCTGCTGCTGGGCAGGAGCAAGACGTTTTATTGCTGTGACCACGCGCTCATTGCTGAAGGTATTAATTTTATTGACCGTCTCGTGACCTTTCGCGGTCAGCCTGAGGCTCTTTGCTCTCGCATCCTCGGTAGAAATGACCTCCTCGAGTTCACCTGCGGCAATCAGGCGAGCCAGCATCCGGCTGACGCTGGACTTTTCCAGGCCCAGCAGCTGTACCAGCTGGCTCGCCGTCATCTCTTTTCGTAGGGCAATTTCGACCAGAGTATGGACGGCCGAAGGCGAATAATTCGTTGAGGCCAGGGTAGAACCCATAAAACCTAACTCTCGCACCATCAGGCGCGAGGAACGTCGAATAACACTGACTACCGGGGTTTCGCTGTGCATATTATGTCCTCACCATTTAGTTGCACTATACAACTAAATGGTGAGGGATTGTCAAACACAATGAAAAAGGCTCCCGCAGGAGCCTTTCATACATCAGTGCAGCGACGCTAACCTCGCCGCAAACCCGACAAACAGCAGCCCTATCAGCCCGTTCCCCAGCTTTGCCAGTTTCTTTTTCGTTTTGAGATAGCGCGTGACAAATGCACCGGAGAAGATCAGGAAGCTCATGTACATGAAGCTTATCAACTCAAGCGTCGTCGCGAGGATAAGGAAAGAGGTACCGGTGTTCTGCGCATTCACGTCGATGAACTGAACAAAGAACGAGACGTAGAACAGAATCGCTTTTGGATTCGTCAGGCTCAGCACCAGCGAACGTTTCATGATCGTGCTGGCAGGCTCGGTGCCGCTTTCCTGAGCGTGATTCTGGCGGGTAATGACCGACCAGAGCATTTTGCCGCCCAGCCACAGCAGGTAGAAGGCGCCGAGATAGCGCACGATATTAAACAGTACCGGCGTGGTCTGGATTAATGCCGCGACGCCCGCCCAGGCAAGAAACATCAGCACCGCATCGCCGATAAATACACCCGTGGCGGCCAGGTACCCTTTTTTAACGCCGTGTCCAATTCCCGTTTTAAGCACAAACAGGGTATTCGGCCCCGGTACCAGCACGATAAAAAACGCGCCAACAACATACGTCCAGAAATTCAGTACGCCAAACTCCGCAAACACTTCTTCTCCCTCCTTTTGCTCAACACAACCGGAATAGCGCTGCAACCACGCTACTCCCAAAAATCAGACCTTATAAAATCAGCGGGCACCATTACGGTGCCCTCATGGTACTCAGATATCCTGGACGGCGAACAGCAACGCGTTGCGGTGCCGGGTCATTCCACATTTTCTGATGGCGTGAATACGCATATTGCGGCGGGATTGTGCTTCCAGCCAACGAGCCTTGCGACGACTCACCTGTCGCAACATGCGCCAGCGCCCTACTTCTGTTCTACTGCGCTTCATGTCTACAACTCTTTCTCAAACAGAGACGCCATTATAAACCCAACCCGGCTGCAAACCAGCGCTTTTACCTGGCGTTTTTATTTGCCAGATGAATCCTGATGCGTACACTCATAACAATACGCTTTCAAAAGGATTTTTTTAACTATGACAACCTTCTACACCGTGGTGAGTTGGCTGGTCATTTTGGGATACTGGCTGTTAATCGCGGGTGTGACGTTACGCATCCTGATGAAGCGCAGAGCCGTACCCTCTGCCATGGCCTGGCTTCTGATCATCTACATCCTGCCGCTGGTGGGAATTATCGCCTATCTCTCTTTCGGTGAGCTTCATCTCGGTAAACGCCGCGCCGAGCGGGCCCGCGCCATGTGGCCCTCCACCGCGAAGTGGCTGAACGACCTTAAAGCCTGCAAGCATATCTTTGCCGAGGAGAACAGCAGCGTCGCCTCGTCACTGTTTAAGCTGTGCGAGCGCCGTCAGGGGATTGGCGGCGTTAAGGGTAATCAGCTCCAGCTGCTAACCTCGTCCGACGACGTTATGCAGGCGTTAATCCGCGATATCCAGCTGGCGCGTCATAATATCGAGATGGTTTTCTATATCTGGCAGCCCGGCGGGATGGCTGACCAGGTCGCGGAATCCCTGATGGCCGCGGCGCGACGCGGCATTCACTGCCGTCTGATGCTTGACTCTGCGGGCAGCGTGGCATTTTTCCGCAGTCCCTGGGCAGGGATGATGCGCAATGCCGGTATCGAAGTGGTCGAGGCGCTGAAGGTTAACCTCCTGCGCGTGTTTCTGCGCCGGATGGACCTTCGTCAGCACCGTAAAATGATCATGATCGATAACTATATTGCCTACACCGGCAGCATGAACATGGTTGACCCGCGCTTCTTTAAACAGGACTCGGGCGTGGGTCAGTGGGTGGATTTGATGGCGCGCATGGAGGGGCCGATTGCCACCTCGATGGGCATCGTCTACTCCTGCGACTGGGAGATAGAGACCGGCAAACGCATCCTGCCGCCACCGCCGGACGGCAATATTATGCCGTTTGAAGAGGCCAGCGGTCACACTATTCATACCATTGCTTCCGGCCCGGGCTTCCCGGAGGATTTGATTCATCAGGCGCTGCTGACGGCGACCTACTCGGCGCGTGAATATCTGATCATGACGACGCCCTACTTTGTTCCCAGCGATGACCTCCTGCACGCGATCTGTACCGCGGCGCAGCGCGGCGTGGATGTGAGCATTATTTTGCCGCGCAAAAATGACTCCCTTCTGGTGGGCTGGGCCAGCCGGGCATTCTTTAGCGAACTGCTGGCCGCAGGGGTGAAGATCTACCAGTTCGAAGGCGGACTGCTCCATACCAAGAGCGTGCTTGTCGACGGCGAGTTAAGCCTGGTGGGAACGGTGAACCTGGATATGCGCAGCCTGTGGCTCAACTTTGAAATCACGCTGGTTATTGATGATGCCGGCTTTGGCGGCGATCTCGCGGCGGTGCAGGATGATTATATCTCCCGCTCGCGGCTGCTGGATGCCAGACTGTGGGTAAAACGTCCGCTGTGGCAGAGAATTGCCGAACGACTGTTTTACTTCTTTAGTCCGTTGCTGTAAAACGTGCCCAACGATGTTAAACAGGTAGTCATCATGGAAATGGATCTGAACAATCGCCTGACCGAAGACGAAACGCTCGAGCAGGCCTATGACATTTTTCTCGAACTGGCGGTTGATAACCTCGATCCCGCAGACGTGATCCTCTTTAATCTGCAGTTCGAAGAGCGCGGCGGTGCCGAACTGTTCGACCCTTCAGAAGACTGGGCTGAGCATGTGGATTTCGACCTGAACCCTGACTTCTTCGCCGAAGTGGTGATCGGGCTGGCCGATGAAGACGGTGGCGAAATTAATGATGTCTTCGCTCGCGTCCTGCTCTGCCGTGAGAAAGACCACAAGCTGTGCCATATTCTCTGGCGCGAATAATAATAAAGGCTGCGATTGCAGCCTTTTTTATTTACTCCGGCAACGGATTCCCACAGCGGTGACAATAACGCGCGTTGAGTTCATGTTCCCCCTGATGACATCGCGGACATTTGCGCTGCTGCTTGCGGCTCTGAAATGCGCTACTCATGTGCGTGGTAATCAGCCCGGTCGGAATGGCAATGACCGAATAGCCAATCAAAATCAGCACTGAGGCCACAATTCGCCCCAGCGGCGTATGGGGCGTGATATCCCCGTACCCCACGGTCGTTACGGTCACGATCGCCCAGTAGACGGACGCATTGAGCGTCGTAAAGCCATATTTCGGCCCCTCAATCAGATACATCAGTGCGCCAAAAACAATCATGACAATGGCAATAAACGAATAGAACAGAATAAGCTGATGACGGGCGCTGACGATTGCGCTCCAGAATATGCGCAGTGAGGGCATAAAGCGCAGTAATTTCAGAATACGTAATACGCGAATAACGCGCATCGCTCGCCAGGCAAAGACATAGCTCAGGCTGATTTCCGGCCACAGCCACATGACGTAGAGCGGCAGAATGGTGGCTAAATCGATAAATCCCCAGAAGCTGAAAACATATCGGGCCGGGTTAGGCCAGGCAATCACTCGGAGGAGATATTCAGCGGTAAACACCAGGGTAATCGCCAGCTCAAGCCAGACAAAGACATGCCATTCGTCAAACGTCAGGTGGTATTGCGTCCCGGCACCCGATTCAATAAAGATGATAACCACGCTGAGGAGCGCAAATAAACCACAAAGACCCTCGAAGCGCCGTCCGGATACCGTTTCAGGATCGAATAAAACATGATAAAGCCGCCGACGGGCTGACGTGAATAAACGCGACACAGTGACCTCGCAAAAAATAAGGGCTGACATCATGTCAGCCCTTGCGATTATAACGGGTCTACTTTCAGGCAGGAAACCGCATGTCGGAAACTGCCTTCCAGAACCGGCCGCGTTTTCGCACATTCCGGCCCGGCCATTGGGCAGCGCGTGCGGAAGACACAGCCCGACGGCGGGTTAATCGGTGAAGGCAATTCCCCTTCCAGAAGCTGGATGGTCTTATTCTTTTCCAGATCGGGATCGGGGATCGGCACCGCCGACATCAGCGCTTTGGTGTAAGGGTGCAGTGGATTGTGATACACCTCGTCATAGGTGCCCAGCTCCACGGCGTGCCCCAGATACATCACCAGCACGCGGTCAGAGATGTGTTTCACCACGGCCAGGTCATGCGCGATGAAGATCAGCGACAGCCCCATTTCGCGCTGCAGCTTCTGCAGCAGGTTAACCACCTGCGCCTGAATGGAGACGTCGAGCGCGGAAACCGGCTCATCACAGATAATCAGCTTCGGTTCAAGGATCAGGGCGCGCGCAATACCAATACGCTGACACTGACCGCCGGAGAACTCGTGAGGATAGCGGTTGATGAGGTTAGGCAACAGCCCGACTTTCAGCATCATCGCCTTAACGCGATCGCGCACTTCCTGGCGGGACATCTTCGGATGATAGGTCCGCAGCGGCTCGGCAATAATCTCACCGATGGTCATACGCGGGTTTAATGACGCCAGCGGATCCTGGAAAATCATCTGGATATCGCTGCGCACGTCGCGCCACTCGTCGGGCTTCATGCCCAGCAGATCTTTACCCAGCCAGGCCACTTTGCCGTCGGTGGCTTTTACCAGACCGATAATGGCGCGCGCAAAGGTCGATTTACCGCAGCCGGACTCGCCCACCACGCCCAGGGTTTCCCCTTCATACAGGCGCAGCGTGACGCCGTCCACCGCTTTCAGGGTCTTCGACGGCTGCCAGAACCACTGTTTGCCGTCCTTGATGTCGAAATGCACTTTAAGGTCAGCAATTTCGAGCAGGACATTGCGTTTTTCATCTAATGCGTTCATACCAGCTCCTCCTGCGGCTTAAAGCAGGCGCGCAGACGGCCTGGTGCAAACTCTTCCAGCGGCGGTGCGCTATTGCAGATTTCCATCGCGTGCGGACAGCGCGGCTGGAACGGACAGCCTTTCGGCAGGCGCAGCAGGTTTGGCGGGTTGCCCGGAATGGTCAGCAGGGATTCCCCTTCCGCATCGAGACGCGGCACCGCGTTCAGCAGGCCGATCGAGTAAGGATGGGCTGGCTGATAGAACACCTCACGCGCTTTGCCGTATTCCATGGTACGACCGGCATACATCACCAGCACTTTGTCACAGATGCCCGCCACCACGCCCAGGTCGTGGGTGATCATGATAATCGCCGTGTTGAACTCACGCTTCAGCTCGTTCAGCAGGGTCATGATTTGCGCCTGAACGGTAACGTCCAGCGCGGTGGTCGGTTCGTCGGCAATCAGCAGTTTTGGCCGGCACAGCAGCGCCATCGCAATCATCACGCGCTGACGCATACCGCCGGAGAACTCGTGCGGGAACATGCGCATACGCTTGCGCGCTTCCGGCATTTTCACCGCATCGAGCATTTTGACCGACTCTTCAAAGGCTTCGGCTTTGCCCAGACCTTTATGCAGCATCAGCACTTCCATCAGCTGCTCACCGACGCGCATGTACGGGTTCAGCGAGGTCATCGGATCCTGGAAAATCATCGAGATCTGCTCGGCGCGCAGCTTGTTCAGCTCGTGCTCCGGCAGGTTGAGGATTTCACGACCGTTGAATTTTGCGGAACCGCCAATCACACCGTTAGCGGCCAGCAGGCCCATTAACGCAAAGGCGGTCTGGGATTTACCGGAACCAGATTCCCCCACGATACCGAGCGTTTCACCCGCGCGCAGGTTGAAGTTAAGATCGTTCACGGCGGTCACATCCCCGTCCGGGGTCTTAAAGGTGACGCGAAGATCTTTTACGTCCAGCAGAAGGTCGCTCCGCTGCTGCGCCTGTGGCGCGGTTGCCGTTTCAATCATTGTCATGACGGCGCTCCTTAACGGTCTTTCGGGTCGAGGGCATCACGCAGGCCATCGCCGATAAAGTTAAAACAAAACAGGGTAACGACCAGGAAACCCGCCGGGTATAACAGCAGCCACGGTGACACTTCCATTGAGTTTGCACCGTCACTCAGCAGCGCGCCCCAGCTGCTCAGCGGCTCTTGCGTACCCAGACCGAGGAAGCTCAGGAAGGATTCAAACAGGATCATGCTTGGTACCAGCAGTGAGGCATAGACCACCACCACGCCCAGCACGTTAGGAACGATATGGCGAACCACGATATTCCCGGTAGAAACACCGCCAACCTGCGCGGCTTCGATAAACTCTTTGCGTTTGAGGCTCAGCGTCTGGCCGCGAACAATACGCGCCATATCCAGCCAGGACACCATCCCGATGGCCACGAAGATCAACAGGATATTCTGACCAAAGAAGGTCACCAGCAGGATGACGAAGAACATAAACGGGAAGGAGTTCAGGATTTCCAGCAGACGCATCATCACCGAGTCCACTTTGCCGCCAAGGTAGCCGGACAGTGAGCCATAGAGCGTCCCGACGATCACCGCCACCAGCGCGGCAGCAATCCCGACCATCAGCGAGATACGCCCGCCGATAGCGACGCGCACCAGCAGGTCACGTCCGGAGGAGTCCGTGCCAAAATAGTGGCCAGACTCCATATCCGGCGCGCTGGACATCATGCCCCAGTCGGTGTCGAAATAGGTAAATTGCGACAGCATCGGGGCCAGGGTCACAAACAGCGCGATGATCACCAGCACCACCAGACTCGCCACCGCCGCGCGGTTGTGCATAAAGCGACGACGCGCGTCCTGCCAGAGGCTACGACCTTCCACTTCCAGTTTTTCACTGAAGTTTTCCAGCGCCTCGCTGTTTTTCTTACTCAACATCATGGCGTGCTCCAGTTAGTAACGGATTTTCGGGTCGATGACGGCATACAGCACATCGACGATAGCGTTAAAGAGAATGGTCAGCGCACCGACGAGAATGGTCAGGCTCAGTACCAGCGAATAGTCGCGGTTAAGCGCGCCGTTCACAAACAGCTGGCCAATGCCCGGCAGGCCGTAAATGGTTTCGATAACCATCGAGCCGGTGATGATCCCGACGAATGCTGGTCCCATGTAGGAGAGCACGGGCAACAGCGCCGGTTTGAGCGCGTGGCGGAAGATAATCCGACGCATCGGCAGCCCTTTCGCGCGCGCGGTACGAATGAAGTTCGAGTGCAGCACTTCGATCATTGAACCACGGGTGATACGCGCGATACTGGCGATGTACGCCAGGGATAATGCCACCATCGGCAAAATCATGAACTTTAATGCCCCGCCGTTCCAGCCGCCGCCAGGCAGCCACTTCAGCGTAATGGCAAATATCATCACCAGTAATGGCGCGACAACGAAGCTGGGTATGACTACCCCGGTCATTGCCACCCCCATTACGGCATAATCCCATTTGGTATTTTGTCTGAGCGCGGCGATGACGCCTGCGGTGACCCCGAAAACAATGGCCAGAATGAATGCCGCTGCACCCAATTTCGCCGAAACCGGGAAGCTGGACGCCACCAGATCGTTAACGGAATAGTCTTTATATTTAAATGACGGTCCAAAATCACCGTGGGCCAGCTGCTTCAGGTAATTGAAGTACTGGGTAGAGATAGGATCGTTTAAGTGGTATTTCGCTTCGATATTCGCCATCACTTCTGGCGGCAGCGTACGCTCACCGGTAAATGGACTTCCCGGCGCAAGGCGCATCATGAAGAAGGAAATCGTGATGAGAATAAATAGCGTTGGAATCGCTTCAAGACAGCGACGTAGGATAAATTTCAACATTGCCCGTACCTTCTGGCGTGTGCCTATATAATGTGACGTTGGTTAGACACCGTGGGGCGAGCACGCCCGCCCCACTCATTGCCATTAATGCTTGATAATATACAAGTTTTTAACGTAGATATTATCCATCGGGTCTTTACCGGTGTACCCACCTACCCACGGTTTCACCAGACGGGCGTTAACGTAGTAGTAAACCGGAACGATCGCGGAATCTTTATCCAGCTGCTGCTCAGCTTTAGAGTACAGTTCAGTACGCTGTGCTTCGTCAGTGGTTTTCAGCGTGTCGGCAATCAGCTTGTCAAACGCCGGGCTCTTATAGTGCGCGGTGTTGTTTGAGCTGTCGCTCAGCATGGTGTTCAGGAAGGAGGTCGGTTCGTTATAGTCCGCACACCAGCCGGCACGCGCCACGTCAAAGGTGCCCTGATGACGGCTGTCGAGGAAGGTCTTCCACTCCTGGTTCTCCAGCTTCACGTTCGCGCCCAGGTTCTTTTTCCAGATCGAGGCGACGGCGATAGCCAGTTTTTTGTGCAGATCGGACGTGTTGTACAACAGGCTGAAGGTCAGCGGCTTATCGGCGGTATAGCCCGCTTCGGCCAGCAGTTTCTTCGCTTCTGCGTTACGCTGTTCCTGCGTCTGTTTGAACCAGTCTGGCTCGGTCAGTTTTGCGCCATCGGTGTATGGAGGGGTATAGCTGTATGCTGGCAGATCGCCCTGGTTTTTCACTTTGTTCACGATGATATCGCGATCCAGTGCCAGCTTCAGCGCAGTACGAACACGTACGTCGGTGAACGGTGCTTTCTGGTTGTTGATTTCATAGTAGTAGGTGCACAGGTACGGGTCGACGTGAACTTCTTTCGGGATCTCTTTCTTCAGCTTCTGAAACAGTTCAATCGGCATGTTGTTATAGGTCATGTCGATTTCGCCGCTGCGGTAGCGGTTGACGTCAGTCACTTCGGAAGAAATTGGCAGGTAGGTCACCTGATTAATCACGGTTTTAGCGTTGTCCCAGTATTGCGGGTTACGCTCAAGCACCATACGCTCGTTGACCACCCAGTCTTTCAGCTTATAGGCGCCGTTGGTCACGATATTGGCAGGCTGGGTCCATTTTTCACCAAATTTTTCCACCGCGGATTTTGGTACCGGGGAGACGGACGGGTGAACCAGCAGCTTATAGAAGTACGGAACAGGTTCGCTCAACGTGACTTCGAAGGTATTGGCATCGATCGCTTTAACGCCCAGATCGGTGATCGGTTTTTTGCCCGCGATGATGTCATCAATATTGGCAATATGGCCATATTGCAGGTAGCTCGCATACGGAGAGGCGGTCGTTGGATTCGCCAGACGCTGCCAGCTATAAACGAAATCTTCAGCCGTCACCGGCGTGCCGTCGGACCATTTCGCATCTTTACGCAGATGGAAGGTCCAGACTTTGAAATCTTTGTTTTCCCATTTTTCTGCCACGCCCGGTGCCGGGTGGCCGTCAACGTCAGTGACCAGCAGGCCTTCGAACAGGTCGCGGTTAACGTTAGACTCAGGAACACCTTCAATTTTGTGCGGGTCAAGAGACTGAACTTCCGCACCGTTGTTACGCACCAGCGTCTGCTTCTCCGCCAGCTGAACACCTGCAGGAACGTCCGCAGCCATTGCAGCGTTTCCCGCGATTAGCGCAGTTAAAATCCCCGCCGCTACCAGATTTTTTTTTGTGATGATGGACATTGTGTTGATACTCCACTCATTATAATGACTGGCCTTCGCCAGCTGTGTAATCCCCTGTTGGGGCCTGTACAGCGCAGGAGTTTTTTTTTGCTGCTGTCAGGTTCTTCTTTTACTGCTTGCTATCACCGACTTTTTTATTACTGACCGCTCGTATGGCAGTCTTGCGTCGATTCTTTACAGGCCTCCCCTGTTTGAGACCTGTTCTGGATATCCGAGATGAGAACCATATGAAAATAATTCTCATCTGATTGTTTTATGCTGCAAAATATTAGGCCGGAAAGTATCAAATGGCGTAATCGTGCGCCAATACATTTTGCAAATTTGTTAAGCAATTCTCTTTTACGGTGAGTACCGTATCGTTGATGGCAGCCCTGCCGGACATCGAACATCACTATAAAGACATGATATTCAATAGGATAGAGAAAATTTTCTCTACAAGCGCGTCGCTGCGCTATCATCGTGTGATTTTGTACAAAAATTTAACAACTGATTATTATTTAGCACATTCATCTAGGGGAATGTTGAAATTACTAATATCATTTCGGTTATCTCTCAGCAAGCCCCAGAGTATCATGTGAGTAAAATAACAGAGTGATCGAAGATTTTCTGCGCAGGCGGGGTAAGGCGGAATTAATAACCTATTGAAATACAAGAAATGAACATTATTAGTAGAATTTATTATGATATGTGAGCATTTCAACTTTAGTTATATGATTTGCTGATAATCACGTAAAAAAACGGAGCCGTCGCTCCGTTCTTTCATATGAAGTATTAATGCAATAATCCGGGGAAAATGCTTTTAATACCCGTGACGATGAATTCGATCCCTAACGCCATCAGCAACAGGCCCATGATACGCGTAATGACGTTGATGCCCGTCTGACCCAGCAAGCGCACCAGCCAGGGTGCCATGCGGAACACGCCCCAACAGCAGAGCGCAAAAATGGCAATAGCCACGGAAAAGCCAATCAGGTGCATCAGGCTATGATAGCGCGTGCCCCAGACAATGGTTGAACTGATGGCCCCAGGACCGGCCATGAGCGGTAAGGCCAGCGGCACCACGCCAATGCTTTCGCGGATGGCGGTTTCTGACTTCTCTTGTTTATTCTGCTTATCCTCGCCAAGCTTACCGCTGATCATGGACATGGCGATGGTCACGACCAGGATCCCACCTGCAATGCGGAAAGAATCTATCGAAATCCCGAAAAGCTGGAGAATCGTGTCGCCGAGAAAAAGAGAGGTGAGCAATATGATCGCCACCGACAGGTTAGCGGTGAGGTTGGTCTTATTCCTGGCCGCCGCTGTCTGGTAACTCGTCATACTAATGAAGACAGGAATGATCCCCACCGGGTTGACCAGGGCAAACAAACCAATAAAAAATTTAAAATACGTTGGAAAATCAAAGAGCGTTTGGATCACGTTTTGCTCCGCTTATACATATGCCCTGGACTGACAATTTGTCATGAGAAATCGCGCTGAAGATACCCTTTTTATCAGCATACTTCACTTGAAATCTGTACCAAAACGTTATCATTTCAGGATGTTAAACATTTGTATAATCAATGATAGCGCCGCTTCCAATACTTACGTAATTATTTAACACTGGAAAAATCAGCACGAAATAACCCTGCTGAAAGGTATCAGCTTAGGGGAAAATTGACGCAGATCATGATTTCCGTACTCAGAAGTGAGTAATCTTGGTTACACCCCCAGGGAGGCCACCTGCCAAAAAGGGATGATGCTAAGGTAAGGCTCTTTTAGTAAATTAGTGTGCTGGTGTAGAAAGTAACTCTTTGTTTTATTTTGTGTTACGCAAGTGCTATCGGCTCTGTCTATACTGTGTGACGTATCGAGCGCTGGTTTACTAAAAGAGTTTAAACATTATCAGGAGAGCATTATGGCTGTTACTAATATCGCTGAACTGAACGCCCTCGTCGAGCGCGTGAAAAAAGCCCAGCGTGAATATGCCAATTTCACCCAAGAACAGGTTGATAAAATCTTCCGCGCGGCCGCACTGGCTGCTGCAGATGCTCGAATCCCTCTCGCTAAAATGGCCGTTGCCGAATCCGGCATGGGTATCGTTGAAGATAAAGTGATCAAAAACCACTTTGCTTCAGAGTATATCTACAACGCCTATAAAGATGAGAAAACCTGTGGCGTGCTGTCTGAAGACGACACCTTCGGTACTATCACCATCGCTGAACCTATCGGCATTATCTGCGGTATCGTTCCGACCACTAACCCAACGTCTACCGCTATCTTCAAATCACTGATTAGCCTGAAGACCCGTAACGCAATCATCTTCTCTCCACACCCACGTGCGAAAGACGCGACCAACAAAGCTGCAGATATCGTCCTGCAGGCCGCTATTGCTGCGGGTGCACCAAAAGACCTGATTGGCTGGATCGACCAACCTTCTGTTGAGCTCTCCAACGCGCTGATGCATCACCCGGACATTAACCTGATTCTGGCGACCGGTGGTCCAGGCATGGTTAAAGCTGCATACAGCTCCGGTAAACCGGCTATCGGTGTGGGCGCGGGTAACACCCCTGTTGTTATCGACGAAACTGCTGACATCAAACGTGCTGTCGCGTCTGTACTGATGTCTAAAACCTTCGATAACGGTGTAATCTGTGCATCTGAACAGTCTGTTGTGGTTGTGGATTCCGTATATGACGCGGTTCGCGAACGTTTCGCCAGCCACGGCGGCTACCTGCTGCAGGGCAAAGAGCTGAAAGCGGTTCAGGACATCATCCTGAAAAATGGCGCGCTGAACGCCGCTATCGTGGGTCAGCCAGCCTACAAAATTGCTGAACTCGCAGGCTTTACCGTTCCGGCAACCACCAAAATCCTGATCGGTGAAGTGAAAGTTGTTGACGAAAGCGAGCCGTTCGCACACGAAAAACTGTCTCCTACGCTTGCAATGTACCGTGCGAAAGATTTCGAAGAGGCGGTAGAGAAAGCTGAGAAGCTGGTTGCCATGGGCGGTATCGGTCACACCTCTTGTCTGTACACTGACCAGGATAACCAGCCAGAGCGTGTTGCTCACTTCGGTCAGATGATGAAAACCGCACGTATCCTGATCAACACCCCTGCTTCTCAGGGTGGTATCGGTGACCTGTACAACTTTAAACTCGCACCTTCCCTGACTCTGGGTTGTGGTTCCTGGGGTGGTAACTCCATCTCTGAAAACGTTGGTCCAAAACACCTGATCAACAAGAAAACCGTTGCTAAGCGAGCTGAAAACATGTTGTGGCACAAACTTCCGAAATCTATCTACTTCCGCCGTGGCTCTCTGCCAATCGCGCTGGATGAAGTGATTACTGATGGCCACAAACGTGCGCTCATCGTGACTGACCGTTTCCTGTTCAACAACGGCTACGCTGACCAGATCACCTCTGTGCTGAAAGCGGCTGGCGTCGAAACTGAAGTGTTCTTCGAAGTTGAAGCTGACCCAACCCTGAGCGTGGTACGTAAAGGTGCTGAACTGGCTAACTCCTTTAAACCTGATGTGATTATCGCACTGGGTGGTGGTTCCCCAATGGACGCCGCGAAAATCATGTGGGTGATGTACGAGCATCCAGAAACTCACTTCGAAGAACTGGCGCTGCGCTTTATGGATATCCGTAAACGTATCTACAAGTTCCCGAAAATGGGCGTAAAAGCGAAAATGATCGCGGTCACCACCACTTCCGGTACCGGTTCAGAAGTCACGCCATTCGCGGTAGTAACAGACGATGCAACCGGTCAGAAATACCCACTGGCTGACTACGCACTGACGCCAGACATGGCTATCGTTGATGCGAACCTGGTTATGGAGATGCCGAAGTCACTGTGTGCGTTCGGTGGTCTGGATGCGGTAACTCACGCCCTGGAAGCTTACGTTTCTGTACTGGCATCTGAGTTCTCTGACGGTCAGGCTCTGCAGGCTCTGAAACTGCTGAAAGAAAACCTGCCAGCGTCCTACAACGAAGGGTCTAAAAACCCTGTAGCACGTGAACGTGTCCACAGTGCCGCAACCATCGCCGGTATCGCGTTTGCCAACGCCTTCCTGGGTGTTTGCCACTCAATGGCGCACAAACTGGGCTCACAGTTCCACATTCCTCACGGTCTGGCGAACGCCCTGCTGATCAGCAACGTTATCCGTTATAACGCTAACGACAACCCAACCAAGCAGACTGCTTTCAGCCAGTACGACCGCCCACAAGCACGTCGTCGCTATGCTGAAATCGCTGACCACCTTGGTCTGAGCGCACCGGGTGACCGTACTGCTGCCAAGATTGAGAAACTGCTGGCATGGCTGGAAAGCCTGAAAGCTGAACTGGGTATTCCTAAGTCAATCCGTGAAGCGGGCGTACAGGAAGCTGACTTCCTTGCTCACGTAGATAAGCTGTCTGAAGATGCATTCGATGACCAGTGTACTGGTGCTAACCCGCGCTACCCACTGATCTCCGAGCTGAAACAGATTCTGCTGGATACCTACTATGGTCGTGAGTTCAAAGAAGGTGACGTTGCCGCTGTGAAAACAGAAGCCTCTGTCATCAAAGCTGACAAGAAAGCGAAGAAAAGCGCTTAATTGACATCAGCAGATGAAAAACCCGCCTTTATGGCGGGTTTTTTTATGTCTGAATAATAAGCCAGACGTTATTTTCTGTTGTCGTGCTGAATCGCCGTCAGCGAGCCTACAGACAGCGCTTCTTTATAATGCTTACGGCAGACCGAAACATAGCGTTCATTGCCGCCTATCACCACCTGCTCGCCATCTGCATAAGGTTTCCCGGCCTGGTCAAGACGAAGTACCATACTGGCTTTACGACCGCAGAAGCAGATCGTTTTCAGTTCGACAAGTTTATCCGACCAGGCGAGCAAATACTGGCTCCCTTCAAAAAGCTCGCCGCGGAAATCCGTGCGCAGGCCATAACACAGCACGGGGATATCAAGCTCATCGACTACCTCTGACAGGGCATGGACCTGTTCACGCGTCAGAAACTGGCTCTCATCGACCAAGACACAATGAATGGGCTGCGCAGCATGTTCTGCACGAATGTCTTCAAACAGATCGGTTTTCGGGTTAAACAGCCTTGCAGGCGACGAGAGCCCTATTCTGGAGCTCACCTTCCCCGCGCCAAAGCGATCGTCAATTTCCGCCGTATAAACAACGGTACGCATCCCTCGCTCCTGATAATTGTACGAGGATTGCAGCAGCGCGGTGGATTTCCCGGCATTCATTGCCGAATAGTAGAAATAAAGTTGTGCCATTGGCCGTAAAACCCTAATCAATGTGTAATATTCCCGATGAGTCATTGTACCATATTTTGTCTGGTCATCAGCGATGCAGCGCACAGAGGATGCAGTTCAGTACGGCGTTCAGTACCGTCTGTTTAACAAAATAACCCGTTAAAACATGAAGTAAACGCATTCAGCCAGACGACGAGGTTATAAGTTCAACCAAACATAACACTTCTTTTTATAGTGGAATCCGTGTTGTTTAAGATTCACTATTTATTAACTATTTCAGGCTTAACACCAGGGGTGCGAACTAATACAAAAGGCTGATATTTCTCCGCCGCAACTATAATTCCTGCGGGAAATGTCACAAAAAAAAGATGCGGGCGGCCTGTTTTAGCATGCTCAGATGATAACAACCGAGACTGCTGGGTGGCGGAATTTAAGTTAGCGTAATTAATAATAGCGGCAATATTTAGTATTTTTTGAATTCCTTACATTCCTGGCTATTGCACAACTGAATTTATGGCTCTATTATTAGGTCAACAAACCACCCCCCATTATAAGTTTGAGATTACTACAATGAGCGAAGCACTTAAAATTCTGAACAACATCCGTACTCTTCGTGCGCAGGCAAGAGAATGCACCCTCGAAACGCTTGAAGAAATGCTGGAAAAATTAGAAGTTGTAGTTAATGAACGTCGTGAAGAAGAAAGCGCTGCTGCGGCTGAAATCGAAGAACGTACTCGTAAACTGCAGCAATATCGTGAAATGCTGATTGCTGATGGTATCGATCCAAATGAATTGCTGAACAGCATGGCTGCCGCTAAAACCGGTACTAAAGCAAAGCGTGCTGCCCGTCCTGCTAAATATAGCTACGTTGATGAGAACGGCGAAACTAAAACCTGGACTGGCCAGGGTCGTACTCCTGCTGTTATCAAGAAAGCGATGGATGAGCAAGGTAAACAGCTGGACGACTTCCTGATCAAGGATTAATCGAGCCTTATTCAGAAAAATCCCGCTTATTGCGGGATTTTTTTTAACCTAAATTTGTCGCAAACATCCTCTTACACTCTGTCATAAAGCATTATTTAGCAATTTCATCGACTGTACTTTAAGACAGGTTTTCGGGAGTGTTACGGGCATAAAAAAACCGGTGGGCAACGCCTCACCGGTTTGAACATTTGCAGCGGTGGCTTATTTCTTAATACCTACGCTCTCTTTGAGCCAGGTTTTAAATTCTTCGCCGAGGGTATTGTGGCGGATACCATATTCAACAAACGCCTGCATATAACCGAGCTTATTACCGCAGTCATGGCTCTTACCTTTCATATGGTAGGCCTCAACGGTCTCTTTCTCGATCAGCATATCGATGGCATCCGTCAGCTGGATCTCATCACCCGCTCCTGGAGGCGTTTTAGCCAGCAGAGGCCAGATTTCAGCACTCAGGACATAGCGACCTACAACAGCAAGGTTTGAAGGCGCTACGTCGGCTTTAGGCTTCTCTACGACGCCCACCATTGGCACACTCTCACCCGGCTCAAGGTTAACGCCTTTGCAGTCAACCACACCGTATGCCGTTACGTCTTCAACAGGCTCAACCATAATCTGGCTGCTGCCGGTTTCGTCGAAACGCTTGATCATTTCAGCCAGGTTATCCTGAGAAAGATCGGATTCGTATTCGTCCAGAATAACGTCAGGCAGAATTACCGCTACAGGCTCATCACCCACGACCGGGTGTGCGCACATAACAGCGTGGCCCAGACCTTTCGCCAGCCCCTGACGAACCTGCATAATGGTGACGTGTGGAGGGCAAATAGACTGAACTTCTTCTAACAGCTGACGCTTAACGCGCTTTTCCAGCATGGCTTCAAGTTCAAAGCTTGTATCGAAATGGTTTTCGATAGAGTTTTTAGATGAATGCGTAACCAGCACAATTTCAGTGATGCCGGCTGCGATACATTCATTAACGACATACTGGATTAATGGCTTATCAACCAGAGGCAGCATCTCTTTAGGAATCGCCTTGGTTGCTGGTAACATCCTGGTCCCCAATCCCGCTACCGGGATAACGGCCTTTCTGACTTTCGAATTTAGGGCAGCCATTCAAATTCTCCTGAGCTGTTCAAGTTTTGAACTTTTATGCAATAAATAACGCGTTGAGTATATCAGCCTCGCCCCGCAGTCCGGGTCTGAAAAGAACGCGTTGCCGATCAATTAGGATAAATACGCATGAAACCGGGCAGCGATAGTAGCACTCCCCGCAAAACACAGGTAAAGCAATCTTAAAATGACGATCCAATTGCTTATTCCGTGGACAACATTAAGCGTAGCCGCCCCCCGGCGCCCCAAATTTGGCACTGCCAGGAGGAACAGCGGTGGCTAATTGAATCTACAGTTCCCAACGTCCCAAGCGGTACACCGTTACTCACCTGAATATGGTGTTCACCGGTATTCAGTGATGCATTGAGACCGGCTGAAACAAGGATCAGATTTTTTAAACCGCTGTGGTAATAGCCGACCAATAGCGGAAACTGTCCAGGCAAATTGGCCTGACGAAAAAGCTGGTTTACCTGTTTGAGTAAACTGCCTAACTCCGGCAACCGTTGTCCCTGATGGGATAACTGTTCCTGCAACAAACCATTAAATAGCGCACGAAGAAGCAACGCCGCTAATACACCGTTATCCCCCGCCCGGGTGACATCCAGGGAATAAAACGCAAGGTCAGAATCTGACAGTGGCGCAATATCCAGCACCAGCCCAGGCTGGTCAGCGGCCACCAGCTGCCGATAATTTACGCGACAGTGGGAAATAGTTTGCTGGACGGGCGGCTGGAGTTCTTGCAACAGTTTCGCCGCAGCAGGCGGATTACTCACCAGAGCGTCCCAGTCCTGGAAAAGACGTTCCTCTTCCTCTACCCGGGAATTAAACATATTCGGATAAAGGCACGCTAAGACCGTTTCTCGCAGCCGGTTCAAATCTTTAACCGGCTTAAGCAGAATATCCTGTACCCCAAGACGTAATGCTTTTGCGATATCCGCCATGTTCTCGGTGGCAGAGATCACCAGAATCGGCGTCTGATTGCCTTCGTTACGCAGATGCTCAACCAGCTTCAGTCCATTCATGCGCGGCATCGCAATGTCGCAAATCATCAAATCGGGCGTAATGCTGATCATTTTTTCCAGGGCGTCGATGCCATCTTCAGCCAGTGACGTCATTGCGCCCAGCGAGGATAACCACGAATCCAGTAGCGATCGGAAAACGGGCTCGTCTTCAACAATCAAAATGTGTTTTCCGGCCAATGGCTGCGTCATGGTTCCTCCCCTGGCTGACAGTAACTAAATAGTGGCATGCGATCGGCACTATCGCCTGTCAGATTTTGCTGAAGTAGTCAAAAAAAGGTGCTTAACGTGCGGTTTGCACAAAAGGCAACAATTCGTCCATTTTCTTTTCGACGGCTAACGAGCCCGCTGCGATGGCGGCCTCAGCCCGATGGAAATCAAGAGTAGAGATTTGCGGACAGTACGGCTGAATAAGAATATCCGGAGGATCGCCTGCCATACGGTTACGTTTAAGGCGATTCTCGAGTACCTGAATTGACGTGGTCATGATTTCTATCGCCGTCGGCGCAGCAACCGAACGACGTGCGGTCATACGCCCGATTCTTCCGCGCAGGCGCTCGTGCCAGGCCAGTTTCTCGCCCTCAGCATCTTCGCTCTGGAGGTTGACCGGCATGAGATCCTGTTGCATCAGGTGGGCGTCGTGCTGAAGGTCGACGGCAATCACGATGTCAGCGCCCATTGCACGCGTCAGAGAGATGGGAACCGGGTTAACGACGCCACCATCGACAAGCCAGTAACCGTTGTGTGGGACAGGCGCCATGAGTCCCGGCATACTGCAGGAGGCACGCACGGCAAGATGGATATCCCCTTCGGTTAGCCAGAGTTCGCGACCTGTACTGAGGTTCGTCGCGACGGCGCCGAAAGGCATCTGACAATCAGTGAAGTCTTCGAGGGGCATAACCTGGCGGAACTGGTTAAAGACGCGTTCGCCGCGCAGCAGTCCACCACGCTGCCAGGAGAGGTCCATCAGACGCAGCACGTCCCAGTAGCTGAAGGAGCGCACCCACGTCTCGAGCTCCGGTAGCTTTCCGCACGCGTAAGCGGAGCCGACAAGCGATCCGATTGAGCACCCTGCAACAATATCGACGGTAATGCCCATCTGATTTAAGGCATTAATCACGCCGATGTGTGACCATCCCCGGGCGGCACCTGAACCCAGCGCCAGCCCAATTTTAACCTTTCTCATTAGTCCTGTTTTACGTCCCCTGGATTCCTGACATGGCATCAACGCAACGCCTCAGTTAACATAGTGCTACCCGAAGCGTTTTACGCCTTTATTTTTTGTTCCAGGAAGAGAATCGTGTCTCAACTCTGCCCTTGTGGTAGCGCTCTGGAGTATAGCCTATGTTGCCAGCGATATCTTTCTGGCGATCAGGTTGCACCAGACCCGTCACACCTTATGCGTTCACGGTACACTGCTTTTGTGATCAAAGACGCAGACTACCTGATTAAAACCTGGCATCCATCCTGCCACGCAGCCGATTTCAAACAGGACATCGAAGCCGGGTTTGCGAACACGCAGTGGCTCGGCCTCACCGTCTATGAATCCTGTCCAGGCAGTCATGAAGATGAAGGTTACGTCAGCTTTGTTGCCCGTTTTACCGAGAACGCTAAGCCTGGCGCCATTATCGAGCGTTCCCGGTTCTTAAAGGAACGCGGGCAATGGTATTATATTGACGGAACGCGTCCACAGTTTGGTCGTAACGATCCCTGCCCGTGTGGTTCAGGTAAAAAATTTAAAAAGTGTTGCGGGCAGTAATGCCTAACAACCCAGACTTCGCAAATACAAACAGGATTTCCCGGCGATGCAATCATTACAACGTAAAGTTCTGCGCACCATCTGTCCCGATCAAAAAGGGCTGATCGCACGAATTACCAACATTTGCTACAAGCATGAACTGAATATCGTGCAGAACAACGAGTTCGTTGACCACCGTACCGGCCGCTTCTTCATGCGTACCGAACTGGAAGGTATTTTCAACGACACCACCCTGCTGGCCGATCTGGACAGCGCGCTTCCGGAAGGCTCCGTGCGCGAGTTGACCCCTGCGGGCCGACGCCGCATCGTGATCCTGGTGACTAAAGAAGCACATTGCCTGGGTGACCTGCTGATGAAAGCCAACTACGGCGGTCTGGATGTCGAAATTGCGGCTGTTATTGGTAACCACGAGACCTTGCGCTCGCTGGTCGAGCGCTTTGATATTCCGTTCGAGCTGGTTAGCCATGAAGGCCATACGCGTGAAGAGCACGACGATCTGATGGCGCAGGCCATTGAAGCGCATAACCCGGACTACGTGGTGCTGGCGAAATACATGCGCGTGTTAACGCCATCTTTCGTGGCGCGTTTCCCGAACAAGATCATCAACATCCACCACTCGTTCCTGCCGGCCTTTATTGGTGCGCGTCCATACCACCAGGCGTACGAGCGCGGCGTGAAGATCATCGGCGCGACAGCCCACTACGTGAATGACAATCTGGACGAAGGCCCCATCATCATGCAGGACGTGATTCATGTGGATCACACTTACACCGCTGAGGACATGATGCGTGCAGGGCGTGACGTAGAGAAGAATGTGTTAAGCCGCGCGCTGTATCAGGTACTGGCCCAGCGTGTCTTCGTTTACGGCAACAGAACCATCATTCTTTAATCTTTCGGAAAATGAATTGATTAGCTTTGCGCCTTTACGGATAAAAAGCAGGCAAACAACTTCATTTCCCTAAAGGAAAGCTTTACAGGGGCGTCTCATTTGATATGATGCGCCCCGCTTCCAACAGGAAGCAGGTCAGTAAAAAGCATTACCCCGTGGTGGGGTTCCCGAGCGGCCAAAGGGAGCAGACTGTAAATCTGCCGTCATCGACTTCGAAGGTTCGAATCCTTCCCCCACCACCATCTCTCAGCACGACCTCAAAATTTGAATTACCCCTGGTAGGGTTCCCGAGCGGCCAAAGGGAGCAGACTGTAAATCTGCCGTCATCGACTTCGAAGGTTCGAATCCTTCCCCCACCACCATCACTTCCCCAACATAAAAAAACCGAGTCCGCCCTTGTAGGCCGGGTAAGGCGCAGCCGCCACCCGGCGACAGAAACCTACATCGGCGGCAAACGACGCCTGACAGGCGAACTCTTCACAATCGACGTATTACACTGGGCATGTTCCGCCAGGCCGTCCAGCAGCGCATCAAGCTGTTCGATTGACCGCACCACCAGCCTGATGACGAAGCAGTCCTCCCCGGTGACTTTGTCGCTCTCAATACACTCCGGCATCGCCTGAATATACTTATCCACCTTATGCAACAGCCCTGGCAACGGCCGTACGCGCACCAGCGCCTGCAGCGTATACCCCAGCGCCGCCAGATTCACCCGTACACCATACCCCTGAATCACACCGCGCTCTTCCAGCCGCTTCAGGCGCTCTGCCGTACTGGGGGACGTCAGACCGATGCGGCCGCTGAGCACCTTCAACGACATGCGCGCATCCTCAACCAGGCAGGCTAAAATTTGTCGGTCGATATCATCGATAAGGCATTCCATTCTTTTCACCTAATTTTAAAAAGTCATTTACCTTTTCAACCTTATCTCACCCCTGTAAAACCCGACAGCGATTTTCGACAATAGCGTCATTAATCAGGAGGTGGATGATGCGTGATTTCCATAAAGGCGTCTGGCAAATGAGCCTGGCGATGTTAATTTCCGGCTCTATCGGCGCGTTTGTTTTGCTCTCCGGTCTGCCGGTGACGGAAGTGGTGTTCTGGCGCTGTCTTATCGGGGCTATGGCGCTTTTTATTTTTATCCGGGTCAGTCAAAAGCCCTTCAGACACCTCACCCGCACCACGCTGCTGCTGGCTTATTCTCGGCGGCGTGGCGCTCGTGGTGAACTGGCTGCTGCTCTTCGCGGCCTATGAGCGCATCTCAATTGGTCTTTCAACCGTGGTCTATAACACCCAGCCTTTTATGCTGGTCTTGATGGGGATGTTTCTGGGCGAACGCGTCAGCCTGGTGAAATGGGGCTGGCTATTCCTCGCCTTTGGCGGCGTGGTGATCCTGCTCTCCAGCGAGCTGACCGGCGCGCATGGCAGCGAATGGCTCACCGGAATAGGTTTGGCCATGGCCGCGGCCTTCTTCTACGCGCTGACGGCAATCATTGCGCGCAAACTGAAAACAATCGCACCGCAGCATATTGCCTTTATCCAGGTGCTGACCGGCGTCGTGATGCTTTTGCCGTTTGCCAGCCTGCCGTCATTTTCCGGTGATTTCCCCTGGCCGATGCTGCTGACGCTCGGCATTGTCCATACCGGCATTATGTACCAGCTGCTCTACAGCGCAATTCAGAAGCTGCCTACGCCCATCACCGGCTCCCTGTCGTTTATCTATCCGGTGGTGGCAATTGTTGTCGATAATCTGGTGTTCGGACACGCGCTTAACCTGACGCAGCTGGCGGGCGGCGCGCTGATCCTGTTTGCTGCCGCAGGCAACAACCTGGGCTGGGGTGAAAAAAAACCCCGCGAGTGCGGGGTTAGTATCAAAACGGCGAATTAGCGACGGGCGCGTACAATCTGGTATTTGCGCGTCAGGTACTCCACCGGCGCGCTCCAGATGTGGACCAGGCGGGAGAACGGGAACAGCACAAACAGCGTCATCCCCAGCACCAGGTGAACGCGGAAGATAAACGCCACGCCGTCCAGGTGCTCAGATGCTCCGCCGTGGAAGGTCACCACGGACTGCGCCCAGCCGACCAGCTTCATCATTTCGCTTCCGTCCATATGCTGCGCCGAGAACGGAATGGTCAGCAGACCCAGCGCGCACTGTACCATCAACAGGGAGAGGATCAGGATATCCGCTGCGGTTGTGGTGGCACGCACGCGCGGGCTGAACAGACGACGCTTGAGCAGCAGCAGGCCGCCAACAAGGGTCATCACGCCGCAGGCACCGCCCGCGATCATCGCCATCTTCTGCTTCACCTCAATCGGCAGCCACGCTTCATACATCCAGTGCGGCGTCAGCATCCCGAGGAAGTGACCGGCAAAAATGCCCAGAATCCCGATGTGGAACAGGTTAGACGCGACGTGCATCCCCTTGCGGTCCAGCATCTGGCTGGAGGCGGCACGCCAGGTGTACTGGCCATAATCGTAACGCAGCCAGCTTCCCACCAGGAACACGGTGCCCGCGATATACGGGTAAATGTCAAAGAAGAACATATTCAGGAAGTGCATTAGTGCCGTCCTCCGTTAGAGATATTCAAATATTGCGGGGCAACCGCGCCGGCAAAACGGCGCTGGTGAGCAGCGATTTCAGACTCGCCGCAGTTCTGGTCAGCAAAGAATTTGACCTGCTCTTCTTCCCAGACCGCATCCAGCGCCTGTGGCGTATCGTCACGGGCCTCATCGGCGATTTTCTCCGCCACTTTTTCACTGTCGACAGAGGCGTTGGCGAGCTTCACCAGCAGTTCGAACAGCACCGCGTAGCGGCTCTCACGCTGCTGAAGACGCGCGCCGAGCAGCGCCAGGATCGGCGCGATGTCCTGCAGACCGCCCAGCGCCTCTTCTTTTGGCAGCTGCGCCAGATATTCCAGATAGAGCGGCAGGTGATCCGGCAGCTCGCGGCTGTCGAGCTGCAGGCCGTGCTGCTCGTACTGTGCCATAAGGTCAACCATCGCCTGACCGCGGTCGCGGGATTCACCGTGAACGTGTTCGAACAGCAGCAGCGAGGTCGCACGCCCCCGATCAAACAGCTGACTGTAGTCCGCCTGCGCATCAAGAAGATCGCGCGCCAGCAGGTCACGGAGGAAAACGCCAAGCCGCTGGGCATCTTCTTTATCCAGGTTTTCAGATGCCGCAAGCGCATCAAAAAGTTCCTGCTGGTGCTGCGCCAGCGCAGCATCCGGGTACTCGAGCAGACGCGAAACAATGACGAGTTCAATCATGAGTGCGGCTCCGTTTTACTGGTCACATCCATGGCGTCGATGCGGCGGCTGTTGAACAGGTTGAATTTGCTGTCTGACCCGTGGCAGCCGTCGCCAAAGGTAAAGCCACAGCCGTTTTTCTCCGGGAAGGCCTCGCGGGCCAGCTCACGGTGGCTGCTAGGCACCACGAAACGGTCTTCGTAGTTGGCAATCGCCAGATAGCGGTACATTTCCTGCGCCTGCGCTTCGGTCAGACCGACCTCTTCCAGCGCGCGGGTGTCGGTTACGCCGTCCACGGTTTCGGCACGCTTGAAGTGGCGCATCGCCAGCATACGCTTCAGCGCCAGCAGTACGGGCTGGGTATCCCCTGCGGTCAGCAGGTTGGCCAGGTACTGAACCGGAATACGCAGGCTCTCCACGTCCGGCAGAATGCCGTTGCTGCCCAGCTCACCCGCGTCAGCGGCAGACTGAATCGGCGACAGCGGCGGCACGTACCAGACCATCGGCAGCGTGCGGTATTCCGGATGCAGCGGCAGGGCCAGCTTCCAGTCCATCGCCATTTTGTACACCGGAGACTGCTGCGCGGCGTCGATTACGCTCTGCGGAATGCCGTCCTTCAGCGCCTGCTCAATCACCTTCGGATCGTTCGGGTCGAGGAAGACATCCAGCTGACGCTGATACAGATCCTTCTCGTTCTCGGTGCTCGCGGCGTTTTCAATCGCGTCCGCGTCGTACAGCAGCACGCCGAGGTAGCGAATACGGCCTACGCAGCTCTCGGAGCAGACGGTCGGCATACCGGCTTCGATACGCGGGTAGCAGAAGATGCACTTCTCGGACTTACCGCTCTTCCAGTTGAAGTAGATTTTTTTGTACGGGCAGCCGGTGATGCACATGCGCCAGCCGCGGCACTTGTCCTGGTCGATCAGCACGATGCCGTCTTCTTCACGCTTGTAGATGGCGCCGCTCGGGCAGGTCGCCACGCACGCCGGGTTAAGGCAGTGCTCGCACAGGCGCGGCAGATACATCATGAAGGTGTTTTCGAACTGGCCGTACATCGCCTTCTGCATGTTCTCAAAGTTCTGGTCTTTGGCGCGTTTCTCGAACTCGCCGCCCAGAATCTCTTCCCAGTTGGGACCGCTGGTAATTTTGTCCATGCGCTGACCGGTGATCAGCGAGCGGGGACGGGCGATCGGCTGGTGTTTACCTTCCGGCGCGTTGTGCAGATTCTGGTAGTCGTAGTCAAACGGCTCGTAGTAATCCTCGATGCCCGGCAGGTGCGGGTTAGCAAAGATTTTTCCCAGAAGCCAAGCGCGGTTACCCATGCGCGGCTGCAGCTTGCCGTTGATTTTGCGGATCCAGCCGCCCTTCCACTTCTCCTGGTTTTCCCAGTCGGTCGGGAAGCCGGTGCCCGGCTTGCTTTCCACGTTGTTGAACCAGGCGTATTCCATACCTTCACGGCTGGTCCAGACGTTTTTACAGGTGACCGAGCAGGTATGGCAGCCGATGCATTTATCCAGATTCAGCACCATGCCGACTTGTGAACGAATTTTCATTTTACGCTCTCCTGTACCTGGTCATTACCTTCGCCGTCTAACCAGTTAATATTCTTCATCTTACGTACCACCACGAACTCATCGCGGTTCGATCCTACGGTGCCGTAGTAGTTAAAGCCGTAGGCCAGCTGCGCATAGCCACCGATCATGTGGGTCGGCTTCGGCGTAATGCGGGTCACGGAGTTGTGGATCCCGCCGCGCTGCTCGGTGATCTCTGACCCCGGCAGGTTCACGATACGTTCCTGCGCGTGGTACATCATGGTCATCCCGGCCGGTACGCGCTGGCTCACCACCGCACGCGCCGTCAGGGCACCGTTGCTGTTAAACACTTCAATCCAGTCGTTATCTTCAATACCCAGATCTTTGGCATCCGTTTCGCTCATCCAGACAATCGGACCGCCGCGCGACAGAGTCAGCATCAGCAGGTTGTCGCTGTAGGTGGAGTGGATCCCCCACTTCTGGTGCGGCGTCAGGAAGTTCAGCGCCTTCTCCGGGTTACCGTTGGATTTTGCGCCCATTACCGCTTTCACGGAGCGGGTGTCGATAGGCGGACGGTACACCAGCAGGCTTTCACCGAAGTCGCGCATCCACTGGTGGTCCTGATACAGCGACTGGCGGCCTGACAGGGTGCGCCATGGGATCAGCTCGTGAACGTTGGTGTAGCCCGCGTTATAGGACACATGCTCGTCTTCCAGGCCAGACCAGGTCGGGCTGGAGATAATCTTGCGCGGCTGGGCCTGAATATCGCGGAAGCGGATTTTCTCTTCCTCTTTATTCGTCGCCAGGTGCGTATGGTCGCGACCGGTGAACGCGCTCAGCGCCGCCCAGGCCTTCACCGCGACGTGACCGTTGGTTTCCGGTGCCAGGGTCAGGATCATCTCTGCCGCATCAATCGCCGTGTTCAGCATGGGCTGGCCTTTCGCCGGGCCGTCCGCTTTGGTGTAGTTGAGCTTGCGCAGCAGGTCCATTTCGCTCTGGGTGTTCCAGGCGATCCCTTTCCCGCCGTTACCGATTTTCTCCATCAGCGGGCCGATAGAGGTAAAGCGCTCGTAGGTTGCCGGGTAGTCACGTTCAACCGGAATGATGTGCGGTGCGGTCACGCCCGGGATCAGGTCGCATTCGCCTTTTTTCCAGTCCTTCACGTCCAGCGGCTGCGCCAGTTCGGCAGCGGAGTCGTGCTGGATGGGCAGCGTTACCACGTCGGTCTCTTTGCCGAGGTGCCCCACGCAGACTTCGGAGAAGGTCTTCGCGATGTCTTTGTAGATTTCCCAGTCGCTTTTCGATTCCCACGCCGGGTCAACGGCCGCAGACAGCGGATGAATAAACGGATGCATATCCGAGGTATTCATGTCGTCTTTTTCGTACCAGGTGGCGGTAGGCAGCACGATGTCGGAGTAAAGGCAGGTGCTGGACAGACGGAAGTCGAGGGTCACCACCAGATCCAGCTTGCCGTCGAGACCGTTGTCTTTCCACTCCACCTCTTCCGGCTTCACGCCGCCCTGCTTGCCGAGATCTTTCCCCTGGATACCGTTTTCGGTACCGAGCAGGTACTTCAGCATGTACTCGTGGCCTTTACCGGACGAGCCCAGCAGGTTGGAGCGCCAGATGAACAGGTTGCGCGGGTGGTTTTTACCGTTTTCCGGCTGTTCTGCCGCAAAGCGGATTGAGCCATCCTTCAGGGATTTCACGGTGTAATCCACCGGTGACATGCCCGCTTTCTTCGCCGCTTCCGCAATGCGCAGCGGGTTCGTGCCCAGCTGCGGCGCCGACGGCAGCCAGCCCATGCGCTCGGCGCGGACGTTGAAGTCAATCAGATGGCCGCTGTAGCGGGATTTATCCGCCATCGGCGACAGCAGCTCCTGTGCGGTGACCGTCTCGTAACGCCACTGGCTGGAGTGGTTATAGAAGTAGGAGGTGCTGTTCATGTGGCGTGCCGGACGCTGCCAGTCAAGGGCAAACGCCAGCGGCTGCCAGCCGGTCTGCGGACGCAGTTTTTCCTGACCCACGTAGTGCGCCCAGCCGCCGCCGCTCTGGCCGACGCAGCCGCAGAAGATCAGCATGTTGATCAGACCACGGTAGTTCATATCGAGGTGATACCAGTGGTTAAGACCCGCACCGACGATGATCATGGAACGACCGTGGGTCTTGTCGGCGTTTTCCGCAAACTCTCGGGCGATACGCACGATCTGCGCGCGTGGAACGCCGGTGATCTGCTCCGCCCATGCCGGGGTATAAGCCTTCACGTCGTCATAGCCGGTTGCGCAGTTTTCATCACCCAGACCGCGTTCCAGGCCGTAGTTCGCCATGGTCAGGTCATAGACGGTGGTGACCAGCGCGGTAGTCCCGTCGGCCAGCTGCAGGCGTTTCACCGGCAGCTTGTGCATCAGCACGTTTTTCAGCTCAACCTTGTTGAAGTGCTCGGAACCTTCGCCGCCAAAGTACGGGAAGCCCACCTCAGCAATCTCGTCCTGGCTACCCAGCATGCTCAGACGCAGTTCCGTCTCTTCGCCGGTCGTGCCGTTACGCTGCTCAAGGTTCCACTTGCCCTTCTCGCCCCAGCGGAAGCCGATAGAGCCGTTTGGCGCCACCAGCTCACCGTTGCTGTTATAGGCGACGGTTTTCCACTCTGGGTTATTTTCCTGGCCCAGCGCGTCCACCAGATCGGCGGCGCGCAGCGTACGGCCTGCGGCGTAGTAGCCGTCACGCTCTTCGAGCATCACCAGCATCGGCATGTCGGTGTAGCGACGGACGTAGTCGGTGAAGTACTGGCTTGGTTTATCCAGGTGGAACTCGCGCAGCATGACGTGGCCCATCGCCATCGCCATCGCGGCATCGGTACCCTGTTTCGGTGCCAGCCACAGGTCGCACAGCTTGGCGATTTCGGCGTAGTCCGGGGTCACCGCCACGGTTTTGGTGCCTTTGTAACGCACCTCGGTAAAGAAGTGCGCGTCCGGCGTACGGGTCTGCGGCACGTTTGAGCCCCAGGCGATGATGTAGCTGGAGTTGTACCAGTCGGCGGACTCCGGTACGTCGGTCTGTTCGCCCCAGGTCTGTGGAGACGCCGGCGGCAGGTCGCAGTACCAGTCGTAGAAGCTCAGGCAGGTACCGCCGATTAAGGAGAGATAGCGCGCGCCGGAAGCGTAAGAGACCATCGACATCGCCGGGATTGGCGAGAAGCCTGCCACGCGGTCAGGACCGTAGGTTTTCACGGTGTAGACGTTGGAGGCGGCAATCAGCTCGTTCACCTCTTTCCAGGAAGAGCGAACGAAACCACCGCGACCGCGCGCCTGCTTGAAGCTTTTCGCTTTGTCGGCGTCCTCGATGATGGATGCCCACGCATCAACCGGATCGCTGTGCTGCACTTTCGCTTCACGCCACATTTTCATCAGGCGTTTACGCATCAGCGGATATTTGAGACGGTTGGCGCTGTAGAGATACCAGGAGTAGCTGGCGCCACGCGGGCAGCCGCGCGGTTCATGGTTCGGCATATCCGGACGGGTACGCGGGTAGTCGGTCTGCTGCATTTCCCAGGTCACCAGACCGTTTTTAACGAAAATCTTCCAGCTACATGAGCCAGTGCAGTTTACGCCGTGGGTAGAACGGACGACTTTATCATGCTGCCAGCGCTGGCGGTAACCGTCTTCCCAGTCCCGGTTGGTATCCAGAACCTGGCCGTGCCCATCGGCAAACGTTTCGCCCTTCTGCTTGAAGTAGCGAAACCGGTCCAAAAACTTGCTCATCGGGTATCTCCTGTATGGAGCCTGTGGCTCTCTAAATCGACATTGCTGATTTGCAGCGAAGGTAACGCCCTGAAAGAGAGGGAGAATTGATAACGATCAAGACGACGAGGGACTTTCAGGCGAGGGATTACACCGAATACCACCAAAGCGGTATCTTTATAAATTTCATATCTATATGAAATATAAGGTCATTTCAATTTCATCCTACAAAAGACCAGGCAAAATTTAACATCTCAGGTATTAAGGGGTAGAGCGCCCTGGAAAGCGATGGCGATCACAGTGTTGCCTGCGGATTTCCTGAGAAGAGCTTTCAGTATGTTGTAACTATTTTGACCCAAAAAAAACGCGGCCCGAAGGCCGCGTAAACGGATAATCACACTTACTTATTTTTTTTGGTATTACGGCCATATACCAGCCACGTAATCACAACGCAGGCGATATAGAAGATGAGGAAGACCTTCATTGCACCCGCCGGAGAGCCGGTCAGATCCAGTGAGATGCCGAACGCTTTCGGAATAAAGAAGCCGCCAATTGCGCCAATCGCAGAGATAAAGCCCAGTGCTGCAGCCGTATCCGTTGCCGCTTCACGCATCGCCTGCTCTTCGCTTCCGCCCTGCGCCTTCACGCGGTCCATCGTCAGCTTGCGGAAGATCACGGAGATCATCTGGAAGGTAGACGCACTCCCCAGCCCGGCCGTCAGGAACAGCACCATAAATACGCCGAAGAAGGCGATGAAGCTCCCGCCCTGTCCGTCAGCAGGCAGCGTCAGGAACAGCAGCGCACAGAAGACTGCCATCACGACGAAGTTAACCAGCGTCACGCGGGTCCCGCCCAGACGGTCGGATACCATGCCGCCCAGCGAACGCGCCAGGGCGCCAATAAACGGGCCGAAGAAGGCGAATTGCAGGATCTGCACGTCCGGGAACTGCGTTTTCGACAGCATCGCGAAGCCCGCCGAGAAGCCGATAAACGAACCGAAGGTTGCCAGATACAGCAGCGCCATCACCCAGAGGTGTCCACGCTTCAGCACCGGCAGCTGTTCGCTCAGCGACGCCTTCGACGCGGACAGGTCATTCATAAAGAACCAGGCTGCAAGGGTGAAGACCACGAGGAACGGCACCCAGATCCAGGCTGCGTTTTGCAGATAGAGGGAAGAACCATCCGCCTGCTCAACGCCACCGCCGCCAAAGGCTGCAAAAATGGAGACCGAGATCGCCAGGGGAGCGATCAGCTGCATCACGCTCACGCCCATATTGCCCAGACCGCCGTTAATCCCCAGCGCGCCGCCCTGCTTTGCTTTCGGGAAGAAGAAGCTGATGTTCGCCATGCTGGAGGCGAAGTTCGCCCCGGCAAAGCCGCACAGCAGGGAGATAATCACGAATACGCTGAACGGCGTGGAGGTATCCTGCACCGCGAAGCCAAGCCACACGCAGGGAACGATCATGATGCCCGTACTGAACGCCGTCCAGCGACGGCCGCCGAAGACCGGCACCATAAACGCGTAAGGGACGCGCAGCAGCGCGCCTGACAGCGACGGCAGCGCGGTCAGCATAAACAGCTGATCGGTTGTGAACGTAAACCCGACTTTGGGCAGGTTTACCGCCACCGCGCTAAACAACATCCAGACGCAAAACGCTAACAACAAGCACGGCACGGAAATCCACAGATTCCGGCTTGCTACACGATGGCCGCGCTGTTGCCAGAACGCCGGATCCTCTGGACGCCAGTCAGTAATAACGGCACCATTTTCCCTTTCGGGAGCGGATGAGTGACTCATAGACACCTCTGATTCTCGAATGATGCTGCAAACATTAGGGTTTTAGGGCGGCGGTAAGTTGATATAAATCAAAGGAAAAGTGGGAGGATTTGCGGCGTAAAATAAGGCCTCACCCTTAGTGAGTAGGCTAATTCGGTAAAAAAGACGTGGTTTTTCACGGCACTGACGGTTCCCTGCAGCGCCCACCTCTTTCCCCCTACTCCGTTGGCAATTTAGGGGTAATCCTTTATTGGTATGGGTATACTCCAGGGTATGCACCAGAATAGCGCCATTCCTGCAAGCAGGCCACGTCAGGAGCACGCCCACTCTATGTTAAAAAGATGCTTATCTCCGCTAACGCTCGTGAATCAGCTCGCCCTGATTGTTTTGCTGTCCACCGCCATCGGCGTGACCGGCATGGCGATCTCCGGCTGGCTGGTACAAGGGGTACAGGGTAATGCGCATGCCATCAACGAGGCAGGCTCGCTACGCATGCAGAGTTACCGTCTGCTGGCGGCGGTTCCGCTGACGCAGGACGATCGGCCTTTAATCGATGAAATGGAGCGCACGGCATTCAGCCCCGAGCTGGAAAATGCCGCCATCCGTGCCGGTCAGCAATCCCAGTTGAAAGCCCTTCAGGGGTACTGGCACACCCAGCTGCAGCCAGGCCTGAAACAGGCGCGCAGTACAGAAGCCGTTGCCCAGGACGTGGCGGGGTTTGTCTCCCGCATTGACGCGCTGGTCTCCGCGTTCGACCAGACGACCGAATTACGCATCGACCGGGTGGTGATGGTGCACCGGGCCATGGCGCTGTTTATGGGGCTGCTGCTGATCTTCACTATCGTCTGGCTCCGCGCGCGTCTGCTGAATCCCTGGAAACAGCTGCTGGCGATGGCCCGCGCGGTCACCGCACGCGATTTTACCCAGCGCACGCACATCAGCGGGCGCAACGAGATGGCCATGCTTGGCCAGGCGCTCAACACCATGTCAGCAGAGCTCTCCGAGAGCTACGCGGTGCTGGAGCAGCGCGTACAGGAAAAAACGGCCGGGCTGGAGCAGAAAAACGAGATCCTCTCTTTCCTCTGGCAGGCCAACCGTCGCTTGCACATGCAGGTGCCGCTATGTGAACGTCTCTCACCGGTGCTGAATGGCCTGCAAAAGCTGACCCTGCTGCGCGATCTGGAGCTGCGGGTCTACGATGTGGAAGACGAAGAGAACCACCAGGAATTTACCTGTCAGTCCGATATGTCCTGCGATGACAAAGGCTGCCATCTTTGCCCTCGCGGCCTGCCGCCGCTGACCTCCGGCGGCACGACCCTGAAGTGGCGCCTGACGGACAGCCACACTCAGTACGGCATTCTGCTGGCCACCCTGCCAACCGGACGCCACCTCAGCCACGACCAGCAGCAGCTGGTAGATACGCTGGTTGAACAGCTGACGGCCACGCTGGCGCTCGACAGGCATCAGGAAAAACAGCAGCAGCTGATCGTCATGGAAGAGCGCGCGACCATCGCCCGCGAGCTGCACGACTCCATCGCCCAGTCGCTTTCCTGTATGAAAATGCAGGTGAGCTGCCTGCAGATGCAGGATGCGGAGATGCCCGACAGCAGCAAGCAGCTGCTCAGCCAGATCCGCAACGAGCTGAACACCTCCTGGGTGCAGCTGCGCGAGCTGCTGACCACCTTCCGTCTGCAGCTGACCGAGCCGGGCCTGCGCCCGGCGCTGGAATCCAGCTGTCACGAATTTAGCGCCCGGCTGGGGTTCCCGGTGAAGCTGGATTACCAGCTGCCGCCGCGCTTTGTCCCCTCCCATCAGGCCATACATTTACTGCAGATCGCCCGCGAAGCGCTGAGCAACGTGCTTAAACACGCTGAAGCAACGGCGGTCACGGTCACCGTCAGCCAGCACGACAATCAGGTGAAACTGACGGTTCACGATAACGGCCGCGGCGTGCCGGAAAATGCCGAACGCACTAACCACTATGGTTTAATCATTATGCGAGACCGCGCCCAAAGCCTGCGCGGTGATTGCCAGGTTCGCCGGAGAGAGACGGGCGGCACGGAAGTTGTCGTCACCTTTATTCCCGAGAAACCGCTTACAACTGCTCAAGGAGATACCCATGACTAATCAGGAACCGGCATCCATCCTGTTGATCGACGACCATCCGATGCTGCGTACTGGCGTGAAACAGCTGGTCAGCATGGCGCCCGATATCACCGTGGTGGGCGAAGCCAGCAACGGCGAACAGGGCATTGAGCTTGCCGAATCCCTCGATCCCGATCTGATCCTGCTCGATCTGAATATGCCGGGCATGAACGGACTGGAGACCCTCGACAAGCTGCGGGAAAAATCGCTTTCCGGACGCATCGTCGTCTTTAGCGTGTCGAACCATGAAGAGGATGTGGTCACGGCGCTGAAGCGCGGGGCGGATGGCTATCTGCTGAAAGACATGGAGCCGGAAGATCTGCTTAAGGCGCTGCAGCAGGCGGCGGCGGGCGAGATGGTATTGAGCGAAGCCTTAACGCCGGTGCTGGCCGCCAGCCTGCGCGCCAACCGCGCCACCTCTGACCGTGACGTCAGCCAGCTCACGCCGCGCGAGCGCGACATCCTCAAGCTCATTGCCCAGGGCCTGCCGAACAAAATGATCGCTCGCCGCCTGGACATCACCGAAAGCACGGTCAAAGTGCACGTGAAGCATATGCTGAAGAAAATGAAGTTAAAATCTCGCGTTGAAGCCGCCGTGTGGGTGCATCAGGAACGCATTTTCTAAGGATTACTCCTCCGGCAGCAGCTTCCAGCGCGGGTCGTCATCAGGCAATGCGACCAGCGGCTGCACCACAGCAAGCGTGATCTCATTGGACGAGACGCGCTGGCCTTTCTCATCTTCTACCACCGCCGAGAGGTGCCAGCGGTTTGTCGCACCTTCCTGTTCATTCCAGGCAGGTATAATCACGCTCCAGCCGTCTGCGCTGTTACTTTTGGCCGGCGACGTCAGGCTCAATGCCTGCGTATCCCCCAGCCAGTGGATCTGACGGATGCCGTGCGTGCTGCGAACCTGCAGCTTCAGCATAACGGTCTCGCCCCCTTTCAGATCCCACGGCGGCGTGGCCAGCCAGACGGACAGCGTTTTACGCTGGCGGAACTCCATCACCGGCAGGCTAGTGCGCTCCGGTGAATCGTAGCGGCTGCCGCGCAGGGATCGCGTCGCGGCGACCTCATCGGCGGAAAGCTGCTTAGCCAGCGGCACGCCAAAGCGGTAGTTGAGCTTCAGCCCAAGGTTATTCTGGCTCTCGCCGCTTTCGCCCTGCTTGTGCCCGGCGGTCAACGTGACCAGCGGAACGGGGGTATAGTTAAGCCCCAGATTGACCGCAACCGGGTTGTGGTACCCGGTTCCACTGTTGAACAGGTCAACGTTATCGCCAAAGTACTGCTCAACGCTGACGCTGGTGTTCAGGTGATGAAACCACGGCAACCAGGCTTTAGCGGTCACGTCATATCCGCGCGCCATGCGCTGCTCCTGAACGTCAGATCGCGCGCGCCATCCGGCAAAGGGCTGATAGTAGTTCGCTGAGAGGCGCAGATTTTCCCCCCACGCTTCCGCGCCCAGCCCGGCACGCTGCAGGTTTTCATCGAGAAGATTATCGTAAAAGGTGTTGTAGCCCAGCAGCCATTTCCCGGCCACCCAGCGCTGGCCGATTCCGGCGTTACTGACCAGGCCATCCGTCTGCTGCGTCAGGCCAAGCTGGCTCCAGCTGAGGTAACGGTTAGTATCATTCCACGGGATAAACCAGCTCCCGCTGCTGCCGTTAAATTTGCCGTCATTATCCACCAGCACGTTCACGCTGGCGTTTCCCCAGGGCGACAGCCAGGACTCAATCTGCTGGTTCACTTCCCCGCTTACCGCGTCGCGCACCTGACCAAAGGCAAACTGACGCGCCTGCTCGCCGGTCGTCAGCCCGTTGTCGGTCATGCTGGCTTCACCGAAGGCTTTCGCCATTTCGGCGAGGTGTTTCTCCCCTTCGCCCGTTGGCGCCGCCAGGCCGAGATCGGGCAGACTATCCCCATTATTATCAAAGGGGTGCTGCGCCTGATGCATAAAGGAATTCGGCGCACCGTGAACGGCTCCGGCCGTAAGAAGGGGGAGTAAAAACAGCAAACGAATGCGGGACGATACAGCCATCAACGTCGTCAATAAGAACCTGTGTTTATGAATAAACTCTTATTATGTTAACGCGATAAGCCCTGAAATGCAGTTCTGGCGGACATTTCAGGATTATCCTGAAACAGCCCTTTCAGCTCCGGCACGCAGGAACCACAGTTCGTACCACAGCGCAGCTTCGCCCCCAGCGCGGTGACGGAATCACACCCTCCGGCAATCGCCTCCCGTATCGCCTCTTCCCCGACGCTGAAACAGCTGCAGATAATGCGTCCCGGATCCATCGCCTTCCCGACGCTCTGCCCGTTCAACAGGGCGTGGCGTTCTGCGGGCAGCACGGGGGGTGAATGAAAAGCGGCTTCAATCACCGTATGCGCCAGCGCCGGTAACGCGGTACCTTCCCAGAAACCCAGCATAAGCTGGCCTTCATGCCAGGCCAGCACGCTGCTGCGTTCACCGGTCTGCGCAACCTGCAGCTGCCAGCCCCGGCCGCTGGCGTGTTCCATTACCCACGACAGCAGCGGTTTATCGCACGCCACCGTCAGGCGTGAAGCTTTACGCCACCAGTAAACCGAAGAGGGCATTTCCAGCCCTTCGCGGGCATAGAGTTCTCCCTGCCAGACGGGCTGCCAGGGCTGGATTCTGACCGCGGTTTGTTTACTCTCCGGCTGGCCCGAAACCGGATCGCAGCGCCTTTCCACCAGCGCATTCACCTTCCCCTGGCGGGCAAACGCAGCGTTCCAGTGCATCGGGGCAAAAGCGTTCCCTTCACGCTGGGCGTCGCTGATGCGCACTCTTGCTACCATGACGCCGCGCGGCGAACTGATGCGCGCCAGCTGGCCGTCGCACAGGGAAAACCGAACGGCGTCTGCGGGGCAAACCTCAACAAAGGGTTCGGCGATATGCTGCATCAGCCTGGCCACATATCCTGTTCGCGTCATGGTATGCCACTGATCGCGGATGCGCCCCGAGTTGAGAATCAGCGGGTACAACGCGCTGACCGTCGCACCGTGCGACAGAGGGTTAACGGGAACAATGTTACGGCGCGGAAAATCCCCCCCAGGCCACTGCCAGGGCTCAAGCCGCTCCCACTCCTCACGGGTAAGCGTAGCCAGATCATGAAGGTTTAACGCCCGCGCGCCGTCATTTTCAAAGGCCGTCAGCGCCGCATGCTCGCAAAAAATCTGGTGGGGATGCAGCCAGGCAAAGGCGTCGCCGTGCCCCAGCCGTTTCGCCACCTGCGCGACGATCCACCAGTCCGGCTTTGCCTCACCGGGCGCGGGCAGAAACGCGCGCTGGCGCGAAATGCGTCGCTCGGAATTGGTTACCGTGCCGTCCTTCTCTCCCCATGCCAGCGCCGGAAAGCGAATATGGGCAAACCGGCTGGTGTCGGTATCATTCATCACCTCAGAGACAATGACCAGCGGGCAGCGCCCCAGCGCCTGACACACCGCGTGGCTGTCCGGCAGCGAGACGGCAGGATTGGTGCCCATGATCCACACTGCCTTCACCTCGCCGCGGGCAATGGCGTCAAACAGCTCCACCGCCATCAAGCCCGGCGTCTGCGCAAGCCGTTCCGTTCCCCAGAAACGCGCCACCCGCGAGAGATCGTCCGGCTCAAAGTTCATGTGCGCCGCCAGCTGATTTGCCAGCCCGCCCACTTCCCTTCCGCCCATGGCGTTTGGCTGTCCGGTCAGCGAAAACGGGCCGCAGCCCGGACGGTTAAATTTCCCGCTGGCAAGGTGCACGTTAATGATGGCGCTGCACTTGTCGCTGCCGCTGGAGGACTGGTTGATTCCCATGGTGTAGAGCGTGATGGCCCGGGGTGCCGTCATAAACCAGTCGTAAAAGGCGCCGATTTCCTGCGGCGAAAGGCCGCAAAACGCCGCCACGCGGGATATCGGCCACGCGTCCGTTCCCTGAATGACATTAAGCAGACCGACGAACAGCCCGGCGTCGCTGCCGGGAGTGAGCGCCAGATGCAGGTCAGCAATATCACAGGAGGCGGTTCTGCGCGGATCGATGACCACCACTTTCATCTCCGGATTGTTGTGCTTTGCCTGTACCAGGCGCTGATACAGCACCGGATGCGTCCAGGCCGCGTTTGAGCCCACCAGCACCACCAGATCGCTGTTTTCCACATCCTCGTAGCTGCACGGCACGACGTCTTCACCAAAGGCGCGCTTGTAGCCAACGACCGCCGATGACATGCAGAGCCGGGAGTTGGTATCAATGTTCGCCGCGCCGATAAACCCTTTCATCAGCTTATTGGCGGCGTAATAATCCTCGGTAAGCAATTGCCCGGACGCGTAAAACGCCACCGCCTGCGGCCCCCATTTGTCGATAATGTCCTGGAGGCGCTCGCCTGCCGCTCCCAGCGCCTGCGCCCAGGCCACCTCAGCACCGTCAACAACGGGGCGCAGCAATCGCCCCTGTAACCCCATTGTTTCCCCCAGGGCCGATCCTTTCACGCACAAGCGGCCAAAGTTCGCAGGATGGGTTTCATCCCCCCGAACGCTGACCGTTTCACCGTCCACGCGGGCGACCACGCCGCAGCCGACCCCGCAGTAGGGACACGTTGTCCGGATTTCTGTCATGAGGCCTCCGCACGCATTACCAGGGCATCATTACCGACCCACACCTTGCCGTTCTCAATTTTGACCGGCCAGGCGCGCACCGCGGGTTCGCCGTTCTCCACCTGACAGCCGTCGCGCAGGCGGATACGCTGCTTGTAGAGCGGGGAAATCACCACCGGCTCCCCCGCCGCATCGCCAAGAATGCCGCGGGAAAGCACGTTCGCGCTGCTGCCAGGCTCCCGATCGTCGAGGGCGTAAACGGTTTTGCCAAAGCGGAACAGCGCGATCGGCTTACGCCCAAGCCGCGCGCCAATGCCCGCCTGCTCGGGGATATCGTCGATGCCGCAGATTTCCTGCCAGCGCTTGCTTTCATCAGACGGCGCGACGTTCACCGCGGTGCGGAACAGCGCCTGACGGTTCGGATCGTTAAGCGTGGTCTGCCATTCGCACTGGTAGGTTTCCACCACCCGGGCCATCTCCTGCTCCAGCTCGTGGGCGATGCCCAGGCTGTCGTTGAGGATCACCTCCCGCAGGTAGTCGAGACCGCCTTCCAGGTTGTCCATCCAGGTGCTGGTGCGCTGCAGGCGATCCGCCGTGCGGATGTAGAACATCAGGAAACGGTCAACGGTGCGGATCAGCGTGTCATCATCGAGATCGCTGGCGAAGAGATCCGCGTGGCGCGGCTTCATCCCGCCGTTGCCGCACAGGTAGAGATTCCAGCCTTTGTCCGTGGCGATGACCCCCACGTCTTTACTCTGCGCCTCGGCGCATTCGCGGGTACACCCTGAGACCGCCATTTTGATTTTGTGCGGGGCGCGCAGGCCTTTGTAACGGTGCTCGAGCCTGACCGCGAGGCCGGTGGAGTCCTGCACGCCGTAGCGACACCAGGTCGACCCGACGCAGGATTTCACCGTGCGCAGGGATTTGCCGTAGGCGTGCCCGGTTTCAAATCCGGCTTCCACCAGCGCCTGCCAGATCTCCGGCAGCTGTTCGAGCGTGGCGCCAAACAGGTCGATACGCTGGCCGCCGGTGATTTTGCTGTACAGGCTGTAGCGTTTCGCAATCTGGCCGATGGCGATCAGCCCGTCGGCGGTCACTTCCCCCGCAGGCATGCGCGGCACGATGGAGTAAGTACCGTCCTTCTGGATATTGGCGAAGTAGCGGTCGTTGGTGTCCTGCAGCGGCAGGTGTGCCGGTTTCAGCAGATACTCGTTCCAGCAGGAGGCGAGCACTGACCCCACCAGTGGCTTACAAATTTCGCACCCGTGTCCCTGACCGTAGCGGCTAATGAGCTGGTCAAAGGTGCGGATATGGTTGACGCGCACGAGGTGGTAAATCTCCTGACGCGAGTACGGGAAGTGTTCGCAGATGTCCTTTTTCACCTCCACGCCCTGCGCCGCCAGCTGGAACTCCATCACCTGCTTCACCAGTGCGCTACATCCTCCGCAGCCGGTCGCCGCTTTGGTGCACTGCTTAATTGCGCCGATATCCGTTGCGCCCGCACTTACCGCCTGACAGATATCGCCTTTGCTGACGTTATGACACGAACAGATTTGTGCGCTTTCCGGCAGCGCTGCCACGCCGAGCGCTTTTGGCGCACTGCCTGACGACGCGGGTAATATCAGCGTTTCCGGCTCTTTTGGCAGGGCTATCCCGTTGAGCATCATCTGTACCAGCGCGGCGTATTCGCTGGCATCACCCACCAGCACGCCGCCGAGCAGCGTTTTGCCGTCGTAGCTGACCACGATTTTCTTGTAGATTTGCTGCGGGCCGTGCGTCCACTGGTAGCTCAGCGCCCCCGGCGTGCGGCCGTGAGCGTCGCCGAACGAGGCCACGTCCACGCCCAGCAGCTTGAGTTTGGTGCTCATATCCGCGCCGGCGAAGGTTTTCTCCTCTCCCGCCAGCGCGGCGGCGGCCACCCTCGCCATCTGGTAGCCGGGCGCAACCAGCCCGAAGATTTTCCCTTCCCACAGGGCGCATTCACCAATGGCCAGCACGTCCGGATCGGAGGTCTGACAGCGGTCGTCAATGCCGATCCCGCCGCGTTCGCCGATAGCCAGCCCGCTGCTGCGCGCCAGCGCGTCCTGCGGACGAATGCCTGCAGAAAAGACCACCATGTCTGTTTCAAGCTGTTCGCCATCGGCAAAGCGCAACACCAGCCCGCCGTCCGCGGCGGCGATCTCCGTCGTTGCTTTACTGGTATGCACACCGACGCCAAGCGCCTCGATTTTCTTGCGCAGCATCGCCGCGCCGTCGTTGTCGAGCTGGACCGCCATCAGATTGGGCGCAAACTCCACCACGTGAGTTTCCAGCCCGAGCTGCTTCAGGGCATTCGCCGCCTCCAGCCCCAGCAGCCCGCCGCCAATCACGACACCGCGGCGTGAGCCCGCCGCATGCGCCGCAATCTTGTCCAGATCGTCAAGGGTGCGGTAGACAAAACAGCCCGGCAAATCGTTGCCCGGCACGGGCGGCACGAACGGGTATGAGCCGGTCGCCAGCACCAGTTTATCCCAGTGGGTCTCATGCCCGCTGGCGCTACGCACCACGCGCGCGTCGCGATCGATAGCGACAATCTGCTGCGACAGGCGCAGCTCAATGCCGTTGTCGGCAAAGAAATCCCCCTCCACCAGCGAAAGCGACGCCGCGCTGCGGCCGCCAAAATATTCCGACAGATGCACGCGGTCGTAGGCAGCATAGCGCTCCTCGCCAAAGACAACGATCTGATATTGCTGATGCAGATTGCGGTTAACGCAGTCTTCGAGAAAATGATGGCCGACCATACCGTGCCCAACCACCACCAGAGTAGGTTTTGTCATAGCGTTCTGTCCTGCAACCTGCGGTTGCGTAGTAAAACGATCGAACAGCCAGTCCGCGTGCGCGGGCGCAGCCGTTGCCAGTAAATCGGTAAATGTTGCCGCGCTGCGGCAGTCCCCCATCAGCAGCACGCCAGCCAGCGCCCCCTGATGGATCAGTAAACGACGATAGTGACGGGTCAGCGGATCCCATGCGCTCCAGACCACATCGTCCTCCTGCTCTGCCGCGCGACCGAGGCTGAACAGCTCCACGCCGGTCACCTTGAGGCGCATGCCGTTGTCGGTCAGAACAAACGGCGCGGTGACGTCTCCGGCCAGCCGGGCGGCGAGGATATCCGCCTGCGCCAGACAGGGGGCGACCAGGCCAAACGTCTGGCCGTCAATTTCACAGCACTCGCCAATGGCGTAGACGTCCGGCGCGGAGGTTTGCATCTGGTGATCCACCACGATGCCGCGCGCGCAGCGAATGCCGCTGGCCTGCGCCAGCACGACGTTGGGCTGCACGCCCGTCGCCAGCACCACGCGCGGGGCGGTGACGCTGCGTCCGTTCAGCAGCGTCACGCTATTCCCGTCAATCGCCGCGATGCCTGAGGCGAGCTCACAGCGCACGCCCCGCGCTGCCAGCGCCTCTTCCACCAGCACGCCCGCCTTCTCATCCAGCTGCTGCTCCATCAGCCACGGACCGCGATGAACAAGGGTGACGTTGTCCCCTGAGCGCGCCAGCGCTGCCGCCGTCTCAACCCCGAGCACGCCGCCGCCCAGCACTACCGCCGGACCGGCGATCGCCCGAATGGCCCGGATATCCTCCAGGGTACGGAACGTGAAGACATGCGGCGCATTGCAGCCAGGAATTGGCGGAACAAAGGGCGTTGATCCGGTGGCAAACACCAGCGCATCCCAGCCCAGCGTGCGGGCGGTGGTTTGCACTTCCCGCGTGTCCACATTCACGGCGAGCGCCTTTTCGCCCCGCAGCACCGTCACGCCCCGTTCCTGGTACCAGTCGTCATTCTGAAGACAGATGCCCGCCGCCGTTTTTTCACCGCCCAGCACCGGCGAAAGCTGGATGCGGTTATAGGCATGCTCCGGCTCGTCACCGATGACGGTAATAGTGAAACGATCGGCAGCACGCCCGGTGAGCGAGGCAATCAGCCGCGTGGCCGCCATGCCATTTCCGATAATGACCAGTCGCATCAAAGCCCCCTCGCTACGCCGCTTTCGGCTGCTTTTCATAGAGGAAATGCAGGATCTGCTGGCGCATGTGGTGATAGCGGCTGTCGTCGGCCAGCTGCACCCGGTTACGCGGGCGCGGCAGGTCAACGTGCAGGATCTCCCCGACGGTCGCCGCCGGGCCGTTGGTCATCATCAGCACGCGATCGGAGAGCAGCACCGCCTCGTCCACGTCGTGGGTAATCAGCACGATGGTGGTGTTCAGCGCCTGCTGGATCTGCATCACCGAGTCCTGCAGATGGGCGCGCGTCAGCGCATCCAGCGCGCCGAAGGGTTCATCCATCAGCAGGACTTTCGGCTTCATCGCCAGCGCGCGGGCAATCCCGACGCGCTGCTTCATGCCGCCGGAGATCTCCCCCGGGCGCTTGTGCAGGGCGTGCCCCATCTGCACGCGGTCGAGGTTGTGCTCAATCCACTCCCGGCGCTCCGCCTTGCTCATGCTGTGGCGAAACACGTGATCTACCGCCAGGGCCACGTTGTCGAAGCAGGTGAGCCACGGCAGCAGCGAATGGTTCTGGAATACCACCGCGCGCTCCGGACCCGGCCCGGCAATTTCACGGTTGTCGCAAATCAGCCCGCCTTCCGTCGGCAGCGTGATCCCAGCGATAAGGTTAAGCAGCGTCGATTTACCGCAGCCGGAGTGCCCAATCAGGCTGACGGTTTCGCCCTCATGGATATCAAAGGAGACGTTCTGCAGCGCCAGAAATTCGCCGCTGGCGGTGGAAAAACGCTGGCTCACGGCCTGGACCTGGATTAATGGTTTCATGTTCGCTCCTTATTTTTCCTGCCAGCTAAAGCGACGGGCGATCAGCATCAGCCCCTGCTCCAGCAGCAGCCCGACCACGCCAATGATGACGATGGCGATGAGAATGTTTTCGACGTTGAGGTTGTTCCACTCGTTCCAGATCCAAAAACCGATCCCTAAACCGCCGGTCAGCATCTCGGCGGCGACAATCACCAGCCAGGCGATGCCGATGGAGAGGCGCACCCCGGTCAGCACCGCGGGCAGCACCGCCGGGAAGAGAATGCGGCGCATGATGGTCCACTCGGAAAGCTGCAGCACCCGGGCCACGTTGAGGTAGTCCTGCGGAATGCGGCGCACGCCTTCGGCGGTGTTGATCACCATCGGCCAGATGGAGCAGATAAAAATGGTCCAGCTCGACGCGGGCTCCGCTTTCTGGAACAGCAGCAGGCCGATGGGCAGCCAGGCCAGCGGGCTAACCGGGCGTAACAGCGCGATCAGCGGGCCGAACATGCGCGAAAAAAAGGTGAAGCGGCCAATCAGGAAACCGAGCGGGATCCCGGCGAACGCGGCCAGGCCAAAGCCCACCGCCACGCGCTGTAATGAGGCGAGCACGTTCCAGCCGATGCCCATGTCGTTTGGCCCGTCGCGATAAAACGGATCGCCAAACAGGGTAATAGCGGAATCGAGCGTGCTGAGCGGCGTCGGGAAACCTTTGCTGTTAATCGCCGCCAGCTGCCAGAGCACCACCAGCAGTCCCAGCCCCAGAAAAGCCGGAATGATGCGCTGAAGGATCGCGTTAATCCGACGCGCAAACGTCGGCGTACGGCGGCGAACCTGCACCGGAGGCAGGACAATCACCTCTCCACTCTCCGGCGTCTCGTGTGATTTTGTCTTTTGCAGATGCTGCATAATCAGGCCCCTTTACGGTGAATGGCGAAACGGCTGGCGTATCCTTCCGGGTCGGTACCGTTCCAGACGGTGCCGTCCATCAATGTGCTGCTGCGTAGTGGTGAAGTCGGTGTGGTAATGCCCCCCACCGCCGTGGCGGCATCCTGCCAGACCGCCGTCTGGTTAATGCGTTGTGCGATGCCCGCATAGTCCGGGGCGGCTTTGAGCAAGCCCCAGCGGCGGAACTGGGTTAAGAACCACATGCCGTCGGAGAGATACGGGTAGCTGACGGCCCCCTCGTTGAAGAAGCGGATCGGGTGCGCGTCCTGCCAGCGCTGGCCCAGGCCGTTGTCGTACTCGCCGAGCATGCGTCCGGTGAGATACTGCTCTTTGCAGTTGAGCCACGCCCGGCGGGAAAGGATCTGTGCGGTTTCGCGTTTGTTTTCCGGGGAGGCCTCAATCCAGCGCGCCGCCTCCAGCACTGCGCTCACCAGCGCCCGGGCGGAGTGCGGGTTTTTCTCCACCCAGTCGCGACGCGTCCCAAGGATTTTTTCCGGATGGTCGGCCCAGACAGACTGCGACGTGGCGGCGGTAAAACCGATGCGGTCGTTGATGGCACGCGCGTTCCACGGCTCGCCGACGCAAAAGCCGACCATGTTGCCAATGCGCATGTTCATCACCATCTGCGGCGGCGGCACCACCACCGTGCGCACGTCGTCAAAGGGGTGAATGCCCGCGCTGGCCAGCCAGTAGTAGAGCCACATGGCGTGCGTCCCGGTCGGGAAGGTGTGCGCGAAGGTATAGGTGCCAGGCGCCTGCTGCCCAATCCGCTTTTTCAGCCCGTCAAGGTCATGAACGCCCTTCTCTGCCAGATCGCTGGAGAGCGTAATCGCCTGACCGTTCTGGTTGAGGGTCATCAGGTTAGCCATCTGCTGTGGCTTGCCGGCGATGCCCAGCTCCAGTCCGTACAGCAGGCCGTAGAGAATGTGCGCGGCGTCGAGTTCGCCCGCCACCAGCTTGTCGCGCACCGCCGCCCAGCTCGCCTCTTTGGTGGGCACGATGGTAATACCGTATTTTTTATCAAACCCTTTCAGCGCCGCGATAACCACCGGGGCACAGTCGGTCAGCGGGATAAACCCGATGCGCACTGTTTCCTGCTCCGGTTTATCCGAGCCTGCCGCCCATGCGGCCTGCATGACACCCGGCAACAGCATTGCACCACTCGCCAGCATGCTGGCCTGCAAAAAACGCCGTCTCGACAAATCCGCCATGACCACTCCTGAAAAAAAACCAAAAAAAAGCGCCCACGGTGCCGAAGCACCAGTGGACGCCTTTATCCCGAAGACGGATGCACCGCCGTTGGCGCATCGTCAAAAATGGTTAATCTGATAATGCAAAGTGAATGCCAGGTTTTAACACACTGTTTCTTGCGGCGCTTACCGTTATTCACTCGCCTTTACGCACCGCAAACAGGCATAAAATGCCCACCGACCGTGCAGCTACTCCTTTGGTGTTACCTGCCATACACTCTTCACCATGAGCAGCGCGCGGGCGATATCCACCATCCTTTGGTTCTTGTCCATCGCCATTTTGCGCAGCGCCGTCCAGGCCTGTTCCTCACTCATATTCTGGTGGGTCATCAGCACGCTCTTCGCTTTATCAATGATTTTGCGCTCTTCAAGCGTATCGCGCAGCGACGCAAGCTGACGTGAGAGCTGCTCTATCTCGCGCGCCTGCTGGCGAACCAGGGTAAGCAACGGTTTTTCCGGATAGCGAATCGGCGGGTAATCCTGTTCATCGCCGGGGGGCGCGTAATCATCGTCACGGTGAATGCATTCGTCCACCGCGACCATCAGATCGACGATGATCGTCTCCTCCAGCGTGCGCAGATGCTCAAGGCGCGCGGTTTGCAGAGCAAACCAGGCCAGCGCGGTAAGGCCGTTATCGGCGGCGGGCTGGCGGGTACAGGCCACGCGCCGGAGCTGCTCCGTTTCACGATCGGGCTGACAGTGCATTGAAAAGGTGGTCTGAACGTCAGCGGAGCTGTGTGAGAGGAAGATCTCAAAGCAGGCCTGCTGCCCGTCAATGCGGTCAACCAGCCTCTGACGAGTCACATCATCGAAAAAACCCTGCGTGAAGCCAATCGCCCCCAGCGCCCGCTCCTGTCCCGCCAGCTCTTTGCCCTGCATCAGGCTATAAAGCGCGACAAAACGTCCTGCGATTTGCGGATCGTCAATGCTGTCATTAAGCTGCGGCACGATACTGAGCAGATGGCGAAGCATGCGGGAGTAGTGTTCCATCGCCTGGGGTGCCGTTACCGTCTGCTGAATCACACCGTCACGCAGCGCGGGAAGCGTCTCCAGGCTCAGGAGCGCGCCGCCGATGCGTTCACAGACGGCACTTCCCGGAATCGGCGACTGTGTTTCAAGAATGGCGTAAAGGGCTGCGAGGTTTTCATCCACCAGCGCCCGGCTGGCTTTGCATTCGGGAGCGTACAGCTTGCCCTGTGAGCAGAGCCAGACGTTGGACGCCCCGCGCTCGCACTGTAACATATGCACCAGTTGGCTAATGCCGTGCACAAGCACGCCCAGCTGTGCCAGCTTGCTGAACTGCTCCTGGCGCATCATCTTTGCGCGCGTGAGCCATTCGGCAGCGCCTGGCGAAATGCCTGCCATTAATGTCATGCTTACTCTCCCGGACAGCGAAACTCCGGAGAATTAAGCAATATTCGTGCCTTTATAAGAACAGGAGTCAACATGCAGAAGATTGTGATCGTCGCCAACGGTGCGGCCTACGGCAGCGAATCCCTTTTCAACAGCCTGCGCCTGGCGATCGCGCTACGTGAAAAAGAGAGCGATCTGGCGTTACGCCTCTTTTTAATGTCGGACGCCGTCACCGCCGGGCTGAAGGGACAAAAGCCGGCCGAGGGCTATAACATTCAGCAGATGCTGGAGATCCTGACCGCACAAAACGTGCCGGTGAAGCTGTGCAAAACCTGCACCGACGGGCGCGGCATGACCGGACTGCCGCTGATTGATGGCGTAGAAATTGGTACGCTGGTTGAACTGGCCGAGTGGACGCTGTCCGCTGATAAAGTATTAACTTTTTAATAATAAACCCGTAAAAATATTATTTTCTTATGGACGCGGTTTCAGCATCAAGTTTACCTGCGGGGTTGCCGATAGGCATGGAAACAACACAGCAGGTATTTCACTTATGTTCAGATCGATTCGTGCACGCATCATCGCGGCGACGGCAGGCTGTCTGGTCGTCGCCCTTCTCCTCAACACCGTTATTAACTTCCAGGTCACACGCCAGGATAACCAGCAGTCCCAGCGCGATATTCTGACCAGCACCAGCGCCAGCCATAACATGGCGATTGCCGACTGGGTAAAAAGCAAGATGACGGTGATCGCCTCTGCCCAGACCATTGCGCTGAGTGACGACCCGGTTCCGGTGTTTAAACAGCTTGCGCAGGCGGGTGGATTCACCAACGTTTATGTCGGCTACGCCAGCAAAACGGCGAAATTCTCTGAGCCCGCGGGCGTACCTGCGGATTATGACCCGACCATTCGCCCGTGGTATCAGCAGGTGGTCAGCACGGACGGCCCGGTCGTCACCGCGCCTTACGTTGATGCCGGTACCGGTAAACTGGTGGTGACCTTCGCCGTGCCGGTGAAAGAGAATGGCGCCCTGAAAGCGGTGGTGGCGGGCGATGTGGCCATGGACAGCGTGGTGGCGAACGTGCGCGGGATCCATCCAACTCCGTCCAGCAGCGGCTTGCTTCTGAACAGTGTCGGCAGCGTGATTGCGGCTAACGATCCGGCTCTGACGCTTAAACCGTTTGCTGAGACCATCAAGGGCATCAATTTTGCTGCGCTGAAAAGCGGTAACCTTGTCGACGGTACGCTGAACGACGTCGAAAAAACCTTCGTGGCAACCGCCGTGCCGGGCACAAACTGGCTGCTGGTCGTCGCCCTCGACAACGGTGATGCCACCTCCGGCATGCGTTCCCTGCTTAAAGCCTCGGCGATTTCGCTGGTGATCCTGGCGCTGCTAAGCGCGGCCATTGTTCACCTCCTGATTGCCCGTCTGCTGAAGCGCCTGTCGGACATTCGCGACGCGATGCACAACATTGCCAACGGGACTAACGACCTGTCGCAGCGTCTGCCTGACAGCGGTGAGGACGAGGTGGCGCAGATTGCCCAGGCCTTTAACGCCTTCAGCGATAAGCTGTCGGTGGTGATGGTGCAGCTCCGTGATGCCAGCGAGTCGGTGAAAAACGCCGCTCAGGAGATTGCGGCGGGTAACCAGGATCTCTCCGGACGTACCGAGCAGGCGGCGTCCAGCCTGCGCGAGACGGCCAGCGCCGTGGAGCAGATCACCGCCTCCGTGACGCAGTCGAACGAGTCGGCGGCAGAAGCGAACGACCAGGCGAGCAAGGCCTCCGCGGCCGCGGCGCGCGGCGGCGAGGTGGTATCCCAGGCGATCAGCACCATGCAGTCCATCGAAGTCGCGTCGGCTAAAATTGGCGATATCACCAGCGTGATTGACGGCATCGCATTCCAGACCAACATTCTGGCGCTGAACGCCTCCGTCGAGGCGGCCCGTGCCGGCGAGCAGGGGCGCGGGTTTGCCGTGGTGGCGGGCGAAGTGCGTAACCTGGCGAGCCGCAGCGCCCAGGCGGCGAAAGAGATTAAATCGCTGATTGATTCCACCACCGACAGCGTGGCCACCGGCTCCCGCTACGTGCATCTGGCCGGGGAAAGCATGGACGAGATCCGCTCCAGCATCGGCAGCGTCTCCGGCATCATGCGCGAAATCTCCATCGCCACCAGCGAGCAGATGAAGGGTATTCACGAGATCAACCACGCGGTGACCCATCTCGACCGCATGGTCCAGCAGAACGCCGAGCTGGTCGTGCAATCCGCCGCTGCCGCGGGCGCCCTGCAGAGCCAGGCAGGCGACCTTGCTGAAACCGCCGGCCATTTCCGCATTTAATTTTCTACTGGCGCGCGTTTAGCGGGTAAAACGCGCGTCAGCTGAAATTTTGAGGAATTTTGTCATTTTTGTTTAATCGTTATGCCATTTTTTGATCAAAATCAGCATCCCTCCCCCTCCCCTTTGGTGTTATGCCATGAGTGAATTGTGAACAACATCACGCTCGGATATGGCAGCAGGGAGAGCGTTGTTTAAGACTACGGGGTAAAAAATGGCACTGGTAAAAACAAGTTTGAAACTGTTTGGCGGGGATACGGTAGTGGTGCGTTGCTCAGAGCGCTGCCGTATTCATCTGATGAGTGCGAAAGCACAAAAACAATCCCAGGCGGATATTCTCACCGTGCAGGATGATAACGCCTGGCTTACCGTGCCGTATACCGGCACCTGGGATGTGCTGATCGATAGCCACAGCCAGTCTCTGGAGCATTCTGTCAGTTACGTAGCAGCTTAAATTATGCGCCCGGCGAGCCGGGCGTATTATCAGGCAAAACCCGGTCGCAGCGTGCCGTTGAGCGGGTTTCCTTCCAGCAGCGCCTTCACCTTCACCACCAGCTCATTCAGACAATCGTCCTTCATGCCGAGGCGGGTCAGCTCCTGATCGAGAGAGAAGAGATACTGCGCGTTGGTACCCAGCGGCCCGCTGGCGGCGGCAATTAACGGGGCAATCACCTGCGTGCGGGTGTCCGCTTCATACAGCGGATGGCGCGGGTCCATAATAAACACCAGCGCATTGACGGTGCGTCCGTCGTCAAGATCCAGCTTGCACCAGCTCGGCATGTAGCAGCCGGTGATCATCTCACGCTTCCAGAGCAGCGTAAGCTCCTCTTCCAGGGTGGCATCCGGGAGGCGATACGCCACGCCCGTGGTGCGTCCGCCCTCTTTCAGTGCAAGCATACGCCCGGGCTGGCACGCGCTGCCGCGTCCGGCCGTCAGGCGCAGGCAAAATGCGCGATGCCAGCCGGGCAACGTGCCCGTTGCCGATTCGACAAATTCGAGCGCCGGGTTCCACATCAGGGAGCCGTAGCCAAAAATCCATACCGGGCCATCATCCGGGCGGCAGGCAAGCGTGGCAGCGAGCGACGCCGCACGTTGTTCAGCTGACCAGAGAAGCGATTCCTCAATAGCACCAAATGCCGTCTTACAATCTGCCTTCATTAAGAAATCACGCGTTAACACTTTCCACCTCCGCCACTGCATGCTTCCTTGCGACATCTGTAATTCGCCTTCCCGGCCTTAGGTGCTGGTCATTTTGCCAGCAGTTGAATAACGATAAGCAATTAGCGGACCAGTTGCAATACAACGGCAGTTCAACCGCCTGAAAAGTCAAAATGAAGGCAGCGAATTATTTCAGGGCTATTTCTTTTTATGCCATTTATCGTCGTCTCCTTTTTCATATTCATGTTTTACGGCGGCCCAGGCGACTTTGTGTGCCGTCTCTTCACGGCTGGCATCATCCCGGCGATCGTCTTTATCTTTGTACTGATCCCAGGCACTGTTAAACGCCTCTTTGTAGATATCCTGCGCGTGAGCGGGCAGCACGTTTTGCACATTATCGGGTAATTCGCGTTTCGTTTTATAAGGCATCACTCACCTCTCTTTTGGTTAAAGAGATAAGTGTGGACGACGATATGGCAGCGTGCCACCCACACTTCATTTATGAATGATCGAAAATATTAACTTATTGTTATTTAACAAATATTCTGAGAATATGGTGAATTACAGGAATCAGGCCTGATAATTATTAAAAAAGGTAAAATTAGGTAAAAAATAAAGGGCATTTAACAGAGATCTGTTAATTTAATGACCTCAAAAATCTATCTATAATTACAAGCACCTGCATTGATGGAGAAGCACATGACAGCAACACACGAGGCGGTAAAGACCCGCCACAAGGAGACGTCTCTCATTTTCCCGGTTCTGGCACTGGCTGTGCTGCTCTTCTGGGGAAGCAGTCAGTCACTGCCAGTGGTGGTTGGTATCAATATTCTTGCCCTGGTCGGTATCTTAACCAGCGCCTTTAGCGTCGTTCGCCATGCGGACGTATTGGCCCACCGTCTGGGCGAACCCTACGGTTCGTTAATTCTCAGCCTTTCCGTCGTTATTCTCGAAGTCAGCCTGATTTCCGCGCTCATGGCGACAGGCGATGCCGCGCCGACGCTGATGCGCGACACGCTCTACTCGATCATTATGATTGTGACGGGCGGCCTGGTAGGCTTCTCTCTGCTGCTGGGCGGGCGTAAATTCGCGACCCAGTATATGAACCTGTTCGGCATTAAACAGTATCTGATTGCCCTCTTCCCGCTGGCGATTATCGTGCTGGTCTTCCCGATGGCGCTGCCGGGTGCCAACTTCTCCACCGGTCAGGCGCTGCTGGTTGCGCTGATTTCCGCAGCCATGTACGGCGTGTTTCTGTTGATTCAGACCAAAACGCACCAGAGCCTGTTCGTGTATGAGCATGAAGACGACAGCGACGACGATGACCCGCACCACGGTAAGCCGTCGGCCCACAGCAGCGCGTGGCATACGGTTTGGCTGATCGTGCATCTGATTGCGGTGATTGCCGTCACCAAGATGAACGCCAATCCGCTGGAAACGCTGTTAACCGAACTGAACGCTCCGGTCGCGTTTACCGGTTTCCTGGTGGCGCTACTGATCCTGTCCCCGGAAGGGCTGGGGGCGCTGAAAGCCGTCTTAAACAATCAGGTGCAGCGCGCCATGAACCTGTTCTTCGGCTCCGTGCTGGCGACCATTTCACTCACCGTGCCGGTGGTGACGCTGATTGCCTTTATGACCGGTAACGAACTGCAGTTCGCGCTGGGCGCGCCAGAAATGATTGTGATGGTAGCCTCGTTGCTGCTGTGCCAGATTTCGTTCTCAACCGGACGCACCAACGTGCTGAACGGGGCGGCGCATATGGCGCTGTTTGTGGCTTACTTGATGACAATTTTTGCGTAGCCTTTTTGCCCAGCGGCGCTTCGCTTGCAGGGCCTACGGGTTTTGTAGGCCGGGTAAGCAAAG
>NZ_CAMFKT010000023.1:0-90680 GCF_945957325.1 Enterobacter sp. PL1
ATAAATACAGTATAGAGAGGTGCACGATGGCTGTTGAAACAAAATTTGTTGTCGTAAGGAAAGGTGAAGAGAAAATGACATTTGCCAGTAAGAAAGAGGCTGACGCTCACGACAAGCTGCTCGATATGGCCGACGCGTTCACCGACTGGCTGTTGCAAAGCGGAATGCAGATGGACGAAACGCAGGCTGAAAATCTTGGTCTGTATCTCGCCGAGCAGAAAGAGACCGTGCAGCATATTCTGCGTACCAGCAAGCTTCCCGATCTCACTGCTGCTGCTGATAAAACAGAATCCGATGCGGCTGACACGAAAAAAATCAGGGCTGTGAAAGCGGCCTGATTGCCAGAAAACAATATTAACGATCCTGTAGCCGTAAGCAGACATCTGCTTGCGGCTTTTTTTATCCTGAACATGGAAAGAGTAAAGGAGATGGCGTGCGGCAAGGAATGAAGGAAAAAATCATCAGGATCTGTGATTCAAAAATTGCCTCTAAGGGAAGCGATGTTGGGCTTTCGTTTTATGCTTTTTTTGCTAATAAAAATGACGATCCTGAACTGCTTATGGAAGTGGCGCACTGGTGGATTATGGAGATGAAGCTGGACCATTTTGAAAAGGCTGAAAAGATTAGAAACCTCGTCTCAGCCCTTTAACACGCTAAAGCGGGATAGCCGGTAACAACCCTCGATGGTCTTTAACGAGGTGTAGTTAGCAAAGTTATAAAAAATTTAAACAATCAAGCAGGAAAATAAATTATATTAATATTTCTTGTAAAGCTTTAAACTTCGAATGAATACTTTCCACAACGTGGAATAAATCGTTATCGAATTCTAATTTAACGAGATTGAAAATGAGAAAGAATAGAATTATCTTCCTCCGAAAGTACAATCTATCTGCTTTTTTTAAAGCGATAGAATGGTATCACTCTATCGCTTTTCCAATTATGAAACTGATTCTGCTGAAGAACCCTTACTCTTTAAATAATTTAATATAAATGAATTGAATTCTTTAAATATATCGTCAATTTCTTTTTTTGTAGCCACTGCCTTTCCGGGTGATGAGATTTCATTAATCTTCCAGTTTCTACATTTTGCTCTTGAATAAGAACCCCAATCTATAAGTGGGCATGACTCAATAGATGAGAATAAAGTTATTTTCTCGTTTGAGTGCATAAGGGCTAGATTGATAGATATGGAATCCAAAATTCTGAAATCATCTTTCGGAGTAAACGTTACTTGCCGAATTCTACTTTCAGTGTCGTTATCAGTCATTGTTTGAAATAAGAAACCAATGAGTGGCTGGAGATCTTCATTATTGTTGTTCTGAGTGGGAGGAATCGTCGGGTTCGTGACAGATTGTGAGCTGTTTGAGGCCAATGGATTTGTAACGCTTCTTCTATATCTCGGCGTGGCAAAATAGGTGTGTTTGTTATTTTTTAACCACTCCCCTATCACCACTTCATTTGGTAGCGGTTTTTTCTCGCTTGCATTAACTGAATATGTGTAAAATGCAGATATTTTTTTTGATAATGATTCTATATTTGTGTCTATTGAGGCTATGTATTTTTTTAAAGATTCTGAATTAAAAATATTTTCTTTTGTTTTTTCTTTTAACTTCGCTTCCAGATCTTTCAGGAATGCATCATCATTTTCAGATGTTTTATCGCTATTCTTTATCTCTATTCCGCTGGCATACTCTGATATTAAGTTACCATAAATAAACTGTTTCGTGTCAGCATCTATCTCACCAAAACCTTCATCAAAAGAACCTTGCATTACAAAAACAGGGCGCTGTTCTTTTTTTGAAAAATCATCCGCAAGTCTATTAACTAAGTGGCGATATTTTATCTCTCCTTCTAACTCAAATAGTGCTTGAAATATTGACTCCGAAAAATCACTATATTTTGTATTAGCGAAAGACAGTTGATCATTTCTTGATGAAGCCATTACATACACGTTGTTAAAACCGCTATTTTCGTAATGTTTTTTGTCCTTTGATACAACTTCTAGGAATTTATCTCTTTGGTCAATTGCATTCTTTATTAATTTACTTCCGCTAAAGCATGCATCTATAATTTTAACATATGTTACAGGAGAAATATCTCTTGCCAAATCGTCAATAAAATCAGATGAAATAGTTGTTTCATTTATTCTGTTCTGAGAGTAATCAGAAAAAACCAATCGTGATTCACTACCAGCTCCACCTGTATCATGTGAAAGACCATGGCCTGTAAAATAAAAGAAAAGCTCATCGACGTTTAAACTTTTTTCTTTTATTTCTTTAAAAAAGTTTATTAGTTTATCTGACGCTTCCCTTCCGCTTGCCTTTCCAGAGAGTTTGAGAGTATGTAGCGGCTTCTTAATTCTGGATACAATTTCAGACGTTAACTCCATATCATTTTTACACTGAGGTAAATTTGACTCTGTTGACCCATAATCTGAAATACCAATAATAATTGCAATATTTACCTTTTCAGATAACGGCTCATCTGCAATGGTCTTTTTAGATATTTGTTGGGTTTGCCCTAGAATTTGATTTAAGTTTGATGATTCTAAACCAGCAATAACATCAACAAAATTGCTAAGCTTAGTCATTTTTGATTCTATGGGTTTAGACATAGCATGTATCCTTAAAGCTATTGATTTAAAAAGAATGAACAAAGTGGTGCAGATGAAATTATACGATAGTTGCTTTAGTTTTGATAGATATGACTTGAATAAAAACCACTGAATCTATAGAACTGATAAGATGAACTTGAGAATAGTGACTTTTCATATCTACCAATAACCATTACCTACAGCGGTTTTCACACTGCTTAGCATTCCTGCTACTGAGTTTTTTGTCATCAGGTTATTAGCGAGCCCCGTTACGCCCTACATGGTGATCAAATCCTCCTTGTCGACTGAAAGGCATCGGGTCTAAATTTGACCAGTAGACATGGTTAATTTTATTTGATATGAGAGATGCCCGTTTCTAGCGCTTAGCCGACGTAACCTTACCTACACCCACAGCCACAGCCACAGCCACAGCCACAGCCACCAGCCATAAAACCTGGTAGCTATACAAACACGCCATGCTGTTACGTTAATACGTGTTTACCCTTTAACAAGGAAATACGCATGACCCCACACCCGCTACGCCAGATAATCGAATCCTGCGATCGCGCCATCACCACCAAAAACTATGACGCGCTGATGAAACACTACGCCGAAGATGCAGCTCTGGTGGTCAAGCCCGGAATGGTTGTTAAAGGCAAAGACAACATCCGCAGCGCGTTTGTTGCCATCTCGGATTATTTCCAGGACCAATTGATTGTGGAACAAGGAGAGATGCAGGTGATCGAAGGCGGTGACAATGCCCTCGTTATCATGGAAACCGTTCTGCGTTTTCCTGATGGTCAGGGTGGAATAACGGAAATGTCGCGCCGCGCGACCTATGTTTTTCGGCAGGAAAGCGACGGTCGCTGGCTTTGTACCATCGACAACTCCTACGGTACGTCGCTTCTGGATACCGGGAACCGATCGCGTTAATCACGCTTTCAAAGGGGCGCTGCCGCCCCTCCACGCCAGCCCCTTAATGCGCAGTAATGCGCGGCTCCTTCACAAACTCAGCCAGCAGCCACACCATATCGTGCAGCAGGCCCGTCAGCTCTTTCGCTACATTAGCCGGCAGCGTTCCACCCATAACCGCTTGCGTCAGCGCCAGAACGTAGTCCACCTGCGTTAAGGTGTCCTGCCAGCAGTCGGGCACGCAGGAGTTGGTTTTCTCACCCATGATCAACTGTTCAATCAGGTATGGCGGAAGATCGACATCACAGAGTTCACGCAGCCTGCGCATGGCCTCAAGAAGACGCTCGCACAGCGCTGTACGGCTCGCGATATCATCGGTTTCGACCAGCACGCTCACCAGCGCGGCGCAGTTGTCGGCGACGACAAAAAGATCGGCATCGGCCGGAAGCGGCCGGGAGATACGTTGCAGAATGACGTTTTCGTCAGACGGGAGATAAGTCAATGTTGGGATAGTCGCCATACAAGGCTTCCTTCTATATGGAGTTTATTTAACCACCCTTTGAGTTCCTACGCTCGGGGGGTAGCGCTGACAGAGGTAGGAATACCGCCCATATAGAAAACGGCCAGCCTTACGGCTGCTCCGTCAGCGCCACCGTTATTGTAACGAGATCGGCACTGCTGCGACATACGTAATGTCACTATATGGTTGACGGGTTCCTACGCCCGATTGCGGATGTGCCGCAACGCAGGCACTTTACGACCGCGCCCCGTAGAGGAAAAGACATAACGCTGAATTTCATAAGGTTACTTTGCGGTTTGCGAGGCGCCTTCCAGAATGACAACGCTGCCCTAAATTTTAAGGGTATCAATCACCGCTCTCGCTGGGCTTTGACTCCCGGCATTCCTTCAACCGCAGCTTTAAGCGTCAGTATGGTCAGGCGCCTGGGGCATGGCGGCGGAGTATTGGCTGTCGTGAAACGTTAACCGAACGTTTTTAGGATCAACGAACTTACCGTCGACGGTAACATAGGCGCTATTCACCACTTCTCCACTTTCTTTGTCTGTTAAGGCAATATGTGGTGCGTCGTGCAGTATGTTTTTATGACCCCACTCCATCAAAGAGAAAAGAATCGGCGCAAGGCTGCGGCTTTTGGCGGTAAGAACATACTCATACCGTTCACGCGCCCCTTCTTCCTGATAAGGGATTTTGCAAAGCAGGCCGAGTTCAGTCATTTTTTTTAACCGGTTCGCCAGCGTCTGCCGGGTGATTTTTGTATGATCCCGTATCGTTTCAAAGCGTGTTACCCCATAAAACGCCTCTCTCAGAATCAACAAAACCCATTGATCGCCAAGAAGCTCAGCGGCCGCCGCTAACCCACAAAGCTCAGGTAATAAGTACGGTAATGATTTATTTTTTGACATCTCTTCGTTTGCCTCGCAACCTGAGTATGATTTAAAGACTCAGTTATTTAAGGAGAATACAATGCCCTTCGTAAATGTGCAAACCATTAAAGGAATGATGAATTCGGAGCAAAAAAAAGAACTGCTACGTCGTATGACTGACCTTATTGTTGAAATTGAGGGAAACGGCGATCCTGAATTCCGGCGTTCAGTATGGATCCGTATTGACGAGCATGAACCGGAACAGTGGAGTCTTGGGGGAATACAGCCCACATCTGAAATGATTGCTGCAAAATTTGCCTCACCACAGCGGTCCTGATTTATTTTTAGTCATAGCTCACCGGCGGGCAGTTTGAATGTCCGCTCTCGTGATGTTATGCCGCCCTAAATTTTCAGCGTATCGATCACAGCCCTCAGTGCAGGCGACACGTTGCGGTGCGGATAATAGAGATACAACCCGTCCATGCGCAGGCTATAGCGCTGCAACACCCGGATAAGCGTTCCGCGCTCCAGATCGTCAGCCACCAACTCCACCGGGACATAGGCCAGCCCAAGCCCCAGCCGGGCGGCCTCGGCTTCCATGTAGCTGTCAGACAGCGCCCATTGCCCCTCTGGTCGATGGGTGATTTTTTTCCCGTCCTGCACCAGTTCCCACTGATAGTCACTACCGTCGGCAAACTGGTAAGCAATGCAGGGATGGGCCACTAAATCGGCTGGCGTCTGCGGAAAACCGTAGCGTCTGAAGTGTTCCGGGGCAGCCACCGCGGCCATTTCCATATCAGGCGTGATACGCACAGCAATCATTCCCTGCCCTACTTCCGGCCCCAGTCTGACACCCGCATCGAACCGCTCGGCGATAATGTCGACGAAGCGGCTTTCATTGATCAGTTCCAGCCTGATGTCCGGGTAACGCTGTTTAAAAATGGCGAGCTTTGGCAGCAAACATTTATCGATAGCGTGCTGGCTGGCATTAATACGCACCGTGCCGGACGGCGTCTGACGATAGTGTGCCAGGGTCGCCAGACCCGTATCGAGCGTATCGAATGCAGACTCGGCGGTCTGATAAAGCTGTTCCCCGGCATGGGTGAGCGAGAGCTTGCGCGTGGTGCGGACCAGAAGTTGAACGCCCAATCGCTCTTCCAGTTCGCGAACCGAGCGGCTGATCCCGGATTGCGCCAGCCCAAGCCGAAGCGCGGCCGCCGTGAAGCTCCCCTCCCGTACCACCTGCATGAACAGGTACAGCTCATTATAGTTTTCCCGTTTCGCCATCATCCCCACCCATTTATAACAATATGATATGAATCCTAGCAGCTTTCGCCCTCTAATCAGCACTATTTCTGCTAACTATAATGACCGCAACACAACAACCCAGGGTTCATTTCTATGAAAACATTTACCCAAAAACTGTCCGTTGCGATGCTGCTATGTGCATCATTAAGTGGAGTGACAACAATGAGTTATGCAGAAACCACCAACCCCAACGCGCCTGTTTCGATGGTGAGCACTTGGGATAAAACCTTTGCCGAAAGTGACAAAGTCGATCACCGTAAGGTGTCCTTCCAGAACCGATACGGGATCACTTTGGTAGGCGATCTGTATCTTCCCAAAAACCGCGGCGACCGCAAGCTGGCGGCGATTGCGGTCAGCGGGCCATTTGGCGCGGTCAAAGAGCAGTCCAGCGGCCTGTATGCGCAAACCCTGGCAGAAAATGGGTTTGTGACCCTGGCGTTCGATCCGTCCTATACGGGCGAAAGCGGTGGCCAGCCGCGCAACGTAGCGTCTCCGGATATCAACACCGAAGACTTTAGCGCGGCGGTGGACTTCCTCGGTTTGCAGAAAGAGGTTGATCGTAACCGCATTGGTATTCTCGGCATCTGCGGCTGGGGCGGTATGGCGCTCAACGCAGCATCCATGGACACCCGCGTGAAGGCGGTCGCCACCAGCGTGATGTATGACATGAGCCGGGCGATGGGCCACGGCGTGGGCGACGGGAAAGATCGCTATTCAACGTCTGACCGCCGTGCCGTTCTGCAGTATCTGAACGCACAGCGCTGGAAAGATGCTGAGAACGGTACCTTCGCGCACGGCGGCCATGACATTTATGTCGATGAGAACGGCAAGGTGACGGCAGCTGAACGTATTCTGCCGGAGGCGTTACCTGACAACCCGAATCCGGTACTCAAAGAATTCTTTGACTACTACCGTATGCCGCGCGGCTTCCATGCGCGCTCCGTCAACTCCACCGGCGCGTGGACCGCGACCACGCCATTATCATTTATGAATATGCCGCTGCTGAGCTACGGCAGGGAAATTACTATCCCAACGCTTATCGTAACCGGTGAAAAGGCACACTCCCGCTACTTTGCGGAAGATGCGTTTAAAGCGGTCGGCAGCAAGCAGAAGGAACTGGTGATTGTTCCGGGCGCAAACCATGTCGATCTCTACGATAATGCTGCCGGGAAGATCCCCTTCGGCCAGTTTGAGCAGTTCTTCAAAACCAACCTGAAATAAACCTCTACGCCACCCGCCCTATACGGGTGGCTCTTTGTGAAATCTGACTATGTTTACACTGAGCCGCACCACATCACGGAACACAGAGCATGCACACTGGAGTGGCGTTTTTGCCATGACCCTGTGCGTATTTGTCTTGATTGCTTCGGAATTTATGCCCGTCAGCCTGCTTACTCCCCTTGCCAGAGATTTGGGCGTTACGGAGGGTCTCGCTGGCCAGGGGATCGCGATTTCCGGCGCGCTGGCGGTGCTGACCAGCCTCTTCCTTTCCCGGCTTGCCGGGAATATAAACCGCAAACACCTTCTTCTGGGCATGACGCTCCTGATGGCGCTCTCGGGGATGATTATCGCTTTCGCCCCAAACTATCTGGTTTACATGACAGGCCGCGCGCTGATCGGTATCGCTATAGGCGGGTTCTGGTCCATGTCTGCCGCAACGGCCATTCGCCTTGTTCCGCCGCATAAGGTTGCGCGCGCGCTGGCCATTTTCAACGGCGGTAACGCGCTGGCAACGGTGGTGGCCGCCCCGCTTGGCAGCTATCTTGGGGCCACTATTGGCTGGCGCGGCGCATTTCTTTGTCTGGTGCCCGTGGCGATAGTCGCGTTCATCTGGCAGTGTTTAAGCCTGCCTGACATGAACGCGCGTAAAAACGGTACATCACGAGGAAGTGTTTTTCGGTTATTCCGCCAGCCTGCCGTTTCCGTTGGTCTGCTGGCCTGCGGCCTGTTCTTTATGGGGCAGTTTGCGCTGTTTACCTATCTGCGCCCGTTCCTTGAAACCGTCACCCGGGTGAGCGGAGCCGGGCTGTCGCTAATTTTGCTCACCATAGGCGTTGCAGGTTTTGTGGGCACCCTTTTCGTTGCCCTGGTGCTTAATGCCGCGTTTTACATAACGCTGATCGCGATCCCTCTACTGATGGCGGCCATCGCAGTCGCGTTGATTCTCGCCGGGCATAACGTGTGGATTGTGGCCCTGCTGTCAGGCCTATGGGGGATGCTGGCAACATCAGCGCCGACGGGGTGGTGGACGTGGATTGCTCGAACGCTGCCGAAGGATGCTGAAGCAGGCGGTGGACTGATGGTCGCGGTGATCCAGCTCGCCATTGCGCTCGGCTCAACGGCGGGCGGTATAGCCTTCGATCGTTATAGCTGGCAGAGCTCGTTTGCATTGAGTGGCATAGTGCTCCTCTTTGCGGCAGCGCTAACGTTTCTGCTTTCGCGTCTTCACAAATAACGCGCCGGATGATTTTTTGACGTTTTTCTTCACCGATCGTGTATTGTTTTTAAACAATAACATCCCCTAAAGGACACCTGCGCAATGATCAGCATCCTCGGCAAAACCACCTCCATCAACGTTCGTAAAGTGCTCTGGACCTGCGAAGAAGCGGGCATCGCTTATCAGCAGGAAGATTACGGCAGCGGTTTCGCCTCGACGGAAACGGATGCCTTTCGCGCCCTGAACCCCAACGCCATGGTGCCGGTGCTGATAGACGGTGATTTCGTGCTGTGGGAGTCCAATTCCATCTGCCGTTATCTGGCGCGCAAGGCCGAACGTCACGATCTGCTGCCTGCCGCACCGCAGGCTTGCGCCAACGTTGAGCGCTGGATGGACTGGCAGGCCACTGAATTTAACAACGCCTGGCGCTATGTCTTCCCGGCCCTGGGGCGTAAAAACCCGGCCTTTAACGACCCTGAGCGTATTGCGGCGGGAATCAAGGAGTGGAACCACTGCGTCACCATTCTGGAAAACCAGCTGCAGCGCACCGGGGCCTTTGCGGCGGGCGAAACGTTTACCCTCGCGGACGTGGTGCTTGGGCTGTCGGTGAATCGCTGGAAAATGACGCCGTTTGATAAGCCAGACGTCCCCGCCATTGAGGCCTGGTTCGAGCGCCTTAACCAGCGTCCGGCATTTTTGCGTCACGGCAATAACGGCATGATATAAAACTTAATGCCTGAATGAATACCGCAACGAGGCTGTTTTATTTAATTACGAAACCCTGATTGTCGTCAGAGGGAATAATAATTAAGCCATATCCTGGACAGCCCATTGCACCGCTTTGCTAGCCTGAATAGTCAGGCAAAGCTCAACCCGGAGGTATTCTTGCTGATTAAACTCAAGAAAGAACGAACGCACCAGGAGGATCGCCGGCTTGCTCTCTGGCTGGCGACCTCAGCAGGTTTGCTGAACGCCATCGCCCTCGGGGCATTTGGCTTTTTCCCCTCACACATGACCGGCAACACCTCACAGTTATCCAGCGAAGTTTCTTCTACCGATCTGAGCGATATGATTTTCTTCGGCTCGATTATTCTCTCTTTTGTGGCTGGCGCCATTATTGCTCGCACGATCGTCATATGGGGAATTATCCATAACGTCAGGCTGGTTTTTTGCCAGATCCTTTTTGTCGAGGGGATATTACTGACCGGCGTCTCCTTCTACGAAATGTATTTCCATGCGCTCACCAGCAATCGCGAGATTATTCTTTTTCTCTGCTTTCTGATGGGCATTCATAATTCCACCTCCACGCAGCTTTCCGGCGGACGGGTAAGATCGACGCACATTACCGGCACGCTAACGGACGCGGGGATTTCCCTGGCCTCCGTCATGGTGGCGATGCTGCGCAGGGATTACTCCAAAGATACGGCGGCGCAAAAAAGCCAGCTAAAAACCCACTTAACCACCCTGTTTTCGTTCATTACGGGCGGTATTGTGGGGCTGCTGCTGTTCAGATGGATTGGCTTCAACGCCATGCTGGCGCTGGGGTTGATGCTCGCGGTTGTCGCCGTGGTATCAATTATCACCGTCTCGTCGCGGGTTCGACGGGTTCGCGCCCCTCTATGAAGGTAATGATCTGTACTCGGCATAAAAGCCCTTTAGATGTGACACTGTCACATTGAAAGGTTCGCTTTAGGACTATTCTGCCCGCCCCACAATCAGGCCTTATGCCATAAGGCCTGACCTCAGGTTGCCACTAGTTTCATAGGGTTACTGATTTTCCCCCTTCGCTGGAACCCTTCCCAAACGCTTGCTATAGGTCAATTACCCCTGCCGAAACATGGCATAACAACAGGCAACCGGTGGTTGCTATAACGCATGCGCACAGGGAGACACACCGCAATGCACCCATTACTCAAACGTTCGCTGCTGTTTGTCGCCGCCATTATCGTGGTTCTCGCCCTCCTCGTCTGGGGGATCGGGCTGGAGACCCTCAGAGCGCGACAGGTTGACCTGATCTATCTCGGGCAACAGCATATGATTCTGGTTTTCTCATCAATGTTCTTTGCCCTGCTGGTGGGTATTCCGGCCGGTATTCTGCTGAGCCGCCCGGCCGCGCGGGGTATCGCCGAATATGTGATGCAAATCTTCAACGTTGGCAACACGCTGCCGCCACTGGCCGTGCTGGCGCTGGCGATGGTGGTGATTGGTATTGGCGATACGCCGGCCATCATCGCCCTGTTCCTCGCCTCGCTGCTGCCGATCGTGCGCAACACCTATGCCGGGCTGTGCTCGGTCCCGCCGTCGCTGCTGGAAGCGGCAAACGGCATCGGGATGACCAAATGGCAGCGTCTGCACCAGGTGGAGCTGCCTGCCGCCTGGCCGGTCATGCTCTCGGGGATCCGCATCGCCACCGCCATTAACGTCGGTACCGCACCGCTGGCGTTCCTGATCGGTGCCAGCAGCTACGGCGAGCTGATTTTCCCCGGCATTTACCTGAACGATTTTCCGACCCTGATCCTCGGCGCGGCGGCCACCGCCCTGTTCGCCCTGATCCTCGATACCCTGCTGGCGGCGCTGGGTCGCGTGATGAGTCCCCATCTCGCTCGATAACAATAACAAGGAGCTTTTATGAGACTGATATCCAGCCTGGCGGCGCTGTGTGCCGCGGCGCTGTTCACCGGCCAGACCATCGCGGCCCCGCTGATTCTGGCGACCAAGAGCTTTACCGAGCAGCACATTCTCTCGGCGATGACCGTGCAGTACCTGCAGAAGAAAGGATTCCAGGTTCAGCCGCAAACCAATATCGCCACGGTGATTTCCCGTAACGCGATGATCAACAAGCAGATTGACATGACCTGGGAATATACCGGCACGTCATTAATCATCTTTAACCACATCAACAAGCGCATGTCGCCCCAGGAATCTTACGAGACGGTGAAACGTCTGGACGCGAAGCACGGTCTGGTCTGGCTCAAGCCCGCCGACATGAACAACACCTATGCGTTCGCCATGCAGCGCAAGCGCGCCGAGGCGGAACATATCAACACCATGTCGGACATGGTGGCGAAGATTGAGCAGATCCGTAAAACCAACCCGGACAAAAACTGGCTGCTGGGCTTAGACCTGGAATTTGCCGGGCGCAGCGACGGCATGAAGCCGCTTCAGGCCGCCTATAAGATGGACCTGGACCGCCCGCAGATCCGTCAGATGGACCCCGGTCTGGTCTATAACGCGGTGCGCGACGGTTTCGTCGACGCCGGGCTGATTTATACCACCGACGGGCGCGTGAAGGGCTTCGACCTCAAGGTGCTGGAGGATGATAAAGGCTTCTTCCCGAGCTATGCCGTCACCCCGGTAGTCCGTAAGGACACGCTGGAGGCCAACCCCGGCCTGGAAGAGGCGCTGAACACCCTCTCGGCCCAGCTCAACAACGACGTTATCACCGAACTGAACAAGAAGGTGGATATCGACCATCAGTCACCGCAGCAGGTCGCCCGTGATTTCCTGCGTAGCAAACAGCTGCTGTAGGAGGCGCTATGGAGACGATTCACTACATTCTGGACAACTGGGACTACCTCTTAACCCTGACGCTGCAGCATCTGTGGCTGGTGGCGCTGGCCGTAGGTTTAGCCATTCTCATCGGCGTCCCGCTCGGCATTCTGATTGTTCGCCACAAGTGGCTGGCGACGCCGGTGCTGGGGATTGCCACCATCGTGCTGACCATTCCGTCCATTGCGCTGTTTGGCCTGATGATCCCGCTCTTTTCGCTGATCGGTCAGGGGATTGGCGCCCTGCCCGCGATCACGGCGGTGTTTCTCTACTCGCTGCTGCCGATTGTGCGTAACACCCATACGGCGCTCGACAGCCTGCCGCCGGGCATGCGCGAAGCCGGGCGCGGCATCGGCATGACCTTCTGGCAGCGCCTGCGCTGGGTCGAAATTCCGATGGCGCTGCCGGTGATTTTCGGCGGGATCCGCACCGCCGTGGTGATGAACATCGGCGTGATGGCGATTGCCGCGGTGATCGGCGCGGGCGGTCTGGGCCTGCTGCTGCTCAACGGCATCGGCGGAAGCGATATTCGCATGCTGATTGCGGGCGCGCTGATGATTTGTCTTTTAGCGATTGTGCTCGACTGGCTGCTGCACCGTCTGCAGGTGGTTCTGACTCCAAAGGGGATTCGATAATGATAAAACTGGAAAACCTCACCAAACACTTTTCACAGAAGCACGGCCAGACCTTTAAGGCCGTCGACAACGTCAACCTGAACGTGCCCGAAGGGGAAATGTGCGTCCTGCTCGGCCCGTCCGGCTGCGGGAAGACCACCACCCTGAAGATGATTAACCGCCTCATTACGCCGAGCAGCGGGACGATCCTGATCAACGGCGAAGACACCAGCGGGATGGACACCGTCACCCTGCGCCGCAATATTGGCTACGTGATCCAGCAGATTGGCCTGTTCCCGAACATGACCATCGAAGAGAACATTACCGTCGTACCGCGCATGCTGGGCTGGGATAAAGCGCGCTGCAAAACCCGCGCCGAAGAGCTGATGGATATGGTGGCGCTGGATCCGCATAAGTTCCTGAATCGCTATCCGCGCGAGATGTCCGGCGGCCAGCAGCAGCGCATCGGCGTGATCCGCGCCCTGGCGGCGGATCCGCCGGTGCTGCTGATGGATGAGCCCTTCGGCGCGGTGGACCCGATCAACCGCGAGGTGATCCAGAACCAGTTCCTCGAGATGCAGCGCAAGCTGAAAAAAACCGTCATGCTGGTCAGCCACGATATCGATGAAGCCCTGAAGCTTGGCGACCGTATTGCGGTGTTCCGGCAGGGGAAAATCGTCCAGTGCGCCAGCCCTGATGAGCTGTTGGCGAAACCGGCGAACGAGTTTGTCGGCTCGTTTGTCGGTCAGGACCGCACGCTGAAGCGCCTGCTGCTGGTCTCCGCCGGAGACGTCACCGACCAGCAGCCGACCATTACGGTACGGGGTTCGACGCCGCTGCCTGAAGCCTTTGCCACCATGGATGATAACGATATTCGCGCGATTACCGTGGTTGACGAGCACGGCAAGCCGCTGGGCTTTGTGAAGCGTCGCGAAGCGCGTAACGCCAGCGGGACCTGCGCCGACATCCTGCATCCGTTCCGCATGACCGGCAAAGCCGAAGACAACCTGCGCGTGGTGCTGTCACGCCTGTATGAGAGCAACACCAGCTGGATGCCGATCGTGGATGAGGACGGGCGCTACAACGGCGAGATTTCTCAGGACTATATTGCCGAGTATCTCAGTTCAGGTCGTACGCGTCGGGCGTTGAATATACATAGCGAGAGCTAATCTTTCCGGCCGGGCATCGCCCGGCTTTTCCGCACGCATACCTTTTGCTAACCCCGCGATTTCCCGCCACAATATTGTATCTTTCCCGTTTACTCGCGACCCATGCAACGTCTTCATACGTACCCCGACATCCGCGCGATGTTTCGTCGACTGCTGATTGCTACCGTCACCGGCGTGCTGGCCGCGCTGGCCGTTGCGGTGTTCCGCCACAGCATGTATCTGCTGGAGTGGCTGCTTCTCAGCAACGACAGCGGCAGCCTGGTGAATGCCGCCGCCTCGCTCTCACCCTGGCGGCGCGCGCTGACGCCCGCGCTGGGCGGGCTGGCTGCCGGACTGTTACTATGGGGATGGCAACGGCTGACCGCCCAGCGGCCTCATGCCCCTACCGATTATATGGAAGCGCTGGAGACCGGCGACGGTCAGTTTGACTACGGCGCCAGCCTGGTGAAATCCCTTGCCTCGCTGCTGGTCGTGGCAAGCGGAAGCGCCATCGGGCGTGAAGGGGCGATGATCCTGCTTGCTGCCCTCGCCGCCTCCTTTTTTGCCCGGCGCTTTACGCCCAAATCTGAATGGAAGTTATGGATCGCCTGCGGCGCCGCGGCCGGGATGGCCAGCGCCTACCATGCTCCGTTAGCCGGAAGCCTGTTCATTGCGGAGATTCTGTTTGGCACCCTGATGCTGGCCTCGCTCGGGCCCGTGGTTATCGCGGCGGTAGTGGCGCTTCTCACCACGCAGCTCCTGGCGCCGGGAACCGGCACGCTCTACGCGGTCCATTTGAGCGGCACACTCACCGCAACTGATTATGCCCTGCTGGTCGCCATGGGGCTGCTGGCGGGTCTTTGCGGACCGCTGCTGATGCGGCTGATGGCGTTCAGCCACGGGCTATTCCTGCGCCTTAAGCTTTCGCCCCCGTGGCAGCTGGCGCTCGGCGGTGCGATCGTCGGGCTGCTGTCTCTTCTGACGCCGAAGGTGTGGGGGAACGGCTACAGCGTGGTGCAGGCTTTTCTGCTCGCCCCACCGCTGCTGTCGATCGTTGCAGGCGTCTTTATCTGTAAACTGCTGGCGGTGCTGGCGAGCAGCGGATCGGGCGCGCCGGGCGGGGTGTTCACGCCCACGCTGTTTGTCGGCATGGCGACAGGGATGCTGTTTGCACAGCTTTTCGCGCTGTGGCTGCCGGGCGCTGAGACGGCGATTCTGCTTGGGCTGGCGGGGATGGCGACGCTACTCGCCGCGACCACGCATGCGCCCATTATGTCGGCGCTGATGGTCTGTGAAATGACCGGGCAATATTTTTTACTGCCCGGTTTGCTGGTCGCCTGCGTGCTGGCGTCCGTGCTGTCGCGGACGTTACGCCACGACTCGATCTACGGTCAACACGCCACTGAGGGCAGAGAGATCGATGTACTGCGCTAGCTCGCGCTGCTCGGCGCGAGGCAGATAAGGCAGTTCGCCCACCAGCGGTCCGGGTAGTTTGGTGCTCAGCACGTCGATGATCTCCGCATAGTGCGCCAGACCAGGGTTGATGCGGTTGGCCACCCAGCCAACCAGCGGCAGGCCGTCATTGGCAATCGCCTGCGCCGTCAGCAGCGCATGGTTGATGCACCCTTCCTGGATCCCCACCACCATCACCACCGGAAGCTGTTCCTGCACCACCCATTCCGACAGCGGGCGCAGATCGTTCATCAGGCTGCGCCAGCCGCCCGTGCCTTCCACCACCACGTGATCGACCTTCTCGCACAGGCTCGCCAGACCGTTGGACAGCAGAGGGTAATTAATCAGGCCGCTATGCGCCACGCTGCTCTCCTCTTCACTTAACGCAATAGGATTGATCGCGTGATAAGGCAGTTCCAGTGACGAGACGCTTTGCAGTACCAGGGCGTCTTTATTACGCAATCCCTCTGGCGTCTCTTTACTCCCTTTTGCGACCGGTTTGTACCCTGCCACGCGTTTACCGCTTGCTGCCAGCGCCTGCAGCAATGCGCGGGATACAACGGTCTTGCCGACAGAGGTATCTGTACCAGTAACAAAGAAACGCTTAAGCATGACTCACTCCACCTCTTGGGTATGCTTCGAAAATATAAACCAGGTAAATAATTCAGTGGAGGAAGTCTACGGGATGCGTGCGCTACCCGGCTTGAGATAGCGCAATTTTTCTTACATCTGCAAAAAAGAGTTAACCCTGTAACAGGCGGATCAACAGCGAGCCGTTATACATGGCATCTTTGACCAGCGCCGCGCCGGCCATCGTGCCCTGATTGGAAAACTGGGTACTTTCTACCGCAATGTTTCGGCTGTAGGCGGGAAGCGACTGCTGCTGAATACAGGCCGTAATCGCCGGAAAGAGGATCTCCGCCGCCTGGCTCAGCGGTGAGCCAATAAGGATTTTTTGCGGGTTGAAGAGGTTCACCATAATCGCCAGAATGCGGCCAACGTTATTCCCCACCCCGGTAATGATGTCCTTCGCCAGCAGATCGCCCTGACGCGCCGCGGCGCAGAGAGAATCGACCGTGAGGGGTTGTCCGTGCAGCGAGGAGCTCATGGACTGACTGAGCCTGACCTGCGCCAGCTCCAGCACGCTTTCCACGCTGGCAATGGTCTCCAGACAGCCGTGGTTCCCGCAGTAGCAGCGCTTACCGTATGGGTCGACCTGGGTATGGCCAATTTCCACCAGACTGCTGCTTCCGGCGTGGAGAAGACGTCCGTCGGTAATGACGCCTGCCCCGACGTTATGATCGATAACCACCTGAATCACATCCCTCGCCCCGCGTGATGCGCCGAACAGCGCCTCCGCCATGGTCCAGGCGCTGATGTCATGCTGAATATAGACCGGCACGCCGGTATGGTTTTTCAGCACTTCGCCCAGCGGCATCTCTTTAACATCGTCGTAAAACGGCATGCGGTGAACAATGCCATTTTCGGTATCAATAATACCCGGCATGGTGATGGCAATGGCCGTTAAGCGTTCAAGCTTCTGCTGGTGACGAATAAAGAAGCGATCGATATGCGAAACAATCGCGTCGAGGAGCGGTTCCTCAGCGTTGAGCGGCAGATCAAGACGGTCTTCCACCACCAGCTTGCTGCTGAGATCGCGCAGCGCAAGGAAGATCTCCCCCCGGCTGATGCGCAGCGACAGGTAGTGCCAGGCCTCCGTCTCCACCACTAGCCCGACTGCCGGACGGCCACGGCTGCCCGGCTCCTGAATTTCCGTCTCCTGAACCAGGTGCGCTTCCAGCATCTCGCGGACAATCTTGGTAATACTGGCGGGTGCCAGCTGTGCCAGGCGCGAAAGATCGATACGCGAAACCGGACCAAGCTGATCAATCAGGCGATACACCGCGCCAGCGTTGGTCTGCTTAATCTGATCAATATGCCCTGGCTGACTATCAGCGACCACCTCGTACTCCCTTATTTTCGAGCTTCGAAATAAACTGTTGGCTATGGTGAAGCACTTGCAGGGCTGCCGTCAAATATTTACTTAGCCATGTGATTTACTGCACATTTTTGCCCACTTTTCCCTGAAAATGCCGCCCGGCGGAGGCGTTCATCAACTGCTGTTTGAAGCGCTGCGCGGCATGGCTCTGTTCGCGATGTTTTGCCCAGACCAGCCACATCTCTGAAACGGCATCCTCTTCGGCGATGGTCACCCAGCGCATTTCGCGCAGTTGTACCCGTTTAAAGGAGGCCGGAAGAATAGACACCCCCAGCCCGGCCGCGACCAGGCCGATAATGGTCATCGCTTCCCCGACTTCCTGGGTGATGACCGGGGCAAGATCGTAGCGGCGCATCAGCCCCAGGATATCGTCATACAGACCCGTTCCGACCTGCGGGTCAAAAAAGACAAACGGCTCGTTTGCCAGCTCTGCCAGCGAAACCGCCGGACGCGACGCCAGCGGGTGATCGTGCGGGATCATGGCCATCAGCGGCTCGCGCAGGATCACCTCCCACGCCAGCGAGTCCGGCAGCTGGGTATTACGCATCAGCCCCAGATCCAGCGAACCCTCATTCAGCGGCGCGATCTGCTCGCGGGTGTTGATCTCGCGCGTTTGAATATGAACATCCGGGAAATGGCGACGGAATGACGACAGGGTTTCCGAGACGGCGCTGATAAACGGTGCCGACGAGGTAAACCCGATGCGCAACTCTCCGGCCTCCCCGAGATAGAGCCGTTCTGCCCGGGCGGCTGCGTCCTCGACCATGCTCAGAATTTGTCGGCTATCGATGAGAAACTGCTTACCCGCCGCCGTCAGGCTCACGCTGCGGTTGGTGCGGGCCAGCAGGCGCGCCCCGACCTGCTGCTCCAGGATCTGAATCTGCTGGCTTAAGGGCGGCTGAGAGATGTTCAGCCGTGCCGCCGCGCGGCCAAAATGCAGCTCTTCAGCGACGGCGACAAAGTAGCGGAGATGACGCAGCTCGATATTCATATTTCTAAAGTATCATTTGAGATTATTAATATATTAGACAGAATATTTACATTTTCCTACCCTTATCAGGTGGTCATACCCGTCACCAGAAATCACGGGGATGTTTAAGCAAGGAAACTGTGTGAGTCGTACAACTGCCATTGATATCGATCCGGCGAGCGATATCGATGATTTACCTGCAACATCGCAGCCGGTTCAGTTCATTAAACGTGGTACCCCCCAATTTATGCGCGTCACGCTGGCGCTCTTCTCCGCCGGTCTGGCGACCTTCGCCCTGCTCTATTGCGTTCAGCCGATCCTGCCCGTGCTCTCCCATGAGTTTGGCGTTTCACCCGCCAGCAGCAGCGTATCCCTCTCTATTTCAACCGGTATGCTGGCGGTTGGCCTGCTCTTTACCGGGCCGCTGTCCGACGCCATCGGCCGTAAACAGGTGATGGTAACCGCGCTGATGCTGGCCTCGGTTTGTACGCTACTCTCGACCATGATGACCAGCTGGCACGGCATTCTGGTGATGCGCGCACTGATTGGGCTCTCGCTCAGCGGCGTGGCGGCGGTCGGGATGACCTACCTCAGCGAGGAGATCCACCCGAGCTTTGTTGCCTTCTCTATGGGGCTATACATCAGCGGGAACTCGATTGGCGGGATGAGCGGACGTCTGCTGAGCGGGGTATTCACGGACTTCTTTAGCTGGCGTATTGCGCTGGCGGTCATCGGCTGTTTCGCGCTGGCATCCGCCCTGATGTTCTGGAAAATTCTGCCGGAATCGCGTCATTTCCGCCCGACATCGCTGCGCCCGAAAACGCTGTTTATCAACTTCCGCCTGCACTGGCGCGACAAGGGGCTGCCGCGCCTGTTCCTGACCGGCTTCCTGCTGATGGGCTCGTTCGTCACGCTGTTTAACTATATTGGCTATCGCCTGATGCTCTCGCCGTGGCATCTGAGCCAGGCTCTTGTCGGTTTACTCTCGGTTGCGTATTTGACCGGAACGTGGAGTTCACCGAAAGCCGGGGCAATGACCGCCCGCTATGGCCGCGGCCCGGTCATGCTGTTCTTCACATCGGTGATGCTGGTCGGCCTGCTGCTGACGCTCTTCTCCTCCCTGTGGCTGATTTTTGCCGGCATGCTGCTCTTCTCCGCGGGTTTCTTCGCCGCCCACTCGGTCGCCAGCAGCTGGATTGGCCCACGCGCGCGTCGCGCCAAGGGCCAGGCATCCTCGCTGTATCTGTTTAGCTATTACCTGGGGTCCAGCATCGCCGGGACGCTCGGCGGCGTGTTCTGGCATCACTACGGCTGGAACGGCGTGGGCGGGTTTATTGCGCTGATGCTGTGCGCGGCGTTGCTCGTGGGGGGAAGCCTGCATAAACGTCTGAGATAATATGCTCGCGGGCGGACGTCCGTTTCCCGAAAAACGGCACCAGCATACTGGTGCCGTTTTTCGTTCAGGAATCCCAGGCCTGTTCTATCTTACCGGCTTCAAACTGCGGAGGCGGTTTTCGGAAGCGGCGCGTGAGCCATGTCAGGTAAAGGATCCCCAGCGCCGCCCAGATGAGGCCAAGCGTCAGGGACGTCGCTTCGAGGTTTATCCACAGCACGCCGACCGTGACGGCACCAATGAGCGGCAGCAGGAGATAGTGGAACCGATCTTTCCACGTTTTGTTCATCCCCTTGCGCCGCCAGAAATGGTTGTACACCGAGAGATTAACAAACGTAAACGCCACCAGCGCGCCAAAGTTGATCAGCGCCGTCGCGGTCACGAGATCGAAGTACAGGGCCGACAGCGCCACTATCCCAACCATAATGACGTTCAGGGCTGGCGTACGCCATTTCGGATGCACGTAGCCAAACACCCGCTCCGGAAACACGTTGTCACGCCCCATCACATACAGTAAGCGAGAGACGCTGGCGTGCGAGGCCAGGCCTGAAGCGAGCGTATTCACAAACGTGGTACACAGAAACACCGACTGGAAAGCTTGCCGCCCACGTACAGCGCGATTTCCGGCAGCGCGGCGTCCGGGTTTTTGAAGCGCGCGATCGTCGGGAAAAAGAGCTGCATGAAAAACGAGGCAACAATAAATATCAGCCCGCCATACAAAGCGGTGAGGAAGATGGCTTTGGGAATCACCCGCGCCGCGTTTGGCGTCTCTTCCGACAGCGTGGTGACCGCATCAAAGCCGAGGAAAGAGAAGCAGACGATAGTCGCGCCGGTAATAATCGGGATCAGGTGTGCGTTCTCGCTGATAAACGGCTGGAGCGACCAGACGGTGCCGACGCCCTCCCCCTTATGCAGACCGTGCACCACGAGTATGACAAACACCACCATGATGGCGATCTGCACCAGCACAAACAGGGTGTTAAAGTTGGCGACCAGATTCACACTCTTCAGGTTCGCCAGCGTCAGGATCGTCACAAACCCCACCACCCAGACCCACGGCGGGACTTCAGGGAACAGCGCGGAAAGGTAGATCTTCGCCAGCAGCACGTTGATCATCGGCAGGAAGAGATAATCCAGCAGCGATGACCAGCCGACCATAAAGCCTAAATGGGGGCCGATCGATTTCTGCGTGTAGGTGTACGCAGAGCCCGCTTCCGGGAACTGTCGTACCAGTTTGCCGTAGCTGATGGCGGTAAACATGACGCCAGCCAGCGCCAGGAGATACGAGGCGGGCACGTGGCCATTGCTGATACCGGACACAATACCGAAGGTATCAAACACGGTCATCGGGGTGAGATAAGCCAGCCCCATCATGACCACCTGCCAGAGCTTGAGGGAACTGCGCAGCCGGGTTCTGCCGGCCATGCGCGGCGAGTCAAGAGAGGTATTAGTCGCCATAAACCGTCCCCCCCATGCTTACCGTGGTTTGCAATCGCGCTGTCCTTAACGCAAACCTGCTTAGCAAAGGGGGAAGTTGTAAAGAACACACGCGATCGTACCAGCGCACCGTCTCTGGCTCGCACTCACAGCAGGCGCCGGACTGGCCCCCTTCGCCCTGCGGATAGTTGAACATCTGCATCATTTCCTACCTCGTCACACAGTGTCGTTAAGAAAATCCCTGTGCCGCCTGCGCTCCATAACGCGACTCCCGGGAGAAAGCTGGCGTGCCAGCGAACAGTTAGGCCAGGCTCCGCGCAGGCCGTTTGGTGATACGTGTCAGATGAAACAAAGCGGCCCCTTAGCGGGGCACGTCATCAGGCGTTTTTCAGCATCCACTCAATTTCCGTTTCGGTAATCAGGCGTTCAAACTGCAGTAATTCATCGTTTTTGCAGGCGTGATAGACGTGGCAGAAGCGTTCGCCCAGCCGCTCGCGCAGGCTATCGTTTTGCATAAATTCCCACAGCGCATCGCTCTGACGAATCGGGAACGGCAGCCCGTCCTGCTCCAGACCGTTGCCTTCCACTTCTTCCTGCAGGGGTAAATCGTTATCCAGCCCATGTAAAATGCCGGCAAAAATCGCCGCCATCACCAGATACGGATTCGCGTCAGCGCCCGCCACCCGGTACTCGACCCGATGGTTATGGCGATCGCCGCAGGGGATACGCAGGGCAACGGTGCGATTATTGTGTCCCCATGACGCCTGCGTCGGCACGTACATCCCCGGCTGGAAACGGCGGTAGGAGTTGACGTTCGGTGCCAGCAGCGCCATGGACGCAGGCATCAGGTCGATCATCCCGGCCAGCGCGCGTTTCAGCAGCGCGGAATCCTCGCCGTTGGCGTCTGCGAGCACGTTTTCGCCTCGGTTGTTTTGCATGCTGATGTGGATATGCATCCCGCTGCCCGCATGTTCTTCATACGGCTTTGCCATAAACGTGGCGTGCATCTTATGTTTTTCCGCCATCTGCCTGACGAGACGTTTAAGCGCCAGCGCATCATCGCAGGCATCGAGCACGTTTTCCGTATGGTGCAGGTTTATCTCAAACTGGCCCGGGGAGGCCTCAGCCACTGCCCCGTCGGCGGGGATCAGCTGCAGCTGCGCCAGTTCGTCAATATCGTTCAGTACGTCAGCAAAATGGTTAAGATTATCAACCGAGTAGACCTGACTCTGCGTGTTACGCACGTCGGTGCCCGGCGCGCAGGGGGGCTGCAGATAGCCGTCGGCATCGCGTTTACGGTCAAGTAAATAGAACTCCAGCTCTACCGCTACCACGGGGAACAGGCCGCGCTGGCGCAGCTGCTGCCAGAGTCGGTTGAGTACGTTCCGCGGCTCAACGTCAAAGGGAGCGCCATCTTCATCGACCATGGTGAGCTGCACCTGACCAATGTATTCCGGGTCGGCGGCGGACGGCGTCAGGGTGCCCGGCACCGGCACGCAGATACAGTCCGGCTCGCCGAGCTCCTGCCCCAGCCCCGCCTCTTCCACGACGTTACCTAAAATGTCCATGGCGAAAACCGATGCCGGGAAATAGCAGCCTTTTTCAAGCTTGCTCAGTCCGGCAACCGGGATGCGCTTGCCGCGAAAACAGCCGTTCAGGTCGGTCAGGAGGACATCAATAAACTGGGTGTCAGGATACTTTTCTAAATAGCGCTTCACTTCCTGCGTAAAGGCGCTGCCCCGCCTCTCATCCGTGTGCTGCACAAAGTTCTCAACTTCTACGATATTGGTTTCCATGATTTACCACCGTTTTTGGGATTTGCGTTCGCTGCTCTGGACTGTCAAATATAATGTCCACTCTATCGAATCTGTATGCAAATAAATTGTTTGTCAAATGTTAAATTAAGTTTGCAAAAGGCAGATCCCGTTGCTAGATTGAGAAAATATTGAACGAAAAGGCCGTTTATCAGGCGAAAATGGCCTAAATTTAGTCCACTTTGTGAGGGCGATCATGGAAAATATAATGAACAAGCCAGTTATTGGCGTGGTGATGTGTAGAAACAGGCTTAAGGGTCATGAGACCCAGACCCTGCAAGAAAAGTACCTGAATGCCATTATTAACGCGGGGGGTTTACCGATTGCCTTACCGCATGCGCTGGCAGAGCCAGAGCTGCTCACCGCTCTGCTGCCCACCCTGGACGGGATTTACCTGCCGGGCAGCCCAAGTAACGTGCAGCCGCACCTTTATGGTGAAAACGGCGATGAGCCTGACGCCGATCCCGGGCGAGATCTTCTGAGTATGGCGCTGATTGCCGCCGCGCTCGAAAGGCGCATCCCCATTTTCGCCATCTGCCGGGGGCTGCAGGAACTCGTTGTTGCGACGGGGGGGACGCTGTATCGCCGCCTGTTCGAGCAGAACGACCTGCTCGAGCACCGGGAAGATCCTGAACTGCCGGTTGAGCTACAATACGCCCCGTCTCATGAAGTTCAGGTTCAGGAGGGAGGACTGCTGTCTCAATTAATACCAGGCTGTAACACATTTTGGGTAAACTCGTTACACGGGCAAGGTGCACGGACGTTAGGACCACGGCTTCGCGTGGAGGCCCGCTCGACGGATGGGCTGGTCGAGGCGGTCAGCGTTCATGACCACCCTTTTGCCCTCGGCGTGCAATGGCACCCCGAATGGAACAGCAGCGAGTACGCCCTGTCCCGTATGTTGTTTGAAGGTTTTATCACCGCCTGTCAAAGCCACATTGCCGAGAAGCAACGGCTTTGACCACTACCGTAAAGGAAATGCAACTATGAGCGATGACGGACTGGCGCCAGGGAAACGTCTGTCTGAGATCCGCCAGCAGCTGGGTCTCTCGCAGCGGCGTGCCGCGGAACTGTCTGGGTTAACACACAGTGCCATCAGCACCATTGAGCAGGACAAAGTCAGTCCTGCTATCAGTACGCTGCAAAAGCTGCTGAAAGTTTATGGGCTGTCGCTCTCGGAATTCTTTTCGGAACCGGAAAAACCTGATGAACCGCAGGTGGTTATTAATCAGGAAGACCTTATCGAAATAGGCAGTCAGGGGGTTTCGATGAAGCTGGTTCATAACGGAAATCCGAACCGTACGCTGGCGATGATTTTTGAAACTTACCAGCCTGGAACCACGACCGGAGAGAGGATCAAACACCAGGGTGAGGAGATCGGTACGATACTGGAAGGTGAAATATTGTTGACCATTAATGGCCAGCAATATCACCTGGTTGCGGGGCAGAGCTATGCCATCAATACCGGCATACCGCACAGCTTCAGCAACACCTCGGCAGGCATCTGCCGCATTATCAGTGCCCACACTCCTACCACGTTCTAATTACCACTCAGTCCCGGCGTAAGCGCGCTTACGCCGGGAAATATAAAAACGATCGCTGTCGGCATTTAACGGGTTAATTCCCGGGATGCCCCACGGCTTCGTATTGCCTGAAACGGCCATGCCTTTATTTATCTGATTGCGAAAGAAAGGAGTGAATATGCATTTTCAGCACCTGACTTACTGGCAGGATAAAGCAAAAAATAGCGCCATTGAGACCCGGTTATTTATTAACGGTGCCTATTGTGACGCCGCCGATAATGCCACGTTTGAAACCGTCAATCCCGCGACCCAGCAGACGCTGGCGAACGTCGCACGGGGCAAGCAGGCGGACGTGGACCGCGCAGTTCAGGCCGCGCGTGCGGTATTTGAGCGCGGTGACTGGTCGCAGGCGTCTCCGGCGCAGCGCAAGGCCGTGCTAAATACGCTCGCCGATTTAATGGAACGCCATAGCGAAGAGCTGGCCTTACTGGAAACGCTGGACACCGGTAAACCCATCCGCCACAGCCTGCGCGACGATATTCCCGGCGCGGCACGCGCCATTCGCTGGTACGCCGAAGCGGCGGATAAAGTCTACGGCGAAGTGGCGCCTACGGGTCCGGGCGAGCTGGCGATGATCGTGCGCGAGCCCATCGGGGTTGTCGCGGCCATCGTCCCCTGGAACTTCCCACTGCTGCTGGCCTGCTGGAAGCTGGGCCCGGCGCTGATCGCGGGCAACAGCGTGGTATTGAAACCATCGGAGAAATCACCGCTCACCGCCCTGCGGCTGGCCGGGCTGGCGAAAGAGGCGGGCCTGCCTGACGGCGTGCTGAACGTGATAAGCGGTTACGGCCACGAAGCGGGCCAGGCGCTGGCACTGCATCCGGAGGTTGAGGTGCTGACGTTTACCGGCTCTACCCGTACCGGCAAGCAGCTGCTGAAGGACGCAGGAGAAAGCAACATGAAGCGCGTCTGGCTGGAGGCGGGCGGCAAAAGCGCCAACATTATCTTTGCCGACTGTCCGGACCTGGACAAGGCCGTGAGCGCGACCGCCGCCGGGATTTTTTATAACCAGGGGCAAGTCTGTATCGCCGGCACCCGCCTGCTGCTCGAAGACAGCATCGCTGATGACTTCCTGGCAAGGCTGAAGGCGCAGGCCCGCCACTGGCAGCCGGGCGATCCGCTCGACCCCGACAGCACGATGGGGATGCTCATCGACGCCGCGCACGCCGATACCGTCCACACGTTTATTCGCGAGGGAACCCGGAAAGGTACGCTGCTGCTGGACGGGCGGGAACAATCGTGGCCTTCCGCAGTCGGTCCAACCATTTTCGTCGACATCGACCCTGCTTCCCCGCTGTGCCGGGAAGAGATTTTCGGGCCGGTGCTGGTCGTCACCCGTTTTAAAACCGAAGAGGAAGCCTTAACGCTGGCCAACGACAGTGAATATGGGCTTGGCGCGGCGGTATGGACCCGCGATCTCTCCCGCGCGCACCGCATGAGCCGCCGCCTGAAGGCAGGCTCGGTCTTCGTCAATAACTATAACGACGGTGATATGACCGTTCCCTTTGGCGGCTTTAAGCAGAGCGGCAACGGTCGCGATAAGTCCCTGCACGCGCTGGAAAAATTTACCGAACTGAAAACCATCTGGATTGCCCTGGAGCCTCAATCATGACCGAACATACCACCAGCTACTACGCGGCCAGCGCGAACGCTTACGAACCTTTCCCGACGCTTAACGAATCGATCAGCTGTGACGTGTGCGTGGTGGGCGGCGGCTATACCGGCCTCTCCTCCGCGCTGCATCTCGCCGAAATGGGCTACGACGTGGTGCTCCTTGAAGGCGCGCGCATCGGCTTCGGCGCCAGCGGACGCAACGGCGGCCAGCTGGTTAACTCCTACAGCCGCGACATCGACGTGATCGAGAAAAACTACGGGCCCGATGCCGCCAGAATGCTCGGGAGCATGATGTTTGAAGGCGGGGAGATCATCCGGGAGCGTATCCAGCGCTATCAGATCCAGTGCGACTATCGTCCCGGCGGGCTGTTTGTGGCGCTAAACCATAAGCAGCTGGAGACGCTGGAGGAGCAAAAAGCCAACTGGGAACGCTACGGCAACACGCAGCTGGAGCTGCTGGACGCCAGCGCCATCCGCCGGGAAGTCGACAGCGAACGCTATACCGGCGCGCTGCTGGACCGCAGCGGGGGGCACATTCATCCGCTGAACCTGGCGATCGGCGAAGCGGACGCCATTCGCCTGAACGGTGGGCGGGTGTATGAACAGTCCCCGGTGAATGCCATTCAGCACACCAGCCCGGCCGTGGTGAGCACGCAGCATGGTCAGGTGACGGCCCGCTACGTGATCGTCGCCGGGAATGCCTATCTGGGCGATAAGATCGAACCGGAGCTGGCAAAACGCAGCATGCCCTGCGGCACCCAGGTGGTGACCACCGCCCCGCTGCCGGAAGAGCTCGCCCGCACGCTGATCCCCAATAACTACTGCGTGGAAGATTGTAACTACCTGCTGGATTACTACCGTCTCACCGCCGACAACCGCCTGCTGTACGGCGGTGGCGTCGTGTATGGCGCGCGCGATCCGGACGATGTCGAGCGCCTGGTGATGCCAAAGCTGCTGAAAACTTTCCCTCAGCTGGCAGGCGTCAAAATCGACTACCGCTGGACGGGCAACTTCCTGCTGACCCTGTCGCGTATGCCGCAGTTTGGTCGTCTGGATAAAAACATCTATTACATGCAGGGCTACAGCGGCCACGGCGTAACCTGCACCCACCTGGCCGGACGGCTGATCTCGGAACTGTTGCGCGGTGACGCTGAGCGCTTTGATGCGTTTGCCAACCTCCCGCACTACCCCTTCCCGGGCGGCCGCAGCCTGCGGATTCCATTCACGGCGATGGGCGCGGCGTACTACAGCCTGCGCGATCGTCTTGGCGTATGATCGTTTCGACAAAAGGGTATCTGACATGAGTAACCAGGAATTTCATCAGCGCAGACTTTCTGCCACCCCGCGCGGCGTTGGCGTAATGTGTAATTTCTTTGCCCGCTCGGCGGAGAATGCCACGCTCACCGACGTGGAAGGCAACGACTATATTGATTTCGCCGCCGGGATCGCGGTACTGAATACCGGCCATCGTCATCCTGAACTGGTGGCCGCAGTGGAAAAACAGCTTCACCAGTTCACCCACACGGCCTACCAGATTGTGCCGTATGAAAGCTACGTTTCATTGGCCGAAAAACTTAACGAGCTGGCCCCGGTGCAGAGCCCGGCCAAAACGGCGTTCTTCACAACGGGCGCGGAAGCGGTGGAAAATGCCATTAAAATCGCCCGGGCCCACACCGGCAGACCGGGCGTGATTGCCTTCGGGGGAGGCTTTCACGGCCGAACCTATATGACCATGGCCTTAACCGGCAAGGTCGCGCCTTACAAGCTGGGATTTGGCCCCTTCCCGGGCTCGGTTTACCACGTGCCGTATCCCTCCGAGCTGCACGGCATCACGACGCAGGATGCCATCGCGGCGATAGAACGCCTGTTCAAAGCAGATATTGAGGCGAAACAGGTGGCGGCGATTATTTTTGAACCCATTCAGGGTGAAGGCGGATTCAACGTCGCCCCGCCAGAACTGGTGGCCGCCATCCGCCGTATCTGTGATGAGCACGGGATCGTGATGATTGCCGACGAAGTGCAGAGCGGCTTCGCCCGTACGGGGAAACTGTTTGCGATGGAACACTACGCGGACAAACCCGACCTGATGACGATGGCTAAAAGCCTGGCAGGCGGAATGCCGCTGTCCGGCGTGGTGGGCCGCGCCGAAATCATGGACGCGCCGGCTCCCGGCGGCCTGGGGGGCACCTATGCAGGCAACCCGCTTGCGGTGGCCGCCGCGCACGCGGTGCTGAAGATTATCGACAACGAGTCGCTGTGCGCGCGTGCCCGTCAGCTGGGCGATCGGCTGAAAGCCACGCTGGAGGAGATTCAGGGCACCTTCCCTGCGCTCGTGGCGATAAGGGGAAGAGGATCGATGATTGCGGCGGAGTTTTTTGACCCCGAGAGCCGTGAACCGTCGGCCGCCATCGCGCAGGCGATCCAGCAAAAGGCGCTCGCCCAGGGCCTGCTGTTATTGATCTGCGGCCAGTACGGCAACGTGATCCGCTTCCTTTATCCGCTGACCATTCCGGACGCCCAGTTCAACCAGGCGCTGGCGATCCTGCAACAGGTTATGCGCGATAAGTCCTGAGTGCCCACCGAAAACCGTCTCCCGGAATGCCGGGGACGGTTTCAACGGAGGAGATCGGCACAGATTTCCTCCGCGTGGGAAATGTTGGGGAATTGGGTCTGTTTCATTGTATGCTCCCTGAAACACATCCCCGGCATGAGGAAATAAGAATTGCAAAAAACATCATCCTATCAGTCACTTGTGAAAACCTTCCAGCGTCTCTCCCGCTTCTCGCACCTTACCTCCATCGCCAGCTGGGACATGTTTACCATGATGCCGCCCGGCGGCAGCGCCGCACGCGGCGAGGCGCTGGCGGAGATGAGCGTCCTGCAGCACCAGATCCTGACCGATAAAAAAGTCGGCGACCTGTTAGCGGCGGCGGCAGGTGAAGATCTGAATGACGTCGAACAGGCCAACCTGCGCGAAATGACGCGCCACTACCAGCAGGCAACCCTGCTGCCGGAATCGCTGGTGGAAGCCAAATCCCTGGCGGGCAGCAGGTGCGAGCACGCCTGGCGCACGCAGCGTCCCGCCAACGACTGGCAGGGCTTTTCCGCCAAACTGAAAGAGGTGGTCAAACTTAGCCGCGAAGAGGCGCGCCTGCGGGCGGAAGCCAAAGGCTGTACGCCGTACGATGCGCTGCTGGATATTTTTGAGCCCGACATGACCAGCGCCCGTCTGGACGTTCTGTTCGGCGATATGAAATCCTGGCTGCCGGACCTGCTGGCAAACGTCGTGGAAAAGCAGGCTCAGCGCTCGTTTGTTCCTCCTCAGGGGCCTTTCCCGACGGCAACACAGCGTGAGCTGGGCCTGGAAGCCATGAAGATGCTCGGCTTCGATTTTAACGGCGGTCGCCTCGACGTGAGTGCGCACCCGTTCTGCGGCGGCGTACCGGAAGACGTGCGCATCACCACGCGCTACGACGAGGATGAACTGCTCAGCGCGCTGTTTGGCGTGATCCACGAAACCGGACACGCGCGCTACGAACAAAACCTGCCGCGCGCATGGGCAGGACAGCCGATTGCCATCGCCCGCTCAACCGCGATCCACGAATCCCAGAGCCTGTTCTTTGAGATGCAGCTGGGACGCAGTGAAGCCTTCCTCAAGCATCTTCTCCCTGCGGTGCACGCCCGCTTTGGCAGCCAGGCGGCGTTCAGCGAAGAGAATTTTATTGCCTGGAACCAGCGCGTGAAGCCGGGCTATATCCGCGTCGATGCGGACGAAGTGAGCTACCCGGCACACGTGGTGCTGCGCTATGAGATTGAGCGCGCGCTGATCAACGGCGAGATAGAAGTGGACGATATCCCTGCCCTGTGGGACGAGAAAATGCAGGCCTGGCTCGGGTTATCCACCAAAGACAACTACCGCAACGGCTGTATGCAGGATATCCACTGGACCGACGGCGGTTTTGGCTACTTCCCGTCGTATACGCTGGGGGCCATGTATGCCGCACAGCTGTTCCACGCCGCGAAAACGGCGCTTCCGGGTCTGCAGGCCTCCATCGCTGAGGGCGATTTTTCCGCACTCTTTGAGTGGCTGCGTCAGAACATCTGGCAGCACGGCAGTCGCTTCAGCACGTCGCAGTTAATCACCCAGGCGACGGGTGAAGATCTGAATATCCGTTATTTCCGCGAGCATCTGACCTCCCGCTATTTGTAATCTGTTTGGCCAGGGGTGAGGGACCTCAGGTAAAGAAGTCGTATGTTCCCCCTCACCCCAGCCCGTATACCCTCATGGGAGAGGGAGCCGTCTGTGCAGGACCCCGGCAATGTACATATGGTTACACGCCGATACCAATCACTCACGGAAACCCCGAATTTACAGGGATATAGTTATTTCAACGGCCCCGCAGTGGGGTTAAATGAAAAACCAAATTCGAGGGTATGAACATGAAAAAAGTATTAGCTCTGGTTGTTGCCGCTGCTATGGGTCTGTCTTCTGCTGCGTTCGCTGCTGAAACCACTGCTGCACCGGCTGCTGCGGCACCTGCTGCAACGACCACCGCGGCGCCAGCAAAAACTGTCCATCACAAGAAACATCATAAAGCCGCTAAACCGGCTGCAGAGCAAAAAGCCCAGGCCGCTAAAAAGCACCACAAAAAAGCGACCAAACCAGCTGCAGAGCAGAAAGCCCAGGCTGCTAAAAAGCACCATAAAAAAGCGACCAAACCGGCTGTAGAGCAGAAAGCCCAGGCTGCTAAAAAGCATCACAAAAAAGCAGTAAAACACGAAGCTGCTAAACCAGCTGCACAGCCAGCTGCGTAAGAGTACAAGCTAAACCGTGCCCTTCGGGGCACGTTGGTAAACCGGCGCTGAACCGGAACAGGTTCCGCGCCGTTTTTTTTATCCGGAGGGCGTATGCTGCGGCGCTATCGGTTTGAGCTGATTCTGATCCTGCTTATTTTATGCGCGCTCATCGCCAGCCATTTTTATCTTTCCTGAATGTAGCACGCTGATTTTACTCCCACTTTAGCGCTGTCCCGTCTATAGTATTTTCATAGGGTTCACTTTTAATAATCATAATTACCCCCACCAGAGTGAGATATGCGTAAATCTGTTGTGTTGTTACTGGGAACGTTTGGTCTTTTTTCTGGATTCTCACATGCGGATGATGGCGGTGATGACACCATTAGCGCGAAAGAGCTAAAGACGCTTTTTTTCAATCATGACGACCGTACGCGCGTCGCCGATCCCACCCAGGCACCCTGGGATGCTATAGGTCAACTGGAAACCGCCAGCGGTAACTTATGTACTGCGACGTTGATCACCCCTCAGCTTGCCCTGACGGCAGGCCACTGTCTGTTAACGCCGCCAAACGGCAAGCCGGATAAAGCGGTGGCCTTGCGGTTTGTGTCGCAAAAAGGCACCTGGCGCTATGAAATACACGGCATTGAAGGCCGGGTCGATCCGTCTCTCGGCAAACGGCTGAAACCGGATGGTGACGGCTGGATCGTGCCACCGGCGGCCGCCTCATGGGACTTTGGCCTGATCGTTTTACGCTACCCCCCTTCCGGCATTACGCCGCTGCCGTTATTTGACGGCGATAAAGACGCACTCACCGCCGCGCTGAAAGCCGCCGACCGGAAGGTGACGCAGTCCGGCTATCCAGTCGACCATCTGGATACCCTTTACACCCACACCGACTGTATTGTGACGGGCTGGGCGCAAACCAGCGTACTCTCGCACCAGTGTGATACGTTGCCGGGCGACAGTGGTTCACCGCTGATGCTGAAAACAGACAACGGCTGGCAGTTGATTGGCGTGCAGAGCTCTGCACCGGCGGCGAAAGATCGCTGGCGGGCCGATAACCGGGCCTTGTCCGTGACCGGTTTTCGCGACAAGCTGGAAGCGCTGGCGCAGCAGTAAATCAGCATCGTCTGACCTGATGTAATGCCCTGATTGACTCAATCGGCATCGGCTGGCTGAACCAGAAACCCTGCAGTTGATCGCAGCCAGCCAGCCGCAGCAGTTTCATTTGTCTTTCGGTTTCGACCCCTTCGGCGACCACCGCCATCCCCAGCGCGTTGGCGATCCGCACCGTGCCGCTCACCAGCGCGGCCGCCTGTTCATCGTGGTCCACCAGCCCGGCCAGCGATTTATCAATCTTGATGGTGTCGAAGTTAAAACGCCGCAAATAGCCAATGCTGGAATAGCCGGTGCCAAAGTCGTCCAGCGCCACCGCGGTGCCCAGCGCTTTAAGATTGGCTATCGCCATGCGGGCACGCTCCGGATTTTCCAGCACATAAGACTCCGTGACCTCCAGCTGCAGTCGGTTGGCAGGGAAATGGGTGGTTTCCAGCACGCTGGCCACTTTGTCTTCGAAGGCGGGATCGCGGAATTGTGCGGGAGAAATATTAACGGAAAGCGTTAAGTCACCGTATGGCTGGAGATCCTGACAGGCGCGCTGCAACACAAACTGGCCCAGTTTGTAAATCAGACCGCTCGTCTCCGCGATGGCGATGAAGGTATCCGGGCCCAGCGGCCCTTCCGGGCGACGCGGCCAGCGGACTAACGCTTCGACGCTGCTCATTTTCTGGCTGCGGGCGTCAATAATCGGCTGATACCAGACCTCAAACTCATCGCGCTCCAGACCGTTACGGATCTGATTTTCAATCGCCAGCTTGCGCTCACGGGCGCTATTCAGCTCGGCGTCGTAGTGGGTGATACGCCCTTTCCCGCTCATTTTGGCATGGTACATGGCAATATCGGCGCGACGAAACAGCTCGGAACTGGTGCATTCAATCAGGGTTCCGCTGGCGATCCCGATACTGGCCCCGATATGGATGGTGCGTTCCCCCAGCTGAATCGGGGCGGAGAGAGAATCCAGCACCGACACGGCAAAAGCGGTGGCCTGTGTCTCTGCCTTATCACCGCCGATTGTCATGGCAAACTCATCCCCGCCCATACGCGCCAGCATTCCCCCCGGCGGCACGCGTTCACTCAGCGTTTTCGCAATCGCCACGATGAGATCGTCACCCACGCTGTGGCCGTAGATGTCATTCACGTCTTTAAAGCCATCCAGATCGATAAACACCACGCTTTTGACGTCGATATCTCCGCGTAAGCTCACCCGATCCAGCGCCTCGATGAGCGCTCGCCGGTTCGGCAGATGGCTTAGCCAGTCCGTTCTGGCCACCAGACGCGCCTGGCTTTCTCCGCGCGCAAGCTTGTACAGCCCCACGCTGCTCACCAGAATAAAGAGCAGGATCAGGGCCGATGCCAGCACGACAATCTGGGTGATATCAGAGGATGCCGCCCGGGCGGCCTGCGCTCCCGGAAGCCGTGCCTGCCAGTTAAGATAGCCCAGCAGCTCCCCTGCCGAACTGCGCAGCGGCATACTCAGCTCGTTAATTTTATCCGGCGTAAAGTGCAGGTTATCGATCTGAAAGGTCGACCCCAGGTCGGATAAAATTCTGGCGTTCAGATGACGGGTGATTACCAGATAGCGGCGCGTTCCGTCGGTAACCTGTAATCTTCCGACCATCGGGCGAATCAGCCCAATGCCCACAAAGGCGACGCCGCTTCGCGTTTTGCTGATCCCGGCATAGATATTTTTATCCCCTGACAGGGCGCGCGCGTGCTGAGCAATAAGCGCCTTCAGCCCCTTACCGAAAAAATCGAGATTCGTCTCCTGAAATGGCTGACTTTGAAACGATCCCCAGATGACGTTGAAATGCTCATCAAGCACGAAGGTGCCATCATAGAGGTTGTTGATTTTAAAGCCGGCGCCCCAGGTGTTATACAACCAGTTAGTATCGAGCGTGGGACGGTAGGCCTCCCGCACCGCATCGTCCCAGACGGCGTTATCCAGCACCAGCGAGGAGACGCGGTTGACCGATGTCTGAATGGCCCCCTGTACGGAAAGCGCCGCGCGATGTTCATCAATTTCATTGGTTTTGGTGCTGATAAGATGCAGGGAAAGATAGAGGAGTGCGACGACGGAGATGATTAAGCCGATGCCCGCCATAAAGACCATGGCAAACAACGTTCTCGCGGTGGGAATATTGCGCCAGCTTAATGTGCGATACATCCGCCATCCTCTTCAGGGTTTTGCTTTTCTAAGCGTAATACAGGCAGCGAATTTCGCTGCCTGTAAAGGATGGCTTTATGAGCGTCAGGCGAGTTTTATCATAATCATACCGGCAAGCAGCAAGATGAGTCCCATCCAGCCCTTGTTATTTAAACGCTGACCGAAGAGCACCCAGCCTGCGGCCAGCGTGGCGGCGATACCAAAACCGCCCCACAGCGCATAGGCCACCGACAGGTCAATCCCTTTTACCGCCTGGGACAGCGCGCTGAACGCTCCCAGAACCGCGGCAATCGACATCAGGCCGTAGAGCTTACGGCGAAAACCATCGGAGAATTTCAGCAGGACGTTCGCCAGAATTTCCAGCACGATGGCGAACCCCAGCCAGGCCGCATGAACCCACTCAAACTGTTGCATGGTTCTGCTCCTTCTGCACTTTAGACGGCTTACGGGTACCTGATTTAATCAGCACAATACCCGCGACCAGCGTCGTTAATCCGGCGACCTTCATTGTTGTTAATGTTTCGTCAAATATCAGAACGCTGAACAGCGTAATCAACAAAATACCGATCCCTTCCCACAGGGCATACGCGACGCCCAGCGCAATTTTTTTCACCGCAAATGAGAGGAAAATATAAGAAAGCGAAATCATCACCAGCATCAAAATAAAACCGGTATTGCCATCGCTGACGCTTGCCCACTTCATCGACAGCGTGCCGGTAATTTCAGCAATAATAGCCAGTGCTAATAAAATCCAGTAAAACATGTTTTTCTCCTGCTTGAGAATATAATCCATCGTGGCCCGCTGCGTGCAGCAAACCCAAAAATACGAATTGAAATCAGTCAGCTAAGCGCTTAGCGCCAGCTCAGGCAGAAGAAATGACTAGAGTGCGGTGCGCCAGTGTTGCTCACCAGAAAGCAGGCAGAAAGAGGTGGAATATACAGCAGTATTGTTTGAAGAGTACGTCCTGAACATATTGTCCATAAAATTACAATTATCCGCGTTGTTGCTTCTCGTCTTTGCGGATGAAAATTGTCCTCGGTAGTTAAACACACCGAATTTGTACCATAAGCCAGGATTTTACTCAAAGTCTTTGCAATTCTTTACCCACCCTGTTTGATTTTGGTTAGTTTATTGCAACGCCTTTCGCCTTTATTATAAAAATAACAAAAATTGCGGAGTCACCATGGCTAAACCCATCATTACCCTGAACGGGTTAAAAATTGTCATCATGCTGGGCATGCTGGTGATCATATTGACAGGCGTGCGCTTTGCCGCCGACATTATTGTGCCCTTTATTCTGGCCCTGTTTATTGCGGTGATCCTCAACCCGCTGGTGCAGCGCATGACGCGGCTGCGCATCCCGCGCGTGCTGGCCATCACGCTGCTTATCAGCATCATTATTGTGGCGATGGTGCTGCTGGTCGCTTATCTGGGCACCTCGCTCAATGAACTGGCGCGAACGCTGCCGAAATATCGCTCTTCGCTGGCGATCCCCCTGCTGCAGCTGGAGCCCTGGCTGCAGCGCGCGGGGATCGAAATCTCGGTTGAGGAACTCCTGAAATATATCGACCCCAATGCGGCGATGACGATCGTCACCAGCCTGCTGACGCAGCTTTCCAACGCCATGACCTCCATTTTCCTGCTGTTCTTAACGGTGGTGTTCATGCTGCTGGAGGTGCCCCAGCTGCCGGCAAAGCTGCAGCAGATCATGGTCCGTCCGGTTGAAGGAATGGGGGCGATTCAACGCGCGCTGGACAGCGTTTCTCGCTATCTGGTGCTGAAAACCGCCATTAGCCTGGTGACGGGCGTTGTCGTCTGGGTGATGCTTCTGGCGCTGGACGTCCGCTTTGCGTTCGTCTGGGGGTTACTGGCGTTTGCGCTTAACTACATTCCCAACATCGGCTCCGTGCTGGCGGCGATCCCCCCTATCCTTCAGGTGCTGGTTTTCAGCGGGCTTTATGACGCGCTGATCCTGCTGGCCGGATACCTGGTCATCAATCTGGTGTTCGGTAACATACTGGAACCGCGCATGATGGGCCGGGGCCTGGGGCTGTCCACGCTGGTGGTCTTTTTGTCCCTGATATTCTGGGGCTGGCTGCTCGGGCCCGTTGGGATGCTGCTCTCCGTTCCGCTCACCATCATCGTCAAGATTGGTCTGGAGCAGACGGCGGGCGGGCAAAGTATCGCCGTGCTGCTGAGCGATATGAGTCATAAATAGCCGTCATTCCGCCATCGACAGGAGGGGCTTGCGGGTCCTTCCACCTTCACGATAAGCGCTTAGCGCCCTTCGCCACTCCGCCAGCGGGTACACCGTAACGTCGCTGTACTCACTGCCGGGCAACCTCAGCCAGATGCGCTCGAACTCTGCGCGCCACGCCTCAACGCTGAGCGCATCCAGACCGTTTCGGATATGGAACCACGCCACGCGCGGCGCAGGCCGCCGCTGTGTGAAGGCTTGCCCGGACAGCAGCCCGTAGCAAACAAACATGCCCGGCTCGGGCATGACGCTGAGGATCGCTTCCGCAAGCGGCCCGCCGGTGGCATCGTAGACGATATCGCTGCGTGCGGCGACGGCGCCGATTCTGTGCGCGTCATGCTGCGCGACAGGCGTGATCCCCATCGCCTCCAGCCGTTCAGCATGCACGGCGGAACGGTGAATGCCGAACACCGCTTCCGCCCCCGCCTGACGCGCCCACTGCCCCAGCAGGATGGCGCAATCGGATCCTGCAGCCGTGAGCAAGACCCGCTTTCCGCGCGGCGGGTAGCGGGTCAGCATCATCTGCGCCGCCAGCGGGTTGATGTAGGCCCGCGCGGCCAGGCGCGAGTCGACAACGTCCGGAACGGGTATCGCATACTCTGCCGGACAGTCCACATAGCGCTGCCAGGTGCCCTGACCGCGCAGCGGCAGGACGCGCTTACCCACCAGATGCTTAAACGAGGCGGGCGCCCCGGTGACAACCCCGACACCTTCATACCCCGCGACGGCGGGTAACGGGGTTCGGTGGCGATAGGCGCCGGTGATGGGGATAAGATCGGACGCGTTGACCGGAGAAAACAGCATCCGCACGCGGAGCTGTCCGGGCGCAAGCGCGCCCAGCGGCGCGTTTTCAGGTTGCAGAACAGAGTCTGGCTCGCCAAACCGGCGATACCAGAGGGCCAGGTTTTCCATTACGATCTCAAGGCTGATAGCGGAACTACTCGCGCCAGCCCATTGCCGGTGCGACATGTTTGAGAATAGACTCAATCACGTGCGCATTATAATCCACCCCCAGCTGGTTCGGTACGGTCAGTAAGAGCGTATCCGCCTCGGCAATCGCCTCGTCTTTTTTCAGCTGTTCAACCAGCTTGTCCGGCTCCGCGGCATAGCTGCGCCCGAAGATGGCGCGCGTTTTCTCATCAAGATAACCCACGCTATCGCTGTCGTTGCGGCTGGCACCGAAATACATCCGGTCACGGTCGTCCATCAGCGCAAAAATACTGCGGCTAACCGACACGCGCGGCTCGCGCGTATGCCCTGCGTCTTTCCAGGCCTGACGGTACGCGCGGATCTGTTTTGCCTGCTGAATGTGGAACGGCTCGCCGGTTTCATCGTCCTTCAGCGTTGAGCTTTGCAGGTTCATGCCCAGTTTTGCCGCCCATACCGCCGTCGCATTAGAACCCGCGCCCCACCAGATACGCTCGCGCAGCCCTTCTGAATAAGGCTCCAGACGCAGCAGCCCCGGCGGATTGGGGAACATTGGCTGTGGGTTCGGTTTGGCAAACCCTTCCCCACGCAGCACCTCAAGCAGCACCTCGGTATGACGACGCGCCATATCCGACTCGCTTTCCCCTTCCTGCGGGACATAGCCGAAATGCCGCCAGCCATCAATAACCTGCTCCGGTGAGCCCCGGCTGATGCCCAGCTGCAGGCGACCGCCGGAAATCAGATCCGCCGCGCCCGCATCTTCGGCCATGTACATCGGATTTTCATAGCGCATGTCGATTACGCCGGTGCCAATTTCGATGGTTTTTGTTTTTGCCCCTATAGCGGCCAGCAGAGGGAACGGCGAGCTAAGCTGTCGGGCGAAGTGGTGCACGCGGAAATAGGCGCCGTCGGCCCCCAGCTCTTCAGCCGCCACGGCTAAATCGATGGACTGCAGCAGCGTATCGGCCGCCGAGCGCGTGCCGGACTGCGGTGAAGGCGTCCAGTGACCAAAGGATAAAAATCCGATCTTTTTCATAACCCTGTGTCCTGATAATGCGTTGCGTTCTGTCCACTTTACGCATTACCCGGTAAGAATAAATGCCGTTTATTTAACGGAATGGTTCAAATAAATTGACATAACTGACGGGTTCGTCACGACGCAATGTTATGGGATATACTCTTCCCCACTCTTTTCATGGCAGGTAAAACCGGCAATGGCTTTGATCCCCAAAAACTACGCGCGGCTGGAAAGCGGCTATCGCGAAAAAGCATTAAAAATTTATCCATGGGTGTGTGGACGCTGCTCGCGCGAGTTTGTCTATTCCAATCTGCGTGAACTCACGGTTCACCATATCGATCACGACCATACCAACAACCCGGAAGATGGCAGCAACTGGGAGCTGTTGTGCCTGTTTTGCCACGATCATGAGCATTCGAAATACACCGAAGCGGATCAGTACGGCACCACCGTGGTGGCAGGGGAAGACGCGCAAAAAGACGTGGGCGTCGCCACGTTTAACCCGTTTGCCGATTTGAAAGCGATGATGGATAAAAAGAAATAAACCTCTCGCCCCCTCGCTCACATCATGATCCGCGAATTTAGAATGTCCAGGTGATAGCGGCGGTTGCAGACCCCTCATTACGCCGCATCACGATCGGGCTTTGATTGGCATGGTCGCCAAGCCAGGTATAGTCCGCGCTGAGGACCGTTCCCCAGTGAGCATCGAACTGATGGCTCCAGGTCAGGCTGGTGTCGACGCCGTAAAATCCACCCGGCGCAGCATAGCGGCGATAGCCGGTGCGGCGGCTCTGCTGCTCGCTGACCCCATACCAGGTATTCAGGTAACGGCTGTCGCCAAACAGGGCCGCAGACTGAAAGGCTATCGTGTCCTGGTTATTTTGTACCGGGATCAGCGTAACGGAGGCCTGATAGCTTGCCCCCTGACTGTCGGTTAACGGCAGCGTCGCTTTGCCTTCCATGCTCAGCCATGGCGCAGCCTGCCAGCCCACGGCAAGGCCGGTATTCAGGGTGGCATCAATATCCCCCATCCCTTTCAGGTTGTTTGCCCCCTCGCGCCAGCCAGAATTTTTATCAGCCCTTCCGGGGTCGTCGCCCAGCGTGTGTTCGAAATACCAGCCGCTGTCGTTTTGCAGGTCATATCCCACCCCTTTTTGTGCATCAACAAAGAAAGCGCCTTTGCGTCCCTGCAGCACAGGAACCACCTGCCACACCTGCTTGTCTGAGCCTGAGTAACGCGGGGCATATTGCCCTCCCAGCCCGACGGTTAAGGAATCGGACGCGGTGTCATCATCCGCCTGCGCGGCGGATGCCACGACCATCAGAAGCGGGACGGACATATACAGGACTTTTTTTATCGCTATCATACTGCTCTCCTTACAGACGCTGGCGTCTCCTGAGACAGGAACAGCCACACAATGTTGGCGCAGTATGATTTGGCTGAATCAATGAATCGTCGGGATAGTGTTAAGAAATGGTCAAGGTGAACGGATGTTATCCAGAAGAGTGCTGATTATTGAAGATGACGCCGACGCGGCTGGCGTGCTCGAAGCCTATTTACGGCGTGAAAATTACGACGTGACCATTACCGGAGACGGTCTTTCCGGGTTGGATATGGCGCAGCGGTGGAAGCCCGACCTCATCCTGCTGGACGTCATGCTGCCGGGACTTAACGGCACCGAGGTGCTGGCGGGCCTGCGTCGTAAAAGCGATGTGCCGGTGATCATGGTCACGGCCATGGGGGATACTCCCGATCGCATTGGCGCCCTGCGCTACGGTGCCGATGATTACGTGGTGAAGCCTTATCATCCGGGCGAAGTGGTGGCGCGGGTGCAGGCGGTGCTGCGGCGCAGCAGTAAAAAAGAGACAGAGGAAAAGATCCTTCGCTGGCAAACGCTGGCGGTGGATGTCGCCGCCATTGTGGCGTGCGTGGACAACGGCGACGACGCGCCTGTGATGCTCGATCTTACGCCAACGGAATTCTCGCTTCTGGCAACGCTGCTGCGCTCGCCTGCGCACCCGTTTTCCCGCCAGTATTTACTGGAACACTGTTTGCCGGAAAGCGAGGCGCTGGAGCGCGTTGTCGACACCCATATTTATAACCTGCGTAAAAAACTCGAAGCTGTGGGTATTTCCGGCGTGCTGATCAACGTGCGCGGCGTGGGTTACAGGTTCAGACAGCCATGATAAAAAACCGGCACGCCTCTCTGTGGCGCTGGATTTGCGCGCGCATCCTGGCGCTGGCTATCGGCAGCGTGATCGTCATTGCCACCTGCATGTGGCTGCGCTATGCGGTCCAGAACTACTGGATCATGGGCAGGATGCCGCCAGCGGTCCGGCAGGAGTTTCTTACGCTCAGCCAGAACCCGCAGGCCAATCCGGCCCGCTTCCACACGATTGTGGATACCTGGTGGGGCCTGAGCTATTCCACGCCGTCCATCGCCTCAGCGGACTGGGTCACGGTGGCCCTGCTGGTGCTGGTGATGATCCCGTTTATTGTGGTGATGGGGCTCAAACACGCCCGCCCGCTGGCGCTGCAGTTCAGCCGCCTTCGCGATGCGGCAAAGGATGTCGCCGAAGGGCAGTTTGGCCGTCAGGCAGAGCTCATCAAGGATGCACCGGCAGAAATGGTCAGCTTTGCGGCGGACTTCAACTCCATGACGGGGCAACTGGCCCGCTATGAGAAAGAGCTCCGCGCCTCGCACGTCGCGATGGCGCACGAGCTGCGCTCGCCCCTGACGGCCGCCATCGGGCGTCTGCAGGGCATGTTAGACGGCGTGTTTGATGCCAGCCCGGCGCAGCTGGGCATGGTGATGAAACAGCTCCAGCACCTCAACCGCCTCACCGACGAGCTCCACCTTCTCTCTTTGGCAGACGCGGGTAACCTTGTGCTGGAGGATCAGCCGTTCTGTCTGGATGAGCTGATTCAGGAGCGGGCTGCCTGGATCATGCCCCAGGCGGATGCGCATCATTTCAGGATAACGCTGCGTAACCCGCACACCAGCCCCTTCCGGGGCGATGCGTTCCGTATGGGGCAGGTCGTTACCATCCTCATGGAAAATGCGCTACGTTACGGACGCGAAGGCGGCCACCTTGAGGTGGCGCTGCATTACGCCAGCGGGCATTACATCCTCGAATTCACCGATGACGGGCCGGGCGTGTCGCCCCAGTTCTTACCGGAAATGTTTAAACGCTTTAGCCGCGAGGAGCAGTCCCGCGCGCGGCATTCCGGCGGCAGCGGCCTCGGTTTGTCCATCGCCCGGGCGATTTGCGAGGCGCATGGGGGTGAGATTAGCGCGTCATTACCGGAAACCGGCGGCCTCGCGGTGTGCATTTTGTTGCCCTGGCATCCGTCCGATAATGAAAATCTCCCCTCTTGATAAAGCCTTGACAGAACATCGAATCTTTCTCGACGTAGCGCGTATTTAATAACGCCATTCCCTTTATGGAGCGGCGTTATGTCAGACGAATTTTTTCTCTCCCTCCGCCACTGCCTGCATCATTTGTACGGCGTGGCGCGTACCCTTTCCTGGCTGCATTTTCTTCCCCTGGCCCTGCTTGCGCTGGCGATTTTTCCGCTGACCGGCTGCGGTGATAAACACGAAAACAAACCTGACCCAGTGCGTAAGGTACGCTACGTCGTCGTTGGCTCCGCCCAATCCCTTCCCGCGCTGGAAAGAACCGGTGAGATCCATGCCCACGATGAAACGACCCTGAGCTTTCGCACCGGAGGCCGGATACTGACGCGTAGCGTCGATATTGGCGACCGGGTCACTGCCGGACAGCTGCTGGCCACGCTTGATAATACGACCGGGCAAAACCAGCTGGACAGCGCAGCGGCCGACTATGAAGGCGCCAAAGCCTCTGCCCAGGTCGCCGCGCTTAACGTCAGTCGCATGCAAAAGCTTATGCCAACGGGCGCGATAGCCCGCACGCAGCTCGACAGCGCCCGGGCTGACTGGCTTGTCGCCCGCGCGCGCTTAAAAAGCAGCGAGGCCGCATGGCGAAATGCCCGCGAAAGCCTCGGCTGGACGCGACTTATCGCTCCGCAAGCGGGCGTCATCACGGCCGTGAGCGCCTCTGCGGGACAGGTTGTCAGCGACGGCCAGTCCGTGCTGACGCTGGCGACCGGGGAAGCCCGCGACGTGGCGTTTGACATTGCCGCGCCCGATGCGATCCCGTCTCTGGATAAAGCGGTTTTGCAGGTTTCCCTGCTCGGCGACCCGTCGGTGCAGGCGTCTGCCGCACTGCGGGATATCACCCCGCAGGCCGATCCTCAGACCCGCACGTGGCGCGTCAGAGCCACCCTGCAAAACCCGCCGGGGGCCATGGCGCTGGGCGCCAGCGTCACCGTGACGTTGCCCTCCGCCGCCCCGCACGGGTACGCGCTTCCCGCGTCGGCGCTGACCCGAGCCAGCGACAAACCGGCGGTTTTTGTGATTACCCCGCAGTCGCGGACACAGCTGCGCGTGGTGGTGCCCGTCGGCTATACAGCCACCTCCGTCATGATTGCCTCCGGCCTTGAGCCCGGCGACAGGGTGATTACGGCGGGCGTGAGCACATTACGACCCGGCGAGCCGGTGATGGCCGGAGAGGTTCAGCCATGAACACAGGATCGGAAGCCCAATTTAACCTCTCCGCCTGGGCGCTGAAGAACCAGCAGATGGTCAGCTTTTTCATGCTGCTGGTGATTGCGATGGGCGTGTTCTGCTATGAGAAGCTGCCGCGTAACGAAGATCCGGCATTCACCATTAAAACGGCCGTCGTCTCCGCACAGTGGCCGGGAGCCTCCGTGACGGATACCACCCGCCTGCTGACCGATACGCTTGAAAAAAAGCTGCAGGAAACGCCCTGGCTGGACTATCTCGAAAGTGAAACCCGTGCCGGACGCACCGTTATCCACGTCAACCTCCGTGACGATACGCCCCCGCAAAGCGTGCCCGATATCTGGTATCAGGTTCGCAAAAAAATGCAGGACATCGCGCCGTCCCTGCCCGAAGGGGTGCAGGGTCCTGCCGTGGATGACGAGTTTGACGACACGTTCGGCACAATTTACGCCTTTATTCCCGAAGGCTTCACCCTGCGGGAGGTACGGGATCGCGCAGAGACAATACGGCGCGAACTCATGTCCCTGCCGGATATGGGCAAAACCACCCTGCTGGGCGAACAGCAGGAGCAGTGGGTTCTCGCCTTTTCTCCGGCACGCCTGGCCGGGATGGGGCTGGATATTCAGGACGTTGCCAACGCCCTCCGGGCGCAAAACGCCGTTGTCCCGGCAGGAACGATGCGTACCGGGCAGGAGAACATGGCGATAAAGGTCAGCGGGGCGCTCACCACCGAAGAGAGTTTGCGCGCCGTCACGCTGCACGTTAACAATCGCTATATTCCGCTGACCGACATTGCCACCGTCACCCGGGAAATCGCCGAGCCACCGGCCCCGGCCTACCGGGTGAACGGCAAACCGGCTATCGGGCTGGCGGTGTCGATGGCGCCGACAGGCAACATGCTGCGTTTCGGTGCTGCGCTGAACGCAAAAATGGCGGCCCTCAGCGCCGGGCTGCCGCACGGTATCGAGATGGTGAAAGTCGCCGATCAGTCAGCGGTGGTGAGTGAAGCGGTAAGCGGGTTTATCCGGGTACTTATCGAAGCCGTTGTTATCGTGCTGGCGGTTTCATTTGTCTCGCTGGGTTTGCGGGCCGGACTGGTGGTGGCGACGGCCATTCCGCTGGTGCTCGCCATGACGTTTGTCGGCATGATGCTCGCCGGCATCGGCCTTCAGCGTATCTCGCTCGGGGCGCTGATCATTGCCCTGGGCCTGCTGGTGGATGACGCCATGATCGCCGTCGAAACGATGGTCTCCCGACTGGAAGCGGGGGATTCCCGTCGACTCGCGGCCACCTATGCATTCAAAACGACGGCCTTCCCGATGCTCACCGGTACTCTGGTCATGATTGCCGGTTTTATTCCCGTTGGTTTTGCGGCCTCCAGCGCCGGTGAATACTGCTTCTCCCTGTTTGCGGTGGTGCTCATCGCCCTGCTCTGCTCCTGGGCCGTCGCGATCCTGTTTTCGCCGCTAACGGGCACGTGGCTGCTGCCGGAAAAAGTCAGACATCACGCGGCAGGACCGGGACGGATCGCGCGCGGGTATGGACGGCTTTTACGCCTGGCGCTCCGCCACCGGCTCGCTACCGTACTGATTGCGCTTGCCGCGCTGGGGCTGTCAGCGTACGGCACGACGTTTATGCAGGGCGAGTTTTTCCCCGCCTCGGACCGGCCCGAGTTGTTGGTCAGCCTGACGCTTCCGGCCAACGCGTCGCAGCCGGAAACGCTCAGAGAGGTGGAAAAGCTGGAAAAAGCGCTGGCCGACAACAGCAATATCGATCGCTTTTCGACGTACGTTGGCTCAGGCGCCGTCCGTTTTTACCTGCCGATGGACGTGCTGCTGGAAAATGAAAATATCGCCCAGATGGTTGTGGTCGCGAAGGATCTTGCGGCGCGGGATCGTCTGCACGCACAGCTCAACACGATCCTGGCGACGCAATTTAGCGACATCATCACCCGCGTGTCGCCCCTTGAGCTGGGGCCTCCCGTCGGCTGGCCCATCAAATACCGGGTGAGCGGGCCGGATTATCTGCAGGTCCGGGCGCTTGCGAACCGTCTCACGGACGCGATTGGCCGCTCCCCGTTCTCACGCGACGTTAACCAGACGGCCGGAGAGCCGGAGAGGGTCATCACCCTTAAGGTGAATCAGACGGCGGCCAGAGTGGCGGGAATATCGTCAGAAAGCCTCGCCCGCACGCTGAATACCGTCTGGTCCGGCAGCGTTGTCACGTCCATCAGAGATAATGACCGCCTTGTCGACGTGGTGCTCCGGGCCACGGACGATGCACGTCACAGCACCGCCACCCTCTCCTCGCTCACGATTCAGGGGAATGACGGTAAAAAAATTCCGCTCAGCGCCGTCGCAACGCCGGTCTGGGGCGTGGACGATCCGGTCATCTGGCGCCGCCAGCGCGTGCCCTTTATCACGGTGCAAACCGACCTCGCCCCGGAGCTGAGGGCTGAAGCGGTATCCGCCGCGCTGCGTCCGGCGGTGGATAAACTGCGCGCGAGCCTGCCCGCAGGTTACAGCATTGAAGAAGGCGGCGCGGTTGCCGAATCGGATAAGGGGAACAGCTCCGTCTTTACCGTTCTTCCGGTGACGCTGGTCATCATGCTGATGCTGCTGATGCTTCAGCTGCGGCGATATTCCCGTATGCTGCTGGCGCTCCTGATGGCCCCGTTTGGTTTACCGGGGATCGTGCTGGCTATGCTGCCTGGCGGCACGCCGATGGGGTTTGTCGCGCTGCTGGGCGTCATCGCCCTGGCAGGGATGATCGTGCGTAACGCGGTGATATTGATTAGCGAGGTTGACAGCAATCTTGCTCAGGGGATGGCAAATGATGCCGCGATTATGGCGGCCGCGGAGCACCGGGCCAGACCCATCTGTCTGACCGCCTGCGCCGCCATTCTGGGCATGATCCCGATCTCTCACCAGGTTTTCTGGGGTCCAATGGCCTATGCCATTATCGGCGGGCTGCTGGCTGCGACGCTGGTGACGCTGACCGTGTTACCCGCGTCGTTTAGCCTGCTGTTACAGTGGGGGGCTCAGCGCAAAGCCGCAGCCGACGGGCCGGGCTGAGTCCCCATCTTTCTCCGATTACGCGGCGGTCAGCGCAAAACGGTCTTTCAGGACATGGCGGATGTCCTCCTCCGCCAGCTGCCGCGTTTCAGTGCCATTCGCCGTGATGGTTTTCAGCATATCGCCCAGCAAAATCTGGCGTCCTTCCGGGCTGTGCTGCACCACCACCCGCTTCTGCACAAAAATAGCATCAGGATGCGTCGAGTTCAGGTAGTTTGCCGGAACGAAATCAATCCACTCCTGGGGCGTGAGATCGAAGCCGTATTGTCGGGCCCATTCGCCTTCCACCTTCGCCTCAAGCAGATACTCGCCCTCCGCGCTGCGGCTCAGGCGAAACGTGTCGAAATCCTGGGTGATATCCACATCAAGCGTGTCCAGCGCCATTGGCGCGCGGATGCCGTAGCTGCCGAACCCGAGATCGCAAAGCCACTGGCGGCTCTCCACCTCGGCGATGAGCGCCATATGGGTTTTCGGCCGCCGCGCGGGGTAGAACATCGGGCGCGCCGCCACGAAACGGTAAGGAATGCCGAGTGCTTCCAGCGCCATGGCAAAAAGCCCGTTCACCTCATAGCAGTAGCCACCGCGCCCTTTCTTTAACACCTTCTCGGCAATGTCGTCTGGCGCCAGCGAGACAATTTTCCCCGCCTGCACGTCCAGATTTTCAAAGGGAACGGAAAAGAGCTGATGACGCATCAGCGCATGCAGGGTGGACGTATCGGCCGCCGCCGGTCCGGTGTAGTTTATGCGTTTGAAATACGAGGAAATGTCGAAATTATCGCTGTGCATAATGCCTCCTTGTCCTGAACATGCCGGACACTATAGATGGCGCACATCATTGGCTGTATAGTCAGTTTTATCGAAAATTAGCCTGAACAGATACCCATGTCTGCCCCCTCCCCACACTATCGCCGGATTGCTGAGCGTCTGCGCCTCACGCTCTCTTCAGGCGCATTGCGAGTCGGTGACCGGATGATCTCCGCGCGTAAACTGGCCGAACGCGAGCACGTGAGCCTTCCGACGGCGCTGGAGGCCCTTCGCTGCCTTGAGGCTGAAGGGCTGATCGTTGCGCGACCGCGTTCAGGTTATTACATCCACCAGATCAGCCACCCTCCGCGCGCGGAGCCCGCGCGTTCCACGCCGGGCCCGGTGCCCGTGACTATGTCCGCCGTGGCCCGGTCGCTGTTCAGCAGTGCAGAAGCCCGGCTGATCCCGCTGGGCGCCGCCCTGCCCGATCCCGCGTGGCTGCCAGGAGATGCGCTACAGCGGGCGTTACACTCCGTGGGCCGTCGTCTGGACGCGCATGGGCAGAGCTACAGCCTGCCGCCGGGAAGGCGTGATTTACGAAGCAAGATTGCGGCGCGTGCTGCGCAGTGGGGAGCCCGCTTCGGCGCGGACGATCTGATTATTACCGCAGGCGCGACGCAGGCGCTGCGCCTGGCCCTGCGGGCCGTGTGTCAGCCAGGTGATGTGGTGGCGGTGGAGCAGCCCGCCTACTTTGGCACGCTCCTGCTGCTGGAGGATTTAGGCCTGAAGGCCTTAGAAATTCCCACCGATCCTGCTGAAGGTCTGTTACTGGAACCGCTGGCTGACGCCATCCGCTGCCACCGTCCCGCGGCCGTCCTGGCCTCGCCCACCGTGCAAAACCCATTGGGTGCCAGCATGCCCGTCGCGCGCAAGCAGGAACTGGTTGCTCTGCTTGAAGAAGCCGGTATTCCTCTGATTGAGGACGACGTTTACGGTGACCTGGTCGGTGACGGGCAACGTCCTCCGGCCTGCAAAGCCTTCGACCAGAACGGGAATGTGATTTACTGCAGCTCCCTGTCTAAAACGCTTGCACCGGGGTGGCGAATAGGCTGGATTGCCGCCGGACGCTATTACCCGCAGGTCTTGCAGGCCCGCATGGCCGGAGACTGGGCCGGCGCGCCGCTGCTGGAAGCCGCGACGAGCGAGATGCTGGCAAACGGCGACTACGACCGTCACCTGCGGCGGCTAAAGCGGCGGATCGCAGAGGGAATCGCCGCCGTCGTGGTGCGGGTCAAGGCCAGTTTTCCCCCCGGTACCCGCGTAAACGTCCCCGCAGCTGGCTTTCTGCTGTGGGTCGAACTTCCTCCGCAGGTCAACGCGCTGGAGGTGCATCGCCGCGCGCTGGCGCGGGGTATTGGCGTCAGCCCCGGCCCCCTGTTTTCCCCTGGCGCAGAACTCACGCACTTTCTGCGGCTAAACTGTGCAAACGAACCGACGCCCCGCCTGCTCACTGCCGTGGAGCAGATTGGTGCGCTATGCCATGAGCTGGCCGCTTTCACACCAGACTCTCCAGCCACTCGGTAAATACCCGCACTTTGCGGGAGAGATGACGGTGTGGGTAGAGCAGTGACAGTTTGCGGTCCGGCGAACGATATTCAGGCAGGACCTCAACCAGCAGGCCGCGGTCAATGTAAGGCTGGAGAAAGAGATTCATTCCCTGCATTACCCCCAGCCCGGCCAGGCCTGCCGCGATGTAGGCCTCGGAGTTATCCACCACGAGCTTACCGGGTAGCGCGATCTCCGCAACGCCCTCTGGCGTGGTAAACGTCCACGGCTGAACGTGCCTGCTGCTGTTGTTAATCCAGTTAATCGCCTGATGCTTGCGTAAATCCTCCAGCGTTTCTGGCGTACCGTGTTCAGCCAGCCAGGCCGGGCTGGCGCAGGTCGTGATTTTAATGTTCCCGATTTTACGCGCGATATAGTCGCCGTCGTCCAGCTCGCCCACCCGCAGCACGCAGTCCAGACCGTCCCGCAGCATATCCCGACGGCGGTCAGAACTGCTCAGGATGATGTCGATATCAGGATGCTGACGATAAAAATCAGGCAGGTTGGGTATCACCCGCAGCGCCGCAAAAGAGATGGGCATATCCACACGCAGCTGGCCGTGTATCGGTCGATCGGCGCCAAACGACTCCAGTAATTCGTCCGCCTGCGCCAGCAGGGGTTTACTGCGGCGATAAAAGGCTTCCCCATCCGGCGTCAGGCTAATCCGACGCGTGGTGCGCTGCAGGAGCCGCGTGCCGCTGTGTTGTTCCAGAAGCTGCAGCGCTTTGGTCACTGCCGGGCGATGGACCTGCAGATTTTCCGCCGCCTGGGTAAGGCTCCCCGAGTCGACAATTTCAATAAAAATCCGGATAGATTCAAAGAGGTTTATTTGCATAAGGGGTATTTTTTGCCGCGCGCAGAATAAAATGATTGTTATTAATTTTATAACAGTGATGAATGTTTTTGGCTATTTTTCCTAACAATCTTCCTCTCTACACTCTCCCTCATTCAAACGTAAGGGAGAGTCTGCTATGAAAAATAACCGTATCTGTCAGATCCTGGGTATCGAAAAGCCCGTTATTCAGGGACCGTTATCCTGGCTTACTGATGCCCGTTTAGTGGCCGCGGTCAGCAATGCCGGAGGACTCGGCGTGCTGGGCCCCAACGCCGGTTTAACCGCCGATACCGCGGTCTCCACGCCGGAAGCAACCGCCGAAAAAATGCGGGAAGAAATTCGGAAAACCAAACGGCTGACCGAAAAACCCTTCGGCGTGAACCTGATCCCCACCGCCGTTAATGACGTCTGGACCGGGCCAATTCTTAAGGTGGTAAAAGAGGAAGGCGTCAGGGCCGTGGTGTATACGGGCTATGGGGAAGGCAGCATTATTCCCGCGCTGTTCAATGAGTTAAAAGAGGCGGGCATTGCCATTATCTACCGCGACATCAATCCCACGCCGGAAAATACCCTTCTGGCTGAAGAAATGGGGGCAGACATCATCGTCGCCACCGGTTTTGACGAGGGTGGGACGCTACCCGCGACGGCGCTGGGGACCTTTTCCATCGTGCCGCTGATTGCCGATGCCGTGAAGCACGTCCCGGTGATGGCGGCGGGCGGTATAACCGATAATCGCACCGCCAGAGCGGCGCATGCGTTAGGGGCGGAAGGCGTGTTTGCCGGTTCGGTCTTTATCAGTACCGAAGAAAGCCGCGTGCCGCAGGGGGTCAAAGAGAAAATTGTTGCCGCCAACGGCCTGGACCTGCTGCTTTTCCGCACCGTTCCCCACTACTATCGTTCTCTCCCCGGCAAGCTGGCGAAAAAACTGGCGGCGATGGATAAAGCTGGCGCAAGCAACGAAGCGCTGGGCAAGGCGATGGGCGGATTACGGGGCCTGCGCCTGGGCATGCTGGAAAATAATACCGATGAAGGGTATATCGCGCTCGGCACGGGGATCGGGAATATCCGCAGCGTGAAAAGCGTGGCCGAGGTTGTCGATGCGTTAACGGTTGAGTAAGCCCTTAACCCTGATGCTATGGACGCTGCACAGGAGCAGCGTCCGCAAACCGTCTGCGGTTCTTTTTCACACATTGAGGATTGCGCGTTCTTTAACCACAGCGTCAGGATTGGCACGTTTTACCGCTACCAGAAAAGCCGTGAAGTTATGATTCCAGAGGGTAAGATTGTTATAAAACTGCACCTGTTTTTCATTAACACCGTCGCGGTAAATAACAATCCAGACCCGTCTGCTGTTTATCTCGGTATTCCCCGGTCTGATTTTAATGATGTTAGCCAGCGCAATTTTACGGGTGGCGTTGTTTTTAACTTCATATAAAAACTGGTCATCATAAAACCAGGTTTTACCTGCATTTCCGCCAAATATTGAGGGACTGGCAGAGATCTTTTTCATCCCGTTACGGTCTGAAATGATACGTTTTGCCTGGCGAATGCGTCTGACCAAAAAGCTTAACAGAATGAGAAGCGCAATGAGGGGCAGAGCGACTGATATCATTTTTAGACTTTCGTGCATATCCCTGCCCCACAATACATTCATTTTAACGCGTGAGTATAACGCGCCGATCGTTGATGACAACAACCCTTACGGTCAGGGAATAATCCGCGCGGCTCTCAACTGCGCGAACAGGTGGAAAAACATCTCATCCGTCGCCTGCATTTGCGTAAAGCCCGCCCTGCGCAGCTTGCTCCCGTCACCAAACATGTCGTAATTCCAGCTAAAGACAAAATCGGCAAACCGCCCGTCGCTCAGCTGCAGAATATCCGCTTCCACCAGCCGCTCTCCGGCAAGCTCGCGCCATACGCCGCGATAGTCCGTAAACAGCTGATGAAATGACAGCCTCACCGGCGGTGCAGAGTCCAGGTCAAACCAGCGTGCGATGCGCGGCCAGAGCTCGCTCCAGCGCCAGATATCGCCATTATTCACGTTGAACGCCTGATTCTGTGCCGCAGGTGACGCGGCGGCCCACAGAGTGGCGTCGGCCAGCAGCCCGGCGTCTGTATGGTCAACGATACTGTGCCAGGTCTGTTCCGAACCGGGAAAACGCAACGGTAAACCCAGCGCCTTGCACAGGGAGGCGTACAGGGCAATGCTCAGCGCAAGGTTCATGGCATTGCCCGGTACCGCACTCCCTACCACGCCCGGCCTGATGGCATTCCAGTGCCAGCGCTTTCCCCGCTGAAACTGGCTGAGCCACGCAAGCTGCGCGGCGTTAAATTCGGCACCCGGTACGCCGGGATCGCTTTCGCGCGCCGGGGTTTTAAACGGTCCCAGATGCGCGCCGTAGACCTTGTACCCCTGCATCAGGCTTACCGTCTGCAAAGGTGCCGTTTTTTCGAGGATGCTGACCAGATTACGCAGCATGGTGACGTTCGGCTCAACCATGTCTTCCCAGTTCGCCGCGTTCGCCCAGGCGCTGTAAAAGAGATGGGTGGTACCGTCCAGGGAGCGCAGCGCCCGGGCGCTGTCCTTTTCATCCAGTAAATCGATCTTGACCATCGGAATGCCGTCAGGATGCGACCCGGCATGGCGGCTAAGGCCGATCACCTGCCACTGATGGTGCAGGAGCGTGTTGACCATCTGTCTGCCGACAATGCCGCTGGCGCCCGCGACCAGGGCGACGTTGTGTTGCTGCCTATTATTCATGGTATTTCTCCGGAAAGGGTGACAGACGCAGTGTGATATATTATTTTTTCTGGAGATATCCCATGAAACCGATGGCACTTATAAGCAAAATCATTAAATGAATAATAAGCTCAATGCCATTTCTACCTTTCTGCGCGTCGCTGAAGCGGGCTCGTTTTCAGCGGCTGCCCGTCAGACCGGTATTAAGCAGTCCGCCGTCAGTCAACAGATCGCGGCGCTTGAGGAATCGCTGGGTGTGGTACTGCTGCACCGTACGACGCGTACGATGAAGCTGACCGAACAAGGGGAACGCTACCGGCGTGATATGCAGCTCGTGCTGGTCGCCATGGGGGAAGCGGAGAGGCGTTTACATCCTGTCGATCATAGCGTTCAGGGACGCGTCCATGTCCAGTTGCCGAGCGGCCTGGGGCAGATCATTTTGCCGCATCTGCTGGCGTTACAGCGCCTGCATCCTGAGCTGCAGCTGATGCTTTCCCTGGATGACCGCCTTGCCGATCTGGTGGCGGAGGGCGTGGATGTCGCGATACGGCTGAGCAGCGAGCCTCCGCAGGCGCACGCGGCTCGCGTGCTGGGACGGATTGAAGCTGCACTGTTTGCCGCTCCCGGTTTTCAGGCGGTACACGCGGTCAGCGAACTGGCGACGCTGCCACACGTACGGTTCAGCGGCATTCCGCCGGATGCTCCCCTGCGCCTGATGTCTGACGAGGAAACGGTCGAGGTCAACGTGAATACCGTTTTCCGTGCCAACACCAGCGAGGCGCTGCTGCAGGCGCTGGAGTCAGGCATCGGTATCGGCGGCATGCAGCGACCGCTCGTGGCCAGGGCTCTGCAGGCGGGCACGCTGGTACCGGTGCTGCCCGACTGGCGGTTACCCGATCGCTTCCTCTATGCCGTTTATCCTGATGCCCGCTTTATTCCGCAGCGCGTCAGAAAGGTCGTCAGCGTGATTGAGCAATTACTGCCTGAGATCGCGACCCACAACGCCACAAAATAACCGCCTTTTACCTCGCCACCGGTAAATCCGCGTACCGCGTCGTATAGGCCGGTGACAACATCTCTCGCTTCATGGCCCACGGTTTCTCAATCCCCTGCCCGGCGAACCATATCTTCCCTTTGCCGGAGTGATTGACGCTGTCGATCATCTCCATCAGCGCCGCGCTGTTGGCGCGCAGGCGATTGTCGTCAAACAGATTAAGCTGAGCGACACCGCTGCTGAAAAAGTCCGCCAGCATGACCCCGGCCTTCATATAGCGATACCCGTCGAGCCATATCCGCCCCAGCGCCTCCGTGGCGGCACGGATGATATCCCGCGAGTCATTGGTGGGCGTCATCAGGGTGACCGAAGCCTGATTACCGTAATAAATTTCGTTGTCCGCATGCGGGCTGGTGCGCACAAACACGCTGATAAAACGACAGTATTGATGCTCGCCGCGCAGTTTCTCCGCGGCGCGTTCCGCGTAGGCGCAAATCGCCTGGTGCATCTCTTCATATTGCGTAATGCGATGACCAAACGAACGGCTACAGATGATTTGCTGCTTCGTGGGGGTGTACTCTTCAAGGTCAAGACAGGGCTCACCGCGAAGCTCGCGCGCCGTACGCTCCAGCACCACGTTAAAATGTTTGCGAATGACCCATGAGGAGGCCTCCGCCAGCCCCAGCGCCGTGGTAATTCCCATCGCATTCAGTTTTTTCGTGATGCGCCGCCCTACGCCCCATACCTCCTCTACCGGAACCTTTGACAGCAGTTTACGCTGCCGCTCGCGGCCCGACAGATCGACCACGCCGCCGGTACTGGCCCAGCGTTTCGCCGCATAGTTGGCCAGCTTCGCCAGCGTTTTTGTCGGGGCAATGCCGACGCCAACGGTTAAACCCGTGTTTTTAAAGACCTGCGTGCGCATCTGGTGTCCGAACGCGTCCAGCGACATGCAGTTACCGATCCCTGAAACGTTCACGAACGCCTCGTCAATCGAGTAAATTTCTATGGCCGGAGCCAGATCCGTCAGCGTCTGCATCACCCGACTGCTGAGGTCGGCATACAGCGCATAGTTCGAACTGAAGACGTAAACCCTCGCCGGAAAAAGCTTCTCTTTGAATTTAAAATAGGGCTCACCCATTTTTATGCCGAACTGCTTTGCCTCCCGCGAGAGTGAAATTATGCAGCCGTCGTTGTTGGACACCACCACGATGGGCTTCCCCTCCAGATCGGGGCGGAATACCTTCTCGCAGGAGGCATAGAAGCTGTTCACATCAACCAGCGCGAACATGTTTATGCGTTTTAAGCGTGTGGGTGACGACGCCGAAGATCTGCAGCTCCTCTTCGGACTGAAAGGTAATCGGCTGATAGCGGGCGTTATGTGGCAACAGCCTCAGAACCGGGCGCGTCTGTAGCTCTTTCACCGTAAACTCACCGGCGACCGACGCCACAACGATATCCCCATGTTCGGCATTTAACGAGCGGTCAACCACCAGCAGATCGCCGTCGCCAATCCCCGCGCCAATCATGGAGTCTCCACTCACCTTGATAAAATAGGTCGCACTGGGGTGCCTCACTGCCAGCCGGTTAAGATCGAGACGATCCTCCACATAATCCTGCGCCGGGCTGGGAAACCCACAGGCAACACGTTCTAAAAACAAAGGTAGTTCAATGATTTGTTTTGGTTGATAAGAAAAGAGAGTGTCCATGATGCCTTTCTCGCCATATACTGTATATAAATACAGTATTACGGATTATGGTCAGGGATCAAGGTCATTTCCGGAAGCGAACCCAAACGCGTTGAAGTGTCAGAAGATTTAAAACGCGCAAAGCCCGGAAGCACATGTCGGGCTTTGCGCCTGTGACGATCAGTCCATCAGCGTATTCAATGTTTCCAGCGCGTCAGGCGGCAGCTGCAGTTCTCCCGCCGCGAGGTTTTGCCGCAGATGCGCCACGGAAGAGGTGCCCGGGATCAGCAGGATATTCGGAGAACGCTGCAGCAGCCATGCCAGCGCAACCTGCATTGCCGTGACGCCCAGTGAATCCGCGACAGCCTTCAGCCCGGACGATTGCAGCGGCGTAAAGCCGCCCAGTGGGAAGAACGGCACATACGCAATCCCCTGCTGCGCAAGCAGATCCACCAGCGCATCGTCACCCCGGTTCACAATGTTGTACATGTTCTGCACGCACACCACCTGCACCATCTTCTGCGCTTCCGCGACCTGGGTGGCCGTGACGTTGCTCAAACCAATATGCCGCACCAGCCCCTGCTGCTGTAATTCTGCCAGGGTGGAGAGCGGTTCAGCAATCGACCCTTCCGCTGGCCCGTGCGCGCTAAACATGATCCGCAGGTTCACCACGTCCAGCACGTCCAGCTGCAGATTACGCAGGTTGTCATGCACCGCCTGCGTCAGCTCCTGCGCGGAAAAGGCCGGCAGCCAGGCGCCTTTGTCGTTGCGACGGGCGCCAATCTTGGTGACGATCGTCAGATCGTCCCGGTAAGGATGAAGCGCCTCGCGGATCAGCTGGTTGGTGACATGAGGGCCATAAAAATCACTGGTATCAATGTGGTTCACTCCCGCCGCCACGGCCTCGCGTAACACGTCCAGCGCGGCCTGCTTATCCTTCGGCGGCCCAAAGACGCCCGGCCCGGCCAGCTGCATCGCGCCGTAGCCCAGCCGTTTCACCGTCCGCGTCCCGAGCGCGTATGTCCCGCTTTTATCAATGCTGCTCATGTTGACCTTCCTCATAAAAATGATCCGGATTTACAACAGGTTCCCAAAAGGGCCCCTTAGTTAAGCGCGAGTTAATTAAAGTTTACATTCTCTACGACGATAGTAATGAAGTAACCCTGCATCTTCTCTAACGGACGACCGCTATGCTGAAAAATCTGCACGTGATTACCGGTATTATCTTTGCCCTCACCATATTCTGCCTGCTGCAAGTTGTCACGGGAGGGTTGTTCTACTCTGCCGTCAGTAACGATCGCCATAACTTCCAGAACTCCGGCGTGCTCAATGCCCAGCAGGAAAGCCTGAGCGACAGCGTGAACACGCTGGTGAAAACGCGCGTCACCGTCACCCGCGTGGCGATCCGCTACCTGAAAAACCAGCGTGACCCGGCTTCCCTGGCGGCGATCAATAAACTGCTGGGCACCGCAGGCGACTCGCTGGCAAAAGCCGAAGCCTATAACAAAGAGTGGCAGAAACTGCCGCAGGTTAAGGGCCAGGAGGCGGCATTGACCGACGAGATGCAGAAATCCTGGAACCAGATGCACGAAGTCATGCGTTTATCGATTGAGTATCTGCGCGCCGACAACTATCAGGCCTATGGCGATCTGGATGCGCAGCAGGCGCAGGACAATATGGAAGCGGTCTATAACCGCTGGCGCGCCGAAAACAACACCCTGCTGAAGGCCGCAACCGAAGAGAACCAGAGCAGCTTCACGCAGATGCAGTGGACGCTGGCGGCAATTCTGCTGGCCGTTATCGCGGTTCTGGTGGTCATCTGGCAGGGTTTACAGCACCTGCTGTTAAAACCACTCCACTCCATTATGGACCATATTCGCGCCATTGCAGGGGGCGACCTGACGCAGGAGATCGCTATCTCGGGCCGCAATGAGATGGGTCAGCTGGCCGCAGGCCTGCATGAGATGCAGCAGTCGCTGGTGACCACCGTCAGCGCCGTACGCGGAAGTACCGATTCCATCTACACCGGCGCAGGCGAAATTGCCGCAGGAAGCAACGATCTTTCCGCCCGCACCGAGCAGCAGGCCGCCTCGCTCGAAGAGACCGCCGCCAGCATGGAAGAGCTGACCGCGACGGTTAAACAGAACTCCGATAACGCCCGTCAGGCCACGCTGCTGGCGAAAAACGCCTCTGAAACGGCCGCGCGCGGCGGTCACGTCGTGGATAACGTGGTTCGCACCATGAACGAGATCGCCGACAGTTCGCAGCAAATTGCGCATATTACCGGCGTAATTGACAGCATCGCGTTCCAGACGAACATTCTGGCGCTTAACGCCGCGGTGGAAGCGGCACGCGCCGGGGAACAGGGGCGTGGTTTTGCGGTTGTCGCAGGCGAGGTCCGGACCCTGGCGAGCCGCAGCGCGCAGGCGGCGAAAGAGATCAAAGGGCTTATCGAGAACTCCGTCAGCCGGGTGAATACCGGTTCTGAGCAGGTTAGCGAGGCAGGCACCACCATGAAGGAAATCGTCGCCGCCGTGACCCGCGTGACCGATATCATGGGCGAGATTTCCTCTGCCTCTGACGAGCAGAGCCGCGGCATTGAACAGGTGAGCCTGGCCGTTTCGCAGATGGACAGCGTGACGCAGCAAAACGCCGCGCTGGTGCAGGAGTCCGCCACGGCGGCAGCGGCGCTGGAAGATCAATCCGAACAGCTGCGCCAGGCGGTGGCCGCGTTTCGTCTGAACGGCAAAGAAAAAGCGGTAGCTCCACGTCCGGCCAGCGTGAAAACGCCTCAGCTGTTGCGCCCGGCAACCGCAAACGCCGCCACCGACAGCAACTGGGAAACCTTCTGAATCACCGGCGGGCGAGGAAATCGCCCGCTAGCGGCTGCGCTTGGCGTGCCGCTCCCAGTTCTCCTGTTTTGCTTCATCGGATTTACGCAGTGAAACGTAGCATGCCCCGCTGCCGCCGTGATGCGGCAGCGCCACGCAGAAGGCCTGCACTTCCTCGAACTCCGTTAACCAGCGCGCCAGATAGCTGCGCACCACATTAGGATGCGAGTTCTGCTCGCGCCCTTTTCCGTGAATGATAATCAGATTGCGTAACCCGTCACGTCCGGCCTGGCGAATAAAAGAATAGAGCATCTGACGGCAGCGTTCGGCGGGCTGACGCAGGAGGTTTAAGCTGGCCTGGCGGGCATATTTACCCGAGCGCAGCTTCTCGATAACGCCCTGCTGCACCCCTTCGCGCTGGAACGCCAGCGGTTCTTCCAGGGGAAGAAGGTCAAGAAAGTCCAGCGTCAGGAAGTTATCCAGCTGTTCACTCTCCACCTCCTGGCGCGCCCGCGTATTGCGGCTGGGCTGCCAGTGAATATCCGGGCCACGCTTCAGCGGCTGGACATCTTCCATGGCGTCAAGAAAAAAGGATTTGTCGTCAGGGTTCATGGATATCCTCCGGCTACAACTGAGGACGGTACTATACCTGCGCCTGAGACTGGCCTCAATCACCGTTACAGGCCCTCATGCGCCGCAAATATTAACCTGATGAATATATATAGTATTTATAAAATGGATTTAAATACGACTTAACTAAAATTTCAGCAAAGATGAAATAAGTGATTTGTGTTAAATTTTCGTAAAATCAAACACTCGACATCCTTTCTTTTTGCGGAAAAGGTGTTATACCTAAATATACCTGCTTCATGGATATAATATTCAGGATTGGCGAAAGGACGCACTGCTGTGTGTACTGGAGGATCTGTCTGATGTCGGGCAGATCCTGTTTTTTTTATTATCTCACTTTCACGCCACGATTATTTTCCTCGCTTCCCGTCTGAACTGCGTAATTAATGATTCAGCCAGGGGCGTCTGACGTGAATCACGGCGCTGAATTAAATAATATGCTGCTTTTGGAAGCGATTCGACAACCGGCAGCATGACCAGACGGTGCGCCAGAAGCGGGTCACAGCCTAACTCCTGCGGCAATATGCTTAGAAAATCACTTTGCGCAACCAGGCTTATGCAGGAAGAAAAGGTTTCGCAGACCACACCAATTCGCGGTATTTGCGAGCGATGGCTAAATACCTCTTCTAACTGCTTATAATAACTTCCCCGCGGCGTCGGCATTGTCCAGTTATAATGCAGAAGTTCGTTAATCGACGTTGCCCCCGTTGCCGGATGCCCTTCGCGACAAAATACCGCAAATGGCTTCTCAAAGAGTTTTTCAAACGTAAATTCCTGATCGTAAGGTCCCTGATAATAAGTATTGATGGTGAAATCCAGCTCTCCCTGCCGTAATTCGTTGATCATCGACACCAGCTGCCCTTCCATTATCCGCACTTTGACCTGCGGATGTTGGGCATGAAAGCGGGTAATAACGGCGGGCATCAGGCTGCGCGAAACGCTGGCCCCCATCCCGATGTTGATCTGCCCGGCCTGTTCCCCCTGCCGCTGACGAATGTCATCCTGCGCCGCGCGCAGCTCTTCCAGAATTAACCGGGCGCGCTGGTAAAAGCCCTCACCGCATTCGGTCAACGCCACGCCCTTACTCCTGCGCACGAAAAGCTGCGCCGCCATGCCCTCCTCCAGCTCTTTGATGGATTTGGTCAGCGCCGGCTGCGAAAGATTCAGCGTCCTGCTGGCACCGCGAATGCTGCCCTGACGTGCGACTTCAACAAACGCCCGGAGATGATGGAATTTAACCTGAAATGACATAGCCCGACCGATAACCGTTGTTTATCAGAGTAAAGAAACTGTCATCTACTTTACTGGAAAGGGATGTGCGAGGGTAATTCCTGAACGGTTAAAACTGTGAAAAATCGGTTAGTGATAAGTAAAAACTATCACAGCGTGAAGCAGTTCACATATTTTCATGATGACAGGAACAGATATGGACACACTGGCGCAGTACATCCAGACGTTAACCCCGCAGCTGAGCGCGTGGCGTCGCGATTTTCACCATTTTGCGGAATCCGGCTGGGTAGAGTTTCGTACCGCCGCGAAAGTTGCGGAGACCCTGGACTCGCTGGGTTACGAACTGGCGATGGGCCGTGACGTGGTCGATGCCGAAAGCCGGATGGGGCTGCCCGATGAGGCAACCCTGGCGCGAGAGTTTGCCCGCGCGCGGGCGCAAGGCGCGCCTGAGAAATGGCTGGCGCCGTTTGAAGGCGGCTTTACCGGCATTGTCGCCACTCTGAATACCGGCCGCCCTGGCCCAACCCTGGCGTTTCGCGTGGACATGGACGCCCTTGATTTAAGCGAAGCGCTCGACGACAGCCATCGCCCGTTCCGCGACGGGTTTGCCTCCTGCAATCCGGGCATGATGCACGCCTGCGCGCACGACGGCCACACCACCATTGGTCTGGGACTGGCACAGGTGCTTAAGCAGAATGCAGCCCGGCTCAACGGCACCATAAAGCTGATCTTCCAGCCTGCTGAAGAAGGCACGCGCGGCGCGCGCGCCATGGTTGCCGCCGGGGCGCTGGATGACGTGGACTATTTCACGGCCATTCATATTGGTACCGGCGTCCCTGCCGGTACGGTGATCTGCGGCAGCGATAACTTTATGGCCACCACCAAGTTCGACGTGAGCTTCACCGGCGTGGCCGCACACGCGGGCGGTAAGCCGGAGGACGGGCGTAACGCCCTGCTCGCCGCCGCGCAGGCCGCCCTCGCCCTGCACAGCATCGCCCCGCACAGCGACGGCGCATCCCGGGTGAACGTCGGCGTGATGCAGGCGGGCAGCGGGCGCAACGTGGTGCCCGCGAATGCCCTGATCAAAGTTGAAACCCGCGGCGAAAGCGAAGCGATTAATCAGTATGTCTTTGAACGCGCGCAGGCCGTCATTACCGGCGCGGCGGCGCTCTATGGCGTGAGCGCGGAGATGCGCCTGATGGGGGCTGCCACCTCCAGCGCGCCGACACCGGCGTGGGTGGATTATCTGCGCGAACAGGCGAGCCAGGTTTCCGGGGTTGTTCATGCCATCGATAAGGTGAAAGCGCCAGCGGGTTCCGAAGACGCCACGCTGATGATGGCCCGCGTGCAGCAGAACGGCGGCATGGCGTCCTATATGGTGTTTGGCACGGATTTGAGCGCCGGACATCACAACGAAAAATTCGACTTCGATGAGCAGGTCATGACTATCGCCATCGAAACGCTGGCGCGAACAGCGCTCAATTTCCCGTGGACGCGAGGTGTGTGATGCAGGAGAACTACGCTTTTATTGCCGATGCGATCGACGCGCGATGTCGGACGTTAACCGATATTGCCGACGCGATCTGGGATCGTCCCGAAACCCGCTTTGAAGAGTTCTGGTCCGCCGAACGGCTGGCCAGCGAGCTGGAAGCAGAAGGCTTCACGCTGACCCGCGAGGCAGGCGGTATTCCCAATGCCTTTATCGCCAGCTTCGGCAGCGGGAAACCGGTTATCGCCCTGCTGGGCGAGTACGACGCGCTGGCCGGGTTAAGCCAGCAGGCACACTGCGCGACGGCGCAAACCACCACGCCGGGGGCTAACGGCCACGGCTGCGGACATAATCTCTTAGGCACCGCAGCGCTTGCGGGCGCGGTGGCGGTGAAAAGCTGGCTGGAGCAGCACGGCGGCAGCGGAACGGTGCGTTTTTACGGCTGTCCCGGTGAAGAAGGCGGCTCCGGGAAAACCTTTATGGTGCGCGAAGGGATGTTTGATGACGTCGATGCCGCCGTCACCTGGCACCCGGAAGCCTTTGCCGGGATGTTTAACGTCAGCACGCTGGCGAATATTCAGGCCGCCTGGCGTTTTCACGGCGTGGCGGCGCACGCGGCCAACTCTCCTCACCTGGGACGCAGCGCCTTGGACGCCGTGACGCTGATGACCACCGGCACCAACTTCCTTAACGAACACATCATCGAGAAAGCGCGCGTCCATTACGCCATTACCGACACCGGCGGGATTTCGCCCAACGTGGTGCAGGCGCAGGCCGAGGTGCTGTACCTGATCCGCGCCCCGGAGATGGCGGATGCGCAGCAGATCTACGAGCGCATCGAGAAAATCGCCCAGGGCGCGGCGATGATGACCGAAACGACCGTCGAGTGCCGCTTTGATAAAGCCTGCTCCAGCTACCTGCCGAACCGCACGCTTGAGGCGGCGATGTATCGCGCCCTGCAGCACTACGGCACGCCGGAGTGGACCGACGAAGAGCGAGAGTTTGCCCGCGAGATCCGCGCCACGCTGACGCCCAACGATCTGCAAAATAGCCTGAAAAATATTGCCGCCACGGGTGGTGAAGCGGGTAAAGCCTTTGCCCGTCGTCATCAGGCGACGCTGCTGGTGGATGAAGTCGCGCCCTATGCCGTCACCGACAACGTGCTGGCGGGCTCAACCGACGTGGGTGACGTCAGCTGGAAAATGCCGGTCGCCCAGTGCTTCAGCCCCTGCTTTACCGTCGGCACGCCGCTGCACACCTGGCAGCTGGTATCTCAGGGGCGAACCTCTATTGCCCACAAGGGCATGCTGCTGGCCGGGAAAGTGATGGGCGCGACCGCGCTCAATCTGCTGCAGGACGCGGCGCTGCTGAAAAAATGCCGTGAAGAGTTCGAACAACAACTAGAAGAAAAACCGTACGCGTGTCCGATCCCACCGGGCGTGACACCGTCACCTTTAAAATAAAAAAACACAACACAACAACACAACACTCCCGAGGAACGCCCATGAGTATGTCATCCATACCTTCGCATTCCCCATCCGGTAAGCTCTATGGCTGGGTTGAAAGGATCGGCAATAAAGTGCCGCACCCTTTCCTGCTTTTTATCTATCTGATTGTGATTTTGATGGTCGCCACCGCCGTGCTCTCCGCCTTTGACGTCAGCGTGCGCAGCCCGGCCGACGGCAGCCTGGTGGCGGTGAAAAATCTGCTGAGCATTGAAGGGCTGCACTGGTTTTTACCCAACGTGATTAAAAACTTCAGCGGCTTCGCCCCGCTCGGCGCCATTCTGGCGCTGGTGCTGGGCGCCGGGCTGGCCGAACGCGTGGGCCTGTTGCCCGCATTGATGGTGAAGATGGCTTCTCACGTCAGCGCGCGCTACGCGAGCTACATGGTGCTGTTTATCGCCTTCTTCAGCCATATCTCCTCCGACGCCGCGCTGGTGATCATGCCGCCGATGGGGGCGCTGATCTTCCTCGCCGTCGGGCGCCATCCCGTGGCGGGCCTGCTGTCCGCGATTGCGGGGGTGGGCTGCGGTTTTACCGCTAACCTGCTGATCGTGACCACCGACGTGCTGCTCTCGGGCATCAGTACGGAGGCGGCGAAAACCATTGATGCGGCCATGCACGTCAGCGTGATCGACAACTGGTACTTTATGGCAAGCTCGGTCATTGTCCTGACGATTGTCGGCGGGCTGATTACCGATAAGATCGTCGAGCCGCGGCTGGGTAAATGGGAAGGCCGCAGTGATGAAAAGCTGGAAACCCTGAGCAAAGAGCAGCGCTTCGGCCTGCGCGTGGCGGGGATTGTCTCGCTGGCGTTTATTGCCGCGGTGGCGCTGATGGTGGTACCGGAAAACGGCATATTGCGCGATCCGGTTAAACATACGGTCCTGCCCTCGCCGTTTATTCAGGGCATCGTGCCGCTGATTATCCTCTTCTTCTTCATTGTTTCGCTCGCCTACGGTATCGCCACCGGCAAAATCCGCCGTCAGGGCGATCTGCCGCAGCTGATGATCGAGCCGATGAAGGAGATGGCGGGCTTTATCGTGATGGTGTTCCCGCTGGCGCAGTTTGTGGCGATGTTTAACTGGAGCAACATGGGCAAGTTTATGGCCGTGGGCCTCACCGACGCGCTGGAGGCTGCCGGGCTAAGCGGCGTACCGGCGTTTGTCGGTCTGGCGCTGCTGTCATCCCTGCTGTGCATGTTTATCGCGAGCGGCTCCGCCATCTGGTCGATTCTGGCCCCGATCTTCGTGCCGATGTTTATGATGCTGGGGTTCCACCCGGCTTTCGCGCAGATCCTGTTCCGCATCGCGGACTCTTCGGTTATCCCGCTGGCGCCGGTTTCGCCGTTTGTTCCGCTGTTTTTAGGCTTCCTGCAGCGCTATAAACCCGAGGCCAAACTGGGTACCTACTATTCTCTGGTTTTACCCTACCCGCTTATCTTTTTAGGGGTATGGCTGGTGATGCTGGTGGCGTGGTATCTTGTCGGCCTGCCGATTGGGCCGGGGATCTACCCGAGGCTGAACTAAGGGAATGAGGATGCTGAGATTACTCGAAGACAAGATTGCGACGCCGCTTGGGCCGCTGTGGGTGATCGCGGACGAGCAGTTTTGCCTGCGCGCCGTTGAGTGGGAAGAGCACAGCGACCGCATGGAAGAACTGCTTGCGATTCACTACCGCGCCCAGGGGTATGAACGTATCCGCGCCACCAATCCGGGTGGACTGAGCGACAAGCTTGCGGCGTACTTCGAAGGCGATCTCAGCATCATCGACACGCTGCCCACCGCCACGGCGGGCACCCCTTTTCAGCGCGAAGTGTGGCAGGCGCTGCGGGCCATTCCCTGCGGGCAGGTGATGCATTACGGCCAGCTCGCGGAGCAGTTAGGTCGCGCTGGGGCCGCACGCGCCGTAGGTGCCGCGAACGGCTCTAACCCGGTCAGCATCGTGGTGCCCTGCCATCGCGTTATTGGCCGCAACGGCACCCTGACCGGCTATGCCGGTGGCGTGCAGCGAAAAGAGTGGTTGCTGCGTCACGAAGGGTATCTCTTACTCTAGTTCCCAGGCTTTTTGTGCTTAATTTTCTTCCGGTTAGGCTAAAAATCCATAATCAAGCTGTGGAATTTCAAGAAGATGGCGGCACATTGCCGTCTCTTGTCCTTATTGAGGGTTTGTCAGGCTTACGTACTTACCAAAAAGATGTTAAAATTGACCAATATCAATTAAGGCTTGAGCAAACCTATGATCCCGGAAAAGCGAATTATACGACGCATTCAGTCTGGCGGTTGTGCTATCCATTGCCAGGATTGCAGCATCAGCCAGCTCTGTATCCCGTTTACCCTGAATGAGCATGAACTCGATCAGCTTGATAATATCATCGAGCGTAAAAAGCCTATTCAGAAAGGGCAGACGCTGTTTAAAGCGGGAGACGAACTGAAATCGCTCTATGCTATCCGTTCTGGCACCATCAAGAGCTACACCATCACCGAACAGGGCGATGAGCAGATCACCGGCTTCCATCTGGCGGGTGACCTGGTAGGCTTTGATGCCATCGGTACGGGTCACCACCCGAGCTTTGCTCAGGCACTCGAAACCTCGATGGTTTGCGAAATTCCGTTTGAAACCCTGGACGATCTGTCTGGCAAGATGCCTAACCTGCGTCAGCAGATGATGCGTCTGATGAGCGGTGAGATCAAAGGCGATCAGGACATGATTCTGCTGCTTTCTAAAAAGAACGCAGAAGAGCGCCTGGCCGCGTTTATCTACAACCTCTCCCGCCGCTTCGCCGAGCGTGGCTTCTCGCCGCGTGAATTCCGTCTGACCATGACGCGTGGCGATATCGGTAACTACCTGGGTCTGACCGTGGAAACCATCAGCCGTCTGCTGGGTCGTTTCCAGAAAAGCGGGATGCTGGCCGTTAAGGGTAAATATATCACTATCGAAAACGGTGAAGCGCTGGCCGTTCTTGCCGGGCACGCCCGCAACGTGGCGTAAACGCCATACGTATACTGCCAGACCGATAAATTTTCCTGATTTATGGGTCTGGCCTGTCACCCCGTCTTTTATCTGCCCTTTTCACCGCAGCTCGTCCCCACACAGCACCCAAAAGGGTCTCGTTGAGGTTATGAATTGAGAGAAAGTTTGTTTTTCGTTTCAGTCGTGATTGCCTCAGTGACCTTTATCTTCATCTGGATCATGCTTGTCGGCCCAATGAAGGGGGAGGAAAAAACCTACGTTCAGGACTCCACGACCTTTGCGATAGCGGTGATGGTGCTGCTGTTTATTGCGTTTATCGCGGTAACGACCACGGTGCTTTTCCTCTGATAAATTTTCATGAATTATTGATCTGGCAAAAGCTCTCCTCTGTTTCATTCAGGATATATAGGTTACTCTTTTAATTACAGACTGTGGTGACAGTAGTAAGGAGACCTGTATGGCCAAGTATCAAAACATGCTGGTAGCAATCGATCCGAATCAGGACGATCAGCCGGCATTACGACGTGCTGTGTATTTACATCAACGGATTGGTGGCAAAATCAAAGCGTTTTTGCCGATCTATGACTTCTCGTATGAGATGACCACCCTTCTGTCGCCTGACGAGCGCACCGCTATGCGTCAGGGCGTCATCAGCCAGCGTACCGCGTGGATCCGCGAACAGGCGAAGTATTACCTGGAAGCGGGCGTGCCCATTGATATCAAAGTGGTCTGGCACAACCGACCTTTCGAAGCCATCATTCAGGAAGTCGTTGCCGGTGGGCACGATCTGCTGCTGAAGATGGCGCACCAGCACGACAAGCTGGAATCCGTGATCTTCACCCCGACCGACTGGCATTTGCTGCGTAAATGCCCTTGCCCGGTCTGGATGGTGAAAGACCAGCCGTGGCCTGAAGGCGGGAAAGCCGTTGTGGCGGTAAACCTCGCCAGCGAAGAGGATTACCACAATTCGCTGAACGAGAAGCTGGTGAAGGAGACCCTCCAGCTTGCCGACCAGGTCAACCACACCGAAGTGCATCTGGTAGGTGCCTATCCGGTTACCCCGATTAACATCGCCATTGAGCTGCCGGAATTTGACCCGAGCGTGTATAACGACGCCATCCGCGGTCAGCACCTGCTGGCCATGAAAGCGCTGCGCCAGAAATTCAGCATCGATGAGAAGATGACCCACGTGGAAAAAGGGCTGCCTGAAGAGGTAATCCCGGACCTGGCTGAACACCTGCAGGCGGGGATTGTCGTGCTGGGTACCATTGGCCGTACCGGTATTTCTGCCGCCTTCCTCGGCAACACCGCCGAGCAGGTGATCGACCATCTGCGCTGCGACCTGCTGGTTATCAAGCCGGATGAGTACCAGACGCCGGTTGAGCTGGACGATCCGGAAGACGATTGACCCGCAAGATGAAAAAAAACCGTCGGCGAACCGGCGGTTTTTTTTGCCGGGTGGCGGCTACGCCTTACCCGGCCTACGGGTTTGGTAGACCCGGTAAGCTTGCGCCACCGGGCTTTACCCTGTCAGAGCGCTTTCAGAATCGCATCCACGCTGGCTTTGGCATCGCCAAACAGCATGTGGGTGTTCTCTTTGAAGAACAGCGGGTTCTGCACCCCGGCATAGCCGGTATTCATTGAGCGCTTAAAGACGATCACGTTCTGCGCCTTCCACACTTCCAGAACCGGCATCCCGGCGATTGGGCTACGCGGATCGTCCTGCGCCGCCGGGTTAACGGTGTCGTTAGCCCCAATGACCAGCACGGTGTCGGTGTCGGCGAAATCATCGTTGATCTCGTCCATCTCCAGCACGATGTCGTAAGGCACTTTCGCTTCCGCCAGCAGCACGTTCATGTGGCCTGGCAGACGCCCCGCCACCGGGTGAATACCAAAACGCACCTTGATGCCGCGCGCGCGCAGTTTCTCGGTGATTTCCGCGACCGGATACTGCGCCTGTGCCACCGCCATGCCGTAGCCCGGGGTGATAATGACCGAGTGCGAGTTTTTCAGCATCTCGGCGGTATCTTCCGCGCTGATCTCACGGTGCTCACCCACTTCCTCATCGGAGCCGGTAGACGAGCCGTCAGAACCAAAGCCACCGGCGATGACGCTGATAAACGAGCGGTTCATCGCCTTACACATGATGTAAGACAGGATCGCACCGGAAGAACCCACCAGCGCACCGGTGACGATCAGCAGGTCGTTGCTCAGCATAAAGCCCGCCGCCGCCGCCGCCCAACCGGAGTAGGAGTTCAGCATGGAGACCACCACCGGCATATCCGCACCACCGATGGACGCCACCAGATGCCAGCCGAAGGCCAGCGCGATGATAGTCATCACCAGCAACGCCAGCACCTGCAGACCGACGCTTTCGGTACGCACGAAGACCACCAGCAGCACAAACGACACCACCAGCGCAGCCAGGTTCAGCTTATGACGGTTTGGCAGCATCAGCGGCTTAGAGGAGATCTTCCCGCGCAGCTTGCCGAACGCGACAATGGAACCGGTGAAGGTGACCGCACCGATGAAGATACCGAGGAACACTTCCGTCAGGTGAATATTCACCAGAATCGGTTCCAGACCTGGCGTGTGGTACAGGTAGCTGTTGAAGCCCACCAGCACCGCGGCCAGACCCACAAAGCTGTGCAGAATCGCCACCAGCTCCGGCATCTCGGTCATTTCAACGCGTTTCGCCAGGCGAATACCAATCGCACCGCCGATGATCATCGCCACCAGGATCCACGCCACGTTGCCGGTGTCCGGCCCGAAGATGGTGGCAATCAGCGCAATCGCCATCCCGGCGATACCAAAGTTATTCCCCTGCTGAGACGTTTCGTGTTTGGAAAGCCCCGCCAGACTGAAAATAAACAGGATTGCAGCAACAATGTATGCGGCTGTCACTAATCCTCCAGACATATGCTACCCCTTAGCCTTTACGAAACATTTTCAGCATGCGCTGAGTCACGGTGAAACCACCGAAAATATTGATACTGGCGATCAGCACCGCGATAAAGCTCAGGAAGCTGATCCAGCCGCCGTGGCCAATCTGCAGTAACGCCCCCACCACGATGATCCCGGAGATGGCGTTGGTCACCGACATCAGCGGCGTATGCAGCGCATGGGAGACGTTCCACACCACGTAGTAGCCCACGACGCAGGAGAGCGCGAAGACGGTAAAGTGGCCGAGGAACTCTTTCGGCGCGACGTCAGCCAGCCAGCCGAAGAGAATAATCACCAGCGCCATGATCGCGTATTTGCGCCACGGGGAAGCCGGTTTGGCAGGTTCTTTTGGTTCAGGCGCCGCTTTAGGCGCTGCCTGAGGCTGGGCCGAAACCTGAATCGGTGGCGCAGGCCAGGTAATTTCACCTTCACGCACCACGGTCACACCGCGCACCACCACGTCGTCAAAATCGACGGTGATGTTGCCGTCTTTCTCTTTGCAAAGCAGCTTCAGCAGGTTGACGAGGTTGGTGCCGTACAGCTGAGACGATTGTGTCGGCAGGCGACCCGGCAGATCGGTATAGCCGATCACCTTCACGCCGTTTTCGGTCGTGGTCACCTGATTCGCTACGGTATATTCGCAGTTGCCGCCGTTTTGCGCGGCCAGGTCGACAATCACGCTGCCCGGCTTCATGGAGTCCACCATCTCACGGGTAATCAGCTTCGGCGCCGGTTTACCCGGGATAAGCGCGGTGGTCACAATGATGTCGACATCTTTCGCCTGCGCGGCGAAGAGTTCCATTTCGGCTTTGATAAAGGCTTCGGACATCACCTTCGCATAACCATCACCGCTGCCCGCTTCTTCCTTGAAGTCCAGCTCAAGGAATTCGGCCCCCATACTCTGGACCTGTTCCTTCACTTCAGGACGGGTATCAAACGCGCGAACGATAGCGCCCAGGCTGTTTGCCGCACCGATGGCTGCAAGTCCCGCCACGCCCGCGCCAATCACCATCACCTTCGCCGGAGGGACTTTACCCGCCGCGGTGATCTGACCGGTAAAGAAGCGACCAAATTCATGGGCCGCTTCAACAATGGCGCGGTAGCCCGCAATGTTTGCCATCGAACTTAAGGCGTCCAGCGACTGGGCGCGCGAAATACGCGGCACGGAGTCCATCGCCATCACGGTGACGCCGCGCGCGGCCAGTTTTTCCATCAGCTCAGGATTTTGCGCAGGCCAGATAAAGCTCACCAGCGTGGAGCCCGGATTCAGCAGCGCAATCTCACTCTCTTCCGGTGCGTTGACCTTCAGAATAACCGGCGACTGCCACACGTCGGCACCGTCCACCACTTCCGCACCAGCCTGGATAAAGGCCTCGTCATCGAAACTCGCCAGTTTGCCCGCGCCGCTTTCAACTGCGACGGTAAAACCCAGCTTAAGCAGTTGCTCCACCGTTTTCGGTGTTGCCGCTACGCGGGTTTCATTGGCTAACCGTTCTTTTGGTACCCCAATACGCATAGTTTTCCCTTCCATCGGTTTTTGATGATGGTTTAACGATAAGTGCCCGCGGTTTGTATCATTTTTCGCCATCACGCAAGCAATGAGACACAATTAACCCCGGAAAATAAAACAGTAACAAACTGTCTATAACCTACTGAAAATAGCGGCCGTGATCTACCGCCAGAAAACACTATTTCTTACTTTATCTGTGAAAAATAAGCGATCGGCGTCACTGACAGTGATATTTACCTTAAATTCATCGCCAGAACCGATAATTCGCGCAAGCGAAGCGGTAAAAACATGATATAGCGCCATAAGAGAACAACTTATTAACATTAAATTAACTTGTAAAAGTCATAAGCTTTATCAGTTTTACTTGTCAAACGCGTGTTTTTTCAACATATCACTAAATGTTATCGAATAAGGTGATTCAGTGAGCACAGGCAGTGAAAAATGGCGCAGACAGCGACGGGTTTTAAATGCCATAATCGGGACCGTCTCAAATTAACAACAATACCAGTACATGGTTTGCGCAAGGCGAAGGATCATTTTTATGAAGCTTAAGAACACACTCCTGGCGTCCGCACTTCTCTCCGCGACCGCCCTGTCTGCGAATGCCGCAACAGAGTTAACGCCGGAGCAAGCGGCAGCGTTAAAACCTTTTGACCATAAGGTCATTGTGGGTCGTTATAATTCTATTGGCGACGCCGTCGCCGCTGCATCTAAGGCCGCTGATAAAAACGGGGCAGCCTCGTTTTATGTTGTTGACCAGTCTGATAACGGCAACAGCGGTAACCAGCGCGTGACCATTGCGCTGTATAAGGACAACGCGCCAAAAGCTGACGCACCGAAAAACCGCGTGATTAACGGTGTTGTTGAACTGCCGAAAGATCAGGCAATTGCGCTGGAACCGTACGACACCGTCACCGTTCAGGGCTTTTACCGCAGCCAGCCTGAAGTGAACGATGCCATCACCAAAGCCGCGAAAGAGAAAGGGGGCTACGCTTTCTACATCGTGCGTCAGGTCGATGCTAACCAGGGCGGCAACCAGCGTATTACCGCGTTCATCTATAAAGAAGATGCGAAGAAACGTGTTCTGCAGAGCCCGGATGCGATTCCGGCGAACTCAGAAGCCGGTCGCGCGGCGATAGCGAAAGGCGGCGAAGAAGCGAAGAAAGTGGAAATCCCAGGCGTCGCAACGACGGCTACGCCAAGCGCTGAAGTGGGCCGTTTCTTTGAAACGCAGTCCACGAAAGGTGGTCGTTATTCGGTTACGCTGCCAGACGGTACCAAAGTTGAAGAGCTGAACAACGCCACTGCCGCGCAGATGGTGCCGTTCGACAGCATCAAATTTACCGGCAACTACGGCAACATGACGGAAGTCTCTTACCAGGTCGCGAAGCGTGCGGCGAAGAAAGGGGCGAAGTTCTACCACATCACCCGCCAGTGGCAGGAACGTGGTAACAACGTGACCATCAGCGCCGATCTGTACAAGTAACAAAATCGTTTAAAAAAGGCGGCGCAATGCCGCCTTTTTTGTTACTTTTTTTGAATTTCTGCCACACGTCATTGCATGCTTTCGTTACACTCCGTAAAATCCCGCGCCTTAGTGTGATCCACCATTTTTATGCGCCTGAGCGAAATAATTATTCTGGATTTTGACCTTTCATAACAGGAAGCCAATGGAAAAGAAACTTGGCCTGAGTGCTCTGACTGCACTCGTTTTAAGCTCAATGCTGGGTGCGGGCGTATTCAGTTTGCCGCAAAATATGGCGGCCGTCGCCAGCCCGTCTGCCCTCATCATTGGCTGGGGCATTACGGGTGTCGGAATATTGCTGCTGGCCTTCGCCATGCTGCTGCTGACGCGCATTCGCCCGGATCTGGACGGCGGCATTTTCACCTATGCCCGTGAAGGCTTCGGCGAGCTGATTGGCTTCTGTTCGGCCTGGGGATACTGGCTGTGTGCGGTGATCGCCAACGTCTCCTATCTGGTGATTGTCTTCTCGGCCCTCAGTTTCTTTACCGATACGCCTGAGCTGCGCCTGTTTGGCGACGGGAATACCTGGCAGTCTATTGTGGGCGCCTCGGTGTTACTGTGGTTCGTCCACTGGCTGGTGCTGCGTGGCGTACAAACGGCCGCCAGCATTAACCTGGTGGCGACGCTCGCGAAACTGGTTCCGCTCGGCCTGTTTATCGTTCTGGCCTTCATTGCATTCCGCATGGACGTGTTCACGCTCGATTTCAGCGGCGTTGCGCTGGGCGTCCCCGTCTGGGAGCAGGTGAAAAACACGATGCTGATTACCCTGTGGGTGTTCATCGGTGTTGAAGGCGCGGTTGTGGTTTCCGCCCGGGCCCGAAATAAACGCGATGTGGGCCGCGCCACGCTGCTGGCGGTACTGGCTGCGCTCGGGGTCTATCTGCTGGTGACGCTGCTGTCGCTGGGCGTGGTGGCGCGTCCTGAGCTGGCTGAAATGCGTAACCCGTCAATGGCGGGCCTGATGGTGAAAATGCTCGGCCCCTGGGGCGATGTGGTGATTGCCGCTGGCCTTATCATCTCCGTCTGCGGAGCCTACCTGAGCTGGACCATCATGGCGGCTGAAGTGCCTTTCCTGGCCGCGACGCACAAGGCGTTTCCACGCCTGTTTGCGCGTCAAAACCAAAACAGCGCGCCGTCTGCCTCACTCTGGCTGACCAACATCAGCGTTCAGATCTGTCTGGTGCTGATCTGGCTCACAGGTTCAGACTATAACACGCTGCTGACCATCGCCTCGGAGATGATTCTGGTACCCTATTTCTTAGTGGGTGCGTATCTGTTAAAAATTGCCACACGCCCGGCGCATTATGTCGTGGGTGTCGGAGCCTGTATTTACGGCCTGTGGTTGTTGTATGCTTCCGGACCTATGCATCTGCTGCTGTCGGTGGTGCTGTACGCACCGGGTCTGCTGGTGTTCATCTACGCCCGCCGCACGCATCAGCTGGAGAACGCGCTGAAACGCCGTGAGATGGCCTTAATTGGACTGTTACTGGTTGCTGCCGTGCCGGCAACCTGGATGTTAGTGGGATAGCATCGCCTTTCCCATTGTTGAACTGTAAAGGAGAATACGATGGGAAATGCACCGCTTCGCCCCATACTGATCACCGGCGGAGGCCGCCGTATCGGCCTCGCCCTCGCCCATCATTTTCTCAACCTTCGCCATCCGGTCATTGTCAGCTACCGCACGGAATACCCGTCGATTGAAGGGCTGCGCAAAGCCGGGGCGGTTTGCATTCAGGCTGATTTTTCAACCGATGAAGGCATTCTGGCCTTTGCGGAAAAAGTGAAATCCACCACAACGGGTCTGCGCGCCGTGCTCCATAACGCCAGCGCATGGCAGGCCGAAAGGCCGGGTACGTCACTCAGCGAAACGCTCTCCGCCATGCTGCAGATCCACGTCAATGCCCCTTATCTGCTTAACCACGCTCTGCAGGATCTGCTCCGCGGCCACGGACATGCTGCGGGCGACATCATTCACTTCACGGATTATGTGGTGGAGCGCGGCAGCGACAAGCACATTGCCTATGCGGCCAGTAAAGCCGCGCTGGATAACATGACCCGCTCGTTTGCCCGCAAGCTCGCCCCCGAGGTGAAGGTGAACGCCATCGCCCCGGCAATGATCTTATTCAACGAAAACGATGATGCGGAGTATCGCCAGCAGGCGCTGAATAAATCGCTGATGAAAATTGCCCCAGGCGAGAAAGAGGTCATCGACCTCGTGGATTACCTTCTCACCAGTTGCTACGTCACCGGCAGAACCTTTGCCGTGGACGGCGGCCGACCGCTGCGCTAGTGAAAGCGGCTCCAGAAGAAAATTAACACCCAGGCGCTGAGCCCCCAGCAGACCACCGCCCCGCCCAGCGCCAGGGGAAGACGCAGAAAACCGGTGAAATACCACAGCGAAAGCAGGTAGAGAAAATACGGGATGATTGACCACATGCCAAACACGATGGTCGTGCGTAACGCTTCCGTGCCGCGTTCAGACGCCACAATATAGTGGGCAATGAGTGCAAAGGTCGGGAAGAGAGGGATCAGCCCGGCAATATAGTAGTTTTTCGTTTTTGCCAGAATGCCAATCAGCAACACCACCAGCGCACCCAGCGCGGCTTTGATCACCAGAGCCATCGTTTTCCTTATAATAATCAACTCACCCTATGGGCCAGAATAACGGAACCGGCGTTAATTTTGAAAGATTAATGGAAGGTTAAGGTTTCGCGGTGTATGTTGGCTTTTTTCACGAAAACAGACGCTGTATGAATAAGATTGTTTATGTTGAAGACGAACCCGAAGTCGGGCAGCTGATCGCCGCCTATCTGGGTAAACATGATATGGACGTCATTGTTGAACCTCGTGGCGATCGTGCCGAAGAGGTGGTCGTCCGTGAAAACCCGGATCTGGTGCTGCTGGATATCATGTTGCCGGGCAAAGACGGCATGACGCTCTGCCGCGACCTGCGCGCCCGGTGGGAGGGCCCTATCGTCCTGCTCACCTCACTGGACAGCGATATGAACCATATTTTGTCGCTGGAGATGGGTGCCAATGATTACATTCTGAAAACCACACCGCCTGCCGTCCTGCTCGCTCGCCTGCGCCTCCATTTACGCCAGCACGCCAGCATCGAACGCGAAGCACCGGCGCCGTCTCTGACGCCGCACAAAGCGATGCGCTTCGGTACGCTGTCTATTGATCCGATTAACCGTCAGGTGCTGCTCTCTGGCGAGCTTATCGCCCTTTCCACCGCAGATTTTGACCTGCTGTGGGAGCTGGCAACGCATGCCGGGCAGATCATGGACCGTGACGCGCTCCTGAAAAACCTGCGTGGCGTAAGCTATGACGGAATGGACCGCAGCGTGGACGTGGCGATTTCGCGTCTGCGCAAAAAACTGCAGGATAACGCCACCGAGCCCTACCGCATTAAAACCGTGCGTAACAAGGGCTATCTGTTTGCCCCACATGCGTGGGAAACCTGATCGCCGGACAGGATAACCTGCGCGAAATAAAGGCATTACGCGAGAATGCCCTTCTTTCGCGCGTTTATTTTTACGTTTGCGCAACAATTAACTTGCTAAGCACGCAAACTATTCCATAATTACCTTCTCGACTCTCCTTTCTTCAGCTCGCCCCGCTCTTGCGATTGTTTTACTCATTTTCGCCGTGAAGCTTTCACGACATCTCTCCAATAAATCTTGAAATGAGGATTTAAGCTCATGAATTATGTATAGCTACGGTCAGGTAGAAGCGATAAAAACCAATCTTGAGTGGATTGTTAATCAGGCAACCCTGAACCACGCCTCCCCCTCACGCACCGATCAAAAAGCGCTCTTTGACCTGCTGGAACTCATCCAGTCTTACGAAATACTGCTGGATCTCATCAGCGAATACGGAACGGATGTGATTGATACGCACATTGCAGAAGGCCTGGCCGTGACGGAAAAATTCATCGCCAAGGTAAAAAACAGCGCGAAAGCCGTCTAACACGCTCGACAGACGTGAAAAACTCGAAGGGTTTTCATGTATATTCTGCACATAGCGTTTTTGCGGTGAGATCCAATGAAAAAGCTGTTTGTGCAGTTTTATCTTTTACTGTTTGTCTGCTTCCTGGTGATGACCATGCTGGTCGGCCTGGTCTATAAATTTACCGCCGAACGCGCGGGCAGGCAGTCTCTGGATGACCTGATGAAAAGCTCGCTGTATTTGATGCGTAGCGAGCTGAGAGAGATCCCGCCACACGACTGGGCGAAAACCCTGAAAGAGCTGGATCTCAATCTGTCATTCGATTTACGCATTGAGCCGTTGAAAGATTTCGATCTGGACCCGCCCGCCATGCAGCGTCTGCGCGACGGGGATATCGTCGCGCTGGATGAGAAATACACCTTTATCCAGCGAATTCCGCGCAGCCATTACGTGCTGGCCGTCGGGCCGGTGCCCTATCTCTATTATCTGCATCAGATGCGCCTGCTGGACATGGCGCTGATGGCCTTTATCGCCATTTCACTCGCGTTTCCGGTTTTTATCTGGATGCGCCCGCACTGGCAGGACATGCTGAAACTCGAATCCGCCGCGCAGCGTTTTGGCGAGGGGCATTTTACAGAGCGTATTCACTTCGACAGCGGTTCCAGCTTTGAACGTCTGGGGGTGGCCTTTAACCAGATGGCCGATAACATCAATGCCCTTATCGCCAGCAAGAAACAGCTGATCGACGGAATTGCGCACGAGCTGCGCACGCCGCTGGTACGCCTGCGCTATCGTCTGGAGATGAGCGAGAATCTGACGGAAGCAGAGTCTCAGGCGCTTAACCGCGACATTGGCCAGCTTGAGGCGCTGATTGAGGAGCTGCTGACCTACGCGCGCCTCGATCGCCCGCAAAACGAGCTGAACCTCAGCACGCCAGATCTGCCTGCGTGGCTGCAAACCCACATTGATGACGTTCAGAGCGTAAACCCGCAGCGCACGCTGTTGACGCGCGTCACGCCGGGTGATTACGGCGCGCTCGATATGCGCCTGATGGAGCGCGTGCTGGACAATCTGATGAACAACGCCATGCGCTACAGCGAAAGTACGCTGCAGATTGGGTTGGATTTGCAGGGCAATCAGGCCCGCCTGACCGTTGAGGATGACGGACCGGGGATTGCCCCGGAAGCACGCGAAACCGTGTTTGAACCGTTTGTCCGCCTCGATCCCAGCCGCGATCGCGCCACCGGCGGATGCGGTCTGGGGCTAGCAATCGTCCACTCTATCGCGCAGGCGATGGGCGGCACGGTGCATTGCGAAGAGAGCGAGCTCGGCGGCGCGCGCTTCTGCTTTAGCTGGCCGGTGTACCATAACATCGCCCTTCCCGTCCCTGCCTGACTTCAACCGCACGCTGGCCTGACCCGGCGTGCTGTGCTATACGATAAGTATGTTGTAACTAATGAGAGTGCTTATGGCGACCTACGATCTTATCGAACGGCTGAACAGCACGTTTCGGGAAATAGAACATGAGCTGCTGACCCTGACAGAACGTTTGCAGACCTGCCGCCTGCTGGCCGCGCGCGTCTTTACCCTGCCCGAGGTGGCCAAAGGGGCCGAGCACGATCCGCTGGACACCATCGACGTGAAGCAGCACATCGGCAAGGCCGCACTGGAACTGGCGATGAAGCACTATCGCCATCTTTTTATCCAGCAGCAGTCTGAACAGCGCAGCAGCAAGGCGGCCGTACGGCTGCCGGGCGTGATCTGTCTGCAAACCGATGCAGTAGCGCGCGAGGCGCTGGAAAGCCAGATTGCCCATATCAACAGTCTGAAAGCGGCATTTGAGAAGATCGTTACCGAAGAGTCGGGCCTGGCCCCCGCCGCCCGGTTTGAGTGGGTGCACCGTCAGCTTCCGGGGTTAATTACCCTGAATGCCTATCGCACGCTGACGGTTCTGCGCCATCCCGCCACGCTGCGCTTCGGCTGGGCGAATAAGCACATCATTAAAAACTTCACCCGGGATGAAATTCTGGCGCAGCTGGAAAAGAGCCTGAAGACGCCGCGCACCGTCGCGCCGTGGTCGCGTGAGCAGTGGATCGAGCGCCTGGAGCAGGAGTACCACAGCATCGCCTCGCTGCCGGCTGATACGCGCCTCAAAATTAAGCGCCCGGTGAAGGTGCAGCCTATCGCTCGCGTCTGGTACTCCGGTCAGCAAAAACAGGTGCAGTACGCCTGTCCGACGCCGCTGATTGCGCTTTATGATGCCGATCAGGGGGCTATCGTGCCGGATATTGGTGAGTTACTGAATTACGATGCTGAAAATGTCCAGCACCGCTACCGACCTCAGGCGCAGCCGCTTCAGCTCATTATTCCGCGACTGCACCTGTACGTGGCGAGTTGATTATTTCAGACTGCCAACCATCGCCTCAGGGCGCACCCAGGCATCAAACTCCGCCTCCGTCAGATAGCCCAGCGCCAGGGCGGAGGCTTTCAGCGTCAGCCCCTCCTTATGCGCTTTTTTGGCGATCTCGGCGGCTTTATCGTAGCCGATATGGGTATTGAGCGCGGTCACCAACATCAGCGACTCATTTAACAGCTGGCTGATGCGCTCGCGGTTTGGCTCGATCCCCACCGCGCAGTGCTCGTTAAAGCTCTCCATCCCATCCGCCAGCAGACGAATTGATTGCAGAACATTGTGGATCACCATCGGGCGATAGACGTTGAGTTCGAAGTTGCCGGATGCACCGCCCAGGTTGACGGCCACGTCGTTGCCCAGTACCTGACAGCAGAGCATAGTCATGGCTTCGCACTGGGTCGGGTTGACTTTACCCGGCATGATGGAGCTGCCCGGCTCGTTTTCCGGAATGCTGATTTCACCGATGCCGCAGCGCGGGCCCGAGGCCAGCCAGCGCACGTCGTTGGCGATTTTCATTAGCGACGCCGCCAGCCCTTTCAGCGCGCCGTGGGTGTGGACCAGCGCATCGCAGGTCGCCAGCGCTTCGAACTTGTTGGGCGCCGTGACGAACGGCTGTCCGGTTATGGCCGCAAGCTCCTCCGCCACGCGCACCGCATACTCCGGATGGGTGTTTAACCCGGTGCCGACCGCCGTGCCGCCGAGCGCCAGCTCCGCCAGGTGCGGCAGGCTGTTTTCAATATGCTTCAGGTTGTGTTTCAGCATCGCCACCCAGCCGGAAATCTCCTGGCCGAGCGTCAGCGGCGTGGCGTCCTGCAGGTGCGTACGGCCAATTTTGACGATGTCGCGGAAGGCCTGCGCTTTCTCGTTGAGCGTGGATTTGAGGACGTTGAGCTGGGGGATAAGCTGCTCGCGGATAGCAATCACCGCCGCCACGTGCATCGCCGTCGGGAAGACGTCGTTAGAGCTCTGGCTTTTGTTGACGTCATCGTTCGGGTGGACCTTACGTTCCATGCCGCGCACGCCGCCCAGCAGCTCGCTCGCCCGGTTCGCCAGCACTTCGTTCATGTTCATGTTGCTCTGGGTACCGGAACCGGTCTGCCAGATAGCAAGGGGAAATTCGTCAGGATGCTTGCCCGCCAGCACTTCGTCTGCGGCGTTGATAATGGCGGTGGCTTTATCGGCGTCCAGCAGGCCCAAATCCTGGTTCACTTTCGCGGCGGCGCGTTTGGTCAGCGCCAGCGCCTGAATCAGCGAAACGGGCATTTTTTCAGTCGAGATACGGAAATGCTCCAGCGAACGCTGGGTTTGCGCGCCCCATAGCTTGTCGGCCGGGACGTCGATGGCGCCCATCGAGTCTTTCTCATGGCGTACCGTGGTCATTACTTGCTCCTTGATAACACTGTCGGGATTGCTCACATGCTTAAGGGATAAGTATTGATGACTTCTGAGAAACGGTATGGCGCATTGTGCGCTCTTTTTGGTGCCGGGTGGCGGCTTCGCCTTACCCGACCTATGAGAATGTAGGCCGGGTAAGGCGAAGCCGCCACCCGGCATTTTCTTCAGACTACTTCACACACGCCGAACACTGAGAAGACTGGATCTGTTTGAAGAAGTCGTTACCTTTGTCATCTACCAGGATAAACGCCGGAAAGTCTTCCACCTCAATTTTCCAGATCGCTTCCATGCCCAGTTCCGGGTATTCCACGCACTCCAGGCTCTTGATGCTGCCCTGCGCCAGCACCGCAGCCGGGCCGCCGATGCTGCCGAGGTAGAAGCCGCCGTGCTTGTGGCAGGCGTCCGTTACCTGCTGGCTGCGGTTGCCTTTCGCCAGCATGATCATGCTGCCGCCGTTAGCCTGCAGCTGGTCGACGTACGAGTCCATACGGCCCGCCGTGGTTGGGCCTAATGAACCAGAGGCATAGCCTTCAGGCGTTTTCGCCGGGCCCGCGTAGTAGATCGGGTGATCTTTAATGTACTGCGGCAGCCCTTCGCCGTTGTCCAGACGCTCTTTCAGCTTCGCGTGCGCGATGTCGCGGCCCACGATAATCGTGCCGTTCAGGGAGAGACGGGTCGAGACCGGATACTGAGAAAGCTGCGCCAGAATCTCTTTCATCGGACGGTTCAGATCCACGCGAACCGCTTCCCCCTCGCCCGCTTTACGCAGCGCTTCCGGAATGTATTTACCCGGGTTGTTTTCCAGTTTTTCGATCCAGATGCCGTCGCGGTTGATCTTGGCCTTGATGTTGCGATCCGCAGAGCAGGAGACGCCCATCCCGACCGGACAGGATGCACCGTGACGCGGCAGACGGATCACGCGCACGTCGTGGGCAAAGTATTTGCCGCCAAACTGCGCGCCGAGGCCCAGATTGCGCGCTTCTTCCAGCAGCTCCTGCTCAAGCTGCACGTCGCGGAACGCCTGGCCGTGCTCGTTACCTTCGGTTGGCAGGCCGTCGTAGTATTTGGTTGAGGCCAGCTTCACGGTCTTCAGCGTGCTTTCCGCCGAGGTACCGCCAATCACAAACGCGATATGGTACGGCGGGCACGCCGCGGTGCCGAGGGTGCGCATCTTCTCAACCAGGTAGTTCTTCAGCTTGCCCGGGGTGAGCAGCGCTTTGGTCTCCTGATAGAGATAGGTTTTGTTGGCCGAACCGCCGCCTTTGGCGATGCAGAGGAATTTGTACTCATCCCCGTCGACGCTGTAGATGTCAATCTGTGCAGGGAGGTTGGTACCGGTGTTGACCTCTTTGTACATGTCCAGCGCCGCGTTTTGCGAATAGCGCAGGTTGTCTTCGGTGTAGGTGTTGTAAACGCCGTGCGCCAGCGCTGCTTCATCGCCGCCGCCGGTCCAGACGCGCTGGCCTTTTTTACCGACGATGATCGCCGTGCCGGTATCCTGGCAGGTAGGCAGAATGCCTTTCGCCGCGATATCGGAGTTACGCAGGAACTGCAGGGCAACGTACTTGTCGTTTTCGCTGGCCTCCGGGTCGCTCAGGATATCTGCAACCTGCTGCTGATGCGCTGGGCGGAGCATAAACGAGGCGTCGTGGAAAGCGTGCTGCGCCAGCAGCGTCAGCGCCTGCGGATCCACCTTGAGGATCTCTTGTCCTTCAAACTCAGAGACGGAGACGTGATCGCGGGTTAACAGGTAATACTCGGTCTGATCCTTACTGAGGGGGAAAGGATCCTGATAATGGAAGGGTTTATTCGACATTGGTCTCTCACTTACTGCTTCGGTCTGTTTATTCAGGGCAGATGTTCCGCTGCCCGGCTTAAAAGCGAGTCAGCTTATCCTACACAATTTTTTAACAAAAACTGAGACTAGTACGACTTTTTACATCCACAGGTTACTTCCATGTGGTTTATTGCTTTAATACCCGGAGTTTATTCCACATTTGAATCAGGGCTTGATAATGCAAAAACTCATTAACTCAGTGCAAAACTACGCCTGGGGAAGTAAAACTGCGTTAACGGATCTCTACGGTATCGCGAACCCAAACAACCTGCCGATGGCAGAACTGTGGATGGGGGCGCACCCGAAGAGCAGCTCAAAAATTGAAGACGCCAGCGGCCAGGCACGCAGCCTGCGTGACGTAATTGACGCCGATAAAGCCGCGCTGCTGGGCGACAAGGTGGCTCAGCGCTTTGGCGAACTGCCGTTCCTGTTTAAAGTACTGTGCGCTGACCAGCCGCTCTCCGTCCAGGTTCATCCGAACAAGCAAGCGTCTGAAATCGGCTTTGCGAAAGAGAACGCGGCGGGTATTCCGTTAGACGCCGCCGAGCGTAACTACAAAGATCCTAACCACAAGCCGGAGCTGGTGTTCGCGCTGACGCCGTTCCTGGCGATGAACGCGTTCCGCGAATTTTCAGAGATTATCTCCCTGCTGCAGCCGGTCGCGGGTGCCAATAACGCTATCGCGCATTTCCTTGAAAACCCGAATGCCGAGGCGCTAAGCCAGCTGTTTGCCAGCCTGCTGAACATGCAGGGTGAAGAGAAATCCCACGCCCTGGCGGTGCTGAAAGCCGCCCTGGAGAGCCAGCAAGGTGAACCGTGGGAGACCATCCGTCTTATTGCGCAGTTCTATCCGGACGACAGCGGCCTGTTCTCCCCTCTGCTGCTGAACGTGGTGAAGCTGAATCCGGGTGAAGCAATGTTCCTGTTCGCGGAAACTCCGCATGCCTATCTGCAGGGCGTGGCGCTGGAGGTGATGGCCAACTCTGACAACGTGCTGCGCGCGGGCCTGACGCCGAAATACATCGACATCCCCGAGCTGGTTGCCAACGTCAAGTTCGTGGCGAAACCTGCCGCGGAGCTGCTGACTCAGCCGGTGAAAAACGGCGCAGAGCTGGACTTCCCGATTCCGGTTGAGGATTTTGCTTTCTCCCTGCACGACCTGAGCCAGACAGAAACGACCATCGCACAGGAAAGTGCGGCGATCCTGTTCTGCGTGGAAGGCGAAGCGACGCTGCACAAAGGCGAACAGCATCTGGTGCTTAAGCCCGGTGAATCAGCATTCGTTGCAGCCAATGAGTCTCCGGTTAGCGTAAGCGGCACCGGTCGACTGGCGCGCGTTTTCAATAAGCTTTAAGCACTTACTGAATTTTTTAACAACTCTTGCTAAGCTAGTTGCAGGCTTAATATCTCCAGGCGGTTTTTACCGCCTGGTTTCATTTTAGGGATAGTCGCAATGAAAAAATCGGTCGTAGCGGTAGGAGTGATTGTAGCGTTAGGCGTGGTCTGGACGGGTGCCTCCTGGTTTACCGGGAAACAGCTGGAAGGACGCCTGGCTGAGATGGTGGCGCAGGCTAACGGAGAGATTAAGCGCAGCGCGCCGGAAGCGGGCCTTGAGCTGAGCTACCAGAATTATCAGCGCGGCGTGTTTACCAGCCGTATGCAGGTTGTGGTGAAGCCGGTTGCCGGTACGGAAAACGGCTGGCTGAAACCGGGTCAGAGCGTGGTGCTGGATGAAGTGGTCAGCCACGGTCCATTCCCGCTGGCGCAGCTAAAATCGTTTAACCTGATCCCGTCAATGGCGTCCGTTCACACGGTCCTGGTGAATAACGACGTCACCAAACCGCTGTTCGACCTGGCAAAAAATACCTCACCTTTCGAAATCGACACCCGCATCAGCTATGCCGGTGACACCAGTTCCGATATCGCGCTGAAAGCGCTGAACTACGAGAAAGAGAATGAGAAAGTCGCCTTTAGCGGTGGTCACTTCAAACTTGACGCGGACCGCGACGGGAACGTGTTCTCCCTGACGGGTGAAGCGGAAAGTGGCCTGGTCAACGCCGTGAACGAATACAATCAAAAAGTTCAGCTCACCTTCAACAACCTGAAGGCCGACGGCAACAGCCGCATGACCGATTTTAAAGAGCGTATCGGCGATCAGAAACTGTCTCTCGATAAAGTCGCCATTGCGGTTGAAGGCAAAGAGATGGCCGTGCTGGAAGGCATGGACGTCAACGGCAAATCCGACGTGTCCAAAGACGGTAAGAGCATCAATACCCAGCTGGATTACACGCTGAAGAGCCTGAAAGTGCAGAATCAGGATCTGGGCACCGGCAAACTGTCGCTGAAGATCGGCAACATCGACGGCCAGGCGTGGCACGAATTTAGCCAGAAATACAGCAAAGAGAGCCAGGCGCTGCTGACCGATGCCGCGCTGCAGCAGAACCCGGAAGTGTACCAGCAGCAGGCGATGGCGGTGCTGTTCAACAACCTGCCGATCCTGCTGAAAGGCGAGCCGGTGATCACCGTTGCGCCGCTGAGCTGGAAAAACAGCAAAGGCGAAACCAGCTTTAACCTGTCGCTGTTCCTGAAGGATCCGGCCACCGCCACGGGTGAACCGCAGACGCTGGCGCAGGAAGTGGATCGCAGCGTGAAGTCGCTCGACAGCAAGCTGACCATCCCGATGGATATGGCGACCGAGTTTATGACCCAGATTGCGAAGCTGGAAGGCTACGGCGATGAAGATGCCGGCAAGCTGGCGAACCAGCAGGTGAAAGGTCTGGCGGCCATGGGCCAGATGTTCCGCATCACGAAGGTGGACAACAACACGATTTCCACCAGCCTGCAGTACGCCAACGGCCAGGTCACGCTCAACGGCGACAAAATGCCGCTGGAGGATTTTGTCGGCATGTTTGGCATGCCTGCTCTGGGGATGCCGGAACCGGCTGAACCGGCAGCGCCAGCCGAACCGGCGGCACCGCAGCAGTAAACGTCAAAACCCCTCGCATGAGGGGTTTTTTATTGCCGGGTGGCGCTGACGCTTACCCGGCCTACGATTCCGGGCCGTTGTAGGCCCGCGCAAGCGCAGCGACGCCGGGCGATATTATTTCACCGTCACTAACCGCGCCGCCACAATCTGGTGCCCGGCCTGAACATCCGTATTGTCGATGCGCTGCATGATCCTGTCCGCCAGGGTGTAGCCCATCTCCCGCGCTGGGGTCGTGGCCCAGACGATCGGCAGATCGTCGAGCGCGTTTTCACCGACGTCGGCGAACGCCCCCAGCGCCACCTGGTGGCCGAAGAAGGTTTCCACCCCGCCCTCGCCGCTCTGACGCCCGGCGCGGATCAGGCCAAACCAGGCGCCCATGGCGATCACATCGTTATAGCAAATGACGGCGCTGATGGTCGGACTGCTGCGCAGCAGCGCGCCTATCGCTTCCGCCGCCATCTTCTGGCTGGACTCACACTCAACAACCCACTCGCTGTGGAACGGCAGGCCGTATTTAATCAGCGTCGCGCAGTAGCCGCCGACCCGTTCGGCGCGGGTCAGGGACGAGCTTTTGCCGCCCAGCCAGGCAATGCGCTGATGGCCGCGACGAATAAGATGCTCGGTCAGCATTTGCGCCGCCTGCATGTTATCCGGGCGCAGCGTATCGGCTTCATCGAGGTAGCTGGCGCGTGAAGCAAACACCAGCGGCACGCCTTTTTCAGCGGCACGCTCGCATAGCTCGCTGCCCACGCCCGACGCCCCGGCGACGATCACCCCGTCCACACCCTGATTCAGCAGCATATCGAGCCGGGAAAGCAGCTGATCGGCCTCGCGACCGCCGTGAAGCAGAAAGACCATCCGCCCCTGCGCTTCAAGCGCTTCGGTTAAGCCGGCGGTCAGCTCCGCATAGAAAGGTGACGTCAGGTCACGGACAATCAGGCCAATCACCCCGCTTTGCCCGCCGCGCAGCGCCGACGCCTGGCGGTTTCGCACAAAGCCCAACTGCTCAACCGCCTCGTTCACCCGCTGACCGGTCGCGGGAGAGATGCGTCCTTTTCCGCTCAGTACCAGAGAAACGGTACTGACGGAAACCCCCGCCGCCAGCGCGACGTCGTTGATGGTGACTTTTTTCGCTACAGCCATGTGTTGGCGTGACTCCCTGAAAAATGAGATCGGTAAAACGTTTTATCAATACGTTATCTTTATACTACCAGTCAAAGCCTGAGAATGTGATTTAGCGCGCACTAAACTTTGATAAAACGTTTTATCTTCTCGCAGCATTGAAGCAGACAAACTGATTTTAACAATAAAGGAGTCGTTTTATGACGGCGAAAGCAGCACAAAAAATATCGCTGTGGGAATTTTTCCAGCAACTGGGTAAAACCTTTATGCTGCCCGTGGCGCTTCTCTCGTTCTGCGGGATCATGCTCGGGATCGGCAGTTCGCTCAGCAGTAAAGACGTCATCACGCTGATCCCGTTCCTCGGCACCCCCGTGCTGCAGGCGATCTTTATCTGGATGAGTAAAGTCGGCTCCTTTGCCTTCAGTTTCCTGCCCGTGATGTTCTGTATTGCAATCCCGCTGGGCCTGGCCCGCGAGAACAAAGGCGTCGCGGCGTTTGCCGGTTTTGTGGGCTACGCGGTGATGAACCTGGCGGTTAACTTCTGGCTGACCGCGAAAGGCATTCTGCCGACCACCGACGCCGCCGTGCTGAAGGCCAACAACATTCAGAGCGTGATTGGTATTCAGTCCATCGACACCGGGATCCTCGGGGCGGTGATCGCCGGGGTAATTATCTGGATGCTGCACGAGCGCTTCCACAATATCCGCCTGCCGGATGCCCTGGCCTTCTTCGGCGGCACCCGCTTTGTCCCAATCGTGACCCTGGTGGTAATGGGACTGTTTGGCCTGATTATTCCGCTGATTTGGCCAGTTTTCGCTATGGGCATCAACGGCATTGGCCGCATCATTAACGGTGCGGGAGATTTTGGTCCGATGATCTTCGGCACCGGCGAGCGTCTTCTCCTGCCGTTTGGCCTGCAGCATATCCTGGTGGCCCTGATTCGCTTCACCGAAGCGGGCGGCACCATGGAGGTGTGCGGTCACGACGTGAGCGGCGCGCTGACTATCTTCCAGGCGCAGCTGAGCTGCCCGACGACACACGGCTTCTCCGAAAGCGCAACCCGCTTCCTGTCTCAGGGTAAAATGCCTGCCTTCCTCGGCGGCCTGCCGGGTGCTGCGCTGGCAATGTACCACTGCGCGCGCCCGGAAAACCGTCATAAAATTAAAGGCCTGCTGATTTCCGGCGTGATCGCCTGCGTCGTGGGCGGTACCACCGAGCCTATCGAGTTCCTGTTCCTGTTCGTCGCGCCGGTGCTGTATCTGATTCACGCGGTGCTGACCGGTCTGGGCTTCACCGTGATGGCGGTGCTGGGCGTCACCATCGGCAACACTGACGGTAACGTGATCGACTTCGTGGTGTTCGGGATCCTGCACGGCCTGTCGACTAAGTGGTATCTGGTCCCTGTCGTGGCGGCAATCTGGTTTGCGGTGTACTACGGGATCTTCCGCTTCGCCATCACCCGCTTTAACCTGAAAACGCCAGGACGCGATATTGATACGGCCACCAGCGTTGAACAGGCGGTTGCCGGTACCGTGGGCAAATCCGGCTATAACACCCCTGCCATTCTGGCGGCGCTGGGCGGTGCGGATAACATCACCTCGCTGGATAACTGCATTACCCGCCTGCGTTTGTCGGTGGCGGATATGTCAAAAGTGGATACCAACGCCCTCAAGGCCAACCGGGCCATCGGCGTGGTACAGTTAAACCAGCACAATTTGCAGGTGGTTATCGGCCCACAGGTACAGTCAGTGAAAGATGAGCTGGCGACCCTGATGCGAACAGTAGAAGCCTGATGCCTCCGCCCCCTCACCATGAGGGGGTTTTACGTTAAGGATTAAAGCATGTTTGATTTCTCAACCGTCGTGGATCGACACGGCACCTGGTGTACGCAGTGGGACTATGTCGCCGACCGCTTTGGCGCGGCGGATCTGCTGCCCTTCACCATCTCGGATATGGATTTCGCCACCGCCCCCTGCATAACCGACGCGCTGCAACAGCGCATTCATCACGGTGTGTTTGGCTATAGCCGCTGGAAAAACGACGCGTTTCTCGCCGCCGTCGCACACTGGTTCCAGCAGCGCTTTAACACCCGAATTGATACCGAAAGCGTGGTTTATGGCCCCTCCGTCATCTACATGGTCTCGGAACTGATTCGCCTCTGGTCAAAACCCGACGACGGCGTGGTGGTTCACACCCCGGCATACGATGCCTTTTACAAAGCCATAGAGGGTAACGGGCGTCGTGTTGTGGCGGTTGAAATGGAAAAACAGGCCGCTGGCTGGCAGGGCAATATGGCAGCCCTCGAAGCGGCGCTGGCGAAACCGGAAAACAAAATTTTGCTGCTGTGCAGCCCGCAGAATCCGACCGGCAAGGTCTGGACGCGGGATGAATTGACGCAGATGGCGGAACTCTGCGAGCGCTATGACGTGGCGGTTATCAGCGATGAAATCCATATGGACATGGTGTGGGGAGAACATCGTCACACGCCGTGGACCGCAGTGGCGCGGAGCAAATGGGCGCTTCTGACCTCCGGCTCGAAAAGCTTTAACATTCCGGCGCTGACGGGGGCATATGGCCTGATCGGCGATGAAGAGAGCCGTAACGGCTATCTCAGCGCGTTAAAAGGTCGGGACGGGCTCTCTTCCCCTTCCGTGCTGGCGCTAACGGCGCATATCGCCGCCTATCAGCAAGGGGGGCCGTGGCTGGATGCCCTGCGGGGTTATCTGGAAGAGAATCTGTTGTATATCGCTCAGGAAGTAAACCGCGCTTTTCCGAAACTCAACTGGCAGCCGCCGGAAGCGACCTATCTCGCCTGGATCGATCTGCGTCCGCTGAATATTGACGATCGGGCGCTGCAAAAAGTGCTGATTGAGCAGCAAAAGGTCGCCATCATGCCGGGATATACCTATGGAAAAGAGGGAAATGGCTTCGTACGCCTGAATGCGGGCTGCCCGCGCAGCAAGCTGGAGCAAGGGGTTCAACGCCTGATTGCCGGCATTAATACGCTTCTGTAATCAATTTGCGCAACGGAATATTCCCTTGCGCAAATAGCTTTTTACCCCGTTTTGTTTTTATAATATGGCGCACTTTAACCAGAAAAGAGTGCGACCATGATTGATACACGCCTGCCTTTAACTGATATTCATCGTCACCTTGACGGTAACATTCGTGCCCAAACCATCCTCGATCTTGGCCGCCAGTTCAATTTAACGCTTCCTGCTCAGACCCTTGAGTCCCTGATCCCTCACGTGCAGGTGACCTCTAATGAACCGGACCTGGTCAGCTTCCTGAGCAAACTCGACTGGGGCGTGAAAATGCTGGCGTCGCTGGATGCCTGCCGCCGCGTGGCGTTTGAGAACATCGAAGATGCCGCCCGCAACGGCCTGCACTACGTCGAGCTGCGCTTCTCGCCGGGCTACATGGCGATGACCCACAACCTGCCCGTTGCAGGCGTCGTGGAAGCCGTCATTGAAGGCGTCCGCGAAGGGTGTAAAACCTTCGACGTTCAGGCTCGCCTGATCGGCATCATGAGCCGTACGTTCGGCGAAGCCGCCTGCCTGCAGGAGCTGGAAGCGCTGCTGGCCCATCGCGATGCCATTACCGCCGTTGACCTCGCCGGCGATGAGCTGGGCTTTCCGGGCAGCCTGTTCCTCTCCCACTTCAACCGCGCGCGCGATGCCGGCTGGCACATTACCGTCCACGCGGGTGAAGCGGCTGGCCCGGAAAGCATCTGGCAGGCTATTCGCGAGCTGGGTGCCGAGCGTATCGGCCACGGCGTGAAGGCGGTTGAAGACCGCGCGCTGATGGATTTCCTGGCGGAGCAGCGCATCGGCATTGAGTCGTGCCTGACGTCCAACATTCAGACCAGCACCGTGGCAACGCTGGCGCATCACCCGCTGAAAACCTTCCTCGAGCACGGCGTGCTGGCCTCGCTGAATACGGACGATCCGGCGGTTCAGGGCGTGGATATCATCCACGAGTACAACATCGCGGCCCCGCAGGCGGGGTTGAGCCGCGAGCAGATCCGTCAGGCGCAAATCAACGGGCTGGAGATCGCCTTCCTGACGCCTGCGGAGAAGCAGGCGCTGCGGGATAAGGTGGCAACCGCGTAACCCCTTTTGCCGGGTGGCGGCTACGCCTCACCCGGCCTACAGCAACGTCAAAAACTTATGCCAGACAGAGCGTGGCGCGATGTTTGGCAGATTCGATCCCCAGCTCAATCAGCTCCATAATCTGTATCGCCTGGCTGGCCGGAACCGGATTCTCTCCCGTGCCGTTCAGCGCATCGCGGATAGCGGCATAATACGCCGGATAGTTACCCGGTATCGTCAGCAAGGTCTCCTCGACCAGCTCGTCGCCTTCCACCCGCGTGACGACGCCGTCGCGCATATCATAGCCCCAGTCTTCCTGCGGCAGACGCTCACCGTTTTTCAGCCTGTCTTCCTGCGGATCGAGACCAAACTTCACGTAGCTGCCGCGCGTGCCGTGAATAATGTAACGGGCAGATTCTGCCGCCGCGACCATCGTCCCGTGCAGCACAATTCGCCGCTGCGGGTAACTGAGCACCGCGTGGAAGTAATCGGTCGTCTGCGCACCGGGCCTGAGCTGGGCCAGATCGACCGTCATGCTCACCGGCAGGCCAAAGAGATTGACGGCCTGATCCAGCAGATGCGGGGCTAAATCATACCAGATACCGCTGCCAGGACCGGCCTGCTCGCGCCAGCGGTTTCGTACCTGCGGGCGAAAGCGGTCAAAGTGCGACTCAAAAAAGAGGATCTCCCCTAACGTACCTTCACTGAGAAGCCGTTTTACCGTCAGAAAATCACTGTCCCAGCGGCGGTTATGGAACACCGACAGCAGCCTGCCCAGACTCTTTGCCAGCGCATCCAGCTCGCGAGCCTGTGACAGTGTCACGGTAAAGGGCTTATCGACAATCACATGCTTCCCGGCTTCCAGCGCGGCCTTTGCCAGCGGAAAGTGGGTATCGTTCGGCGTGGGAATGACGATTAAATCAATGTTTGGATCGTTGAAAAGATGTTTTGGCTCGGAGACAACCGGCACAGAAGGCCAGTCTGCATGGACTTTAGCAGCGTCGCTGCTGGATACCGCCGCCAGCGCCATCCCCGGCGTCCCGGCTATCAGAGGCGCATGAAACGTTTTGCTCGCGTACCCGTAACCAATAAGCCCAACGCGGATATTATCACTCATAGTGTCATCCTCTTTTAAGTCGTTCTTATTTCACACTGGCTAGTCTGGCATTAGCACGGATTAATAATGTGCCGTATGACGTAAAATAGCAGGTTATACGGATTGTTTTTGTTACATAGTATTAACCTACTGATTTTGTTTAAGGGAACCGTTCCCAAAGCCCTTGCCGTCAGGGAAACGTCGCTGTAACATTTGCGCCCTGTCTTTATGGATAAAGTACAATTACACATCATGACGTCAATTATTAATCGAATCATTGAATTAGCGGGATGGATTGTCCTTGGGGTGTCGGTCATTTTGCTGGGCGTTGCCAGCCATATCGATAACTACCAGCCGCCGGAGCCTGTCACCGTCGCTCA
>NZ_CAMFKT010000024.1:0-66745 GCF_945957325.1 Enterobacter sp. PL1
CTCAACGTGAGAGGTGTTGATGGTGATACCACGAGCTTTTTCTTCTGGTGCGTTATCGATCTGGTCGAATGCACGAGCAGAACCACCATAGGTTTTTGCCAGAACGGTAGTGATTGCAGCGGTCAGCGTTGTTTTACCATGGTCAACGTGGCCGATAGTACCGACGTTAACGTGCGGTTTTGTACGTTCAAACTTTTCTTTAGACATCGATTGTCCCTCTAAGACACGGATAAATCGGTGATATCACCACATCAACCAGGCGAAGGCCTGAATTGTTGAATACAGTAAAATTGAAACAGAGAGAAACGGGAAGGAGAAGTGAAGTGGTGCTGATACCCAGAGTCGAACTGGGGACCTCACCCTTACCAAGGGTGCGCTCTACCAACTGAGCCATATCAGCACGTATTGGAGCGGGCAGCGGGAATCGAACCCGCATCATCAGCTTGGAAGGCTGAGGTAATAGCCATTATACGATGCCCGCATCCTGAAACTCGGCTACCCAGTTCTTTCTGTAACAAAAAAAGAGATTTCTCTCTTTTTCAGTTTGAGCTGGCTAATTTTTCCAACCAGCTCCGGCGGCATTTACGCTGCCAGAAAGTGGTGGTGGGGGAAGGATTCGAACCTTCGAAGTCTGTGACGGCAGATTTACAGTCTGCTCCCTTTGGCCGCTCGGGAACCCCACCGGACTTGATGGTGCCGACTACCGGAATCGAACTGGTGACCTACTGATTACAAGTCAGTTGCTCTACCTACTGAGCTAAGTCGGCATCAAGTAGCGCGCATTCTATGGATACCTGCGCGGTCATGCAACTAAAAATTTGCATAAAACGTTCTTTCGCTCACATTTTATGCTAACAACGTGTTGAGCGCTGTAAAAGTAGTCATTCACGGTCAAATAATCAACATGTAAGGGGTATTTGCACTGTAAACACCGTAGCGTGACGGCCTCCGCGTAACGCAGCGCTTTCCATCTTTTTTCTTATTATTCCTGTCATCTGGTGTTAACCTCCTGCCCATTGTCCAAAATTAACTGTGTGATGAGCCACGATCCGGCAGTTTAATGCTGGCTCACTGAAGCATGCTTATGAGCAAAAAAGAGCAAACGTTAATGACGCCTTATCTTCACTTTAACCGCAGCCAGTGGGCTGCCCTGCGTGATTCCGTCCCTATGACGCTGACGGAAGGTGAAATCGCACGGTTAAAAGGGATAAACGAAGATCTGTCCCTTGAAGAAGTGGCAGAAATTTATCTCCCCCTCTCGCGCTTGCTTAACTTCTATATCAGCTCGAACCTGCGTCGTCAGGCGGTGCTGGAGCAGTTTCTCGGGACGAACGGTCAACGCATTCCTTATATCATCAGTATCGCAGGCAGCGTGGCCGTGGGTAAAAGCACCACCGCACGCGTCCTGCAGGCACTGTTGAGCCGCTGGCCGGAACACCGCAGCGTGGAGCTGATCACGACCGACGGCTTCCTGCATCCAAACGAAGTATTAAAAGAACGCGGGCTGATGAAGAAGAAAGGCTTCCCGCTCTCTTATGATATGCACCGTCTGGTAAAATTTGTCTCCGATCTGAAATCCGGCGTGCCTCACGTGACGGCGCCGGTCTATTCGCACCTGATCTACGATCGCATCCCGGGTGGGGATAAGACGGTGGTCCAGCCGGATATTCTCATTCTGGAAGGTCTCAACGTGCTGCAAAGCGGCATGGACTATCCTCACGATCCGCATCACGTCTTTGTCTCGGATTTCGTCGATTTCTCTATTTATGTCGATGCGCCGGAAGACCTGCTGCAGAACTGGTACATCAACCGCTTCCTGAAGTTCCGTGAAGGGGCATTCACCGATCCGGATTCCTATTTCCACCACTATGCTCAGCTTTCTGAAGAAGAAGCGATCAATGTGGCGACGGGGCTGTGGAATGAGATCAACTATGTGAATCTTAAAGAGAACATCCTGCCGACGCGCGAGCGTGCGAGCCTGATCCTCACCAAGAGCGAGAAGCACGCCGTCGACCAGATTCGCCTGCGGAAATAATAAAGCAGACATAAAAAAACCGGCTTAGCGCCGGTTTTTTTCGTTATGCGTGTGGCTTCTCGCCATTTTCATCCTGATCGACCGCGAAGCAGGCCACCAGCTGCCCCCCATACTCCTTTAACTGCGGCTGTAGCTGGGTGCAGGGGCCAAAGCGGCGGCTGCAGCGGGCGTTGAATGCACATCCCGGCGGCGGATTCAGCGGGCTTGGCAGCTCTCCCGTCAGCTTTATGCGCTCACGACGATCGTCCGGGTTCAGACGCGGCGTCGCAGACAGCAGCGCCTGGGTGTACGGGTGACGAGGGTTATTAAAGATCTGGTCTTTGGTCCCCTTCTCCACGCAGCGCCCCAGGTACATCACCATCACTTCATCGGCAATATGCTCCACCACCGACAGGTCGTGGGAGATGAACACGTAAGAGAGCCCCAGCTCCTGCTGGAGATCCATCATCAGGTTCAGCACCTGTGCCCGCACGGAGACGTCGAGCGCTGAAACAGGCTCATCGGCAATCACCACGTCCGGGTCAAGCATCAGCCCGCGTGCGATGGCGATACGCTGACGCTGGCCGCCGGAGAACATGTGCGGGTAGCGGTCATAGTGCTCGGTTTTGAGGCCGACCTTCGCCATCATCGCCAGCGCTTTTTCACGGCGCTGCTCTTTGCTCAGATTACTGTTGATCAGCAGCGGCTCTTCCAGAATCTGCCCCACCTTTTTACGCGGGTTCAGCGAACCGTACGGGTTCTGGAACACAATCTGGATTTTCTGGCGACGCAGCTTCTGCGCCTGCGGGTCGTGCTTGAGCAGATCCTGCCCCTGATAATAGAGCTCGCCGCCGGTCGGCACTTCAATCATCGTCAGCAGACGGCCCAGCGTGGATTTCCCGCAGCCGGACTCCCCCACCACCGCCAGCGTTTTACCGCGTTCGAGGTTAAAGGAGACGCCGTCCAGCGCTTTCACCAGGCGTTCAGGGGCAAACAGCCCCTTCTTTACCGGGTAATATTTTTTCAGGTCGATGGCCTGCAACAGCGGCTGTTGCGTGGTGGCCTGTTGCGTACTCATAGTGTTGGCCTCCCGGCATCATCGAGTGGGTAGTGGCATTTCGACTGACGACCGTCAGCCAGCTGGTTCAGCTCTGGCTCTTCCGCCCGGCATTTGTCCGTCGCATACGGACAGCGCGGATTGAGCAGACAGCCCTGCGGACGGTCATATTTGCCCGGCACCACACCCGGCAGCGACGCCAGACGCGCTTTATCCTGAGCAAACTCCGGCAGCGCGCGTAAAAGCGCCTGGGTATACGGGTGACGCGGCGCGCGGAAGATATCGTGTGAATTTCCGGTCTCGACCACCTGGCCGGCATACATCACGATGATTTTGTGCGCGGCTTCGGCCACCAGCGCCAGATCGTGCGTAATCAGCACCAGCGCCATGTTCTCTTTCTGCTGCAGCTCCAGCAGCAGCTCGATGATCTGTGCCTGGATGGTCACGTCCAGCGCCGTCGTCGGTTCATCCGCAATCAGCAGCTTTGGCCGACAGGCAATCGCCATGGCGATCATCACGCGCTGGCTCATCCCGCCTGAAAGCTGGTGCGGGTAAACGTCCAGACGCGATGCCGGGTCAGGAATGCCCACCTGGTTCAGCAGGTCGATCGCCCGCTGACGACGCGTTTTCTTATTCCCGCCCTGATGCACCTTGATTGCTTCCATAATCTGGAAACCGACGGTGTAGCACGGGTTCAGGCTGGTCATCGGATCCTGGAAAATCATCGCCACTTCCGCACCCACCAGCTGGCGGCGCTGTTTCTCAGAAATGCGCTTCAGGTCCTGACCGTTGAACTGCAGGTTTTCCGCCATCACGCGGCCCGGGTAATCAATCAGCCCCATGATCGCCAGTGAGCTCACTGACTTACCGGAACCGGACTCCCCGACAATGCCAACCACTTCGCCCTGATTTACGCTATAGCTGATGCGGTCCACGGCGCGAAACGGGGTGCCTTCATCGCCGAAGTGCACCGATAATTTATCTACATTTAATAACGCCATCTCGTGCCTCTTACTGCTTCAGTTTGGGATCAAGCGCATCACGCAGGCCATCACCCATCAGGTTAAATGCCAGCACCGTCAGCAGGATTGCCAGACCCGGGAAGGTGACAACCCACCAGGCGCTTTGTGCGAACTGCAACACGTCGGAGAGCATGGTGCCCCACTCCGGTGTTGGCGGCTGCGCACCCATGCCCAGGAAGCCAAGAGCGGCCATATCAAGAATGGCGTTAGAGAAACCGAGCGACGCCTGAACGATCAGCGGCGCAAGGCAGTTCGGGAAGATATTGACGAACATCTGGCGCATCGCACCGGCACCCGCCACGCGAGAGGCGGTGACGTAATCGCGGTTCACTTCCACCAGCACCGCCGCACGGGTTAAACGCACGTAGTGAGGAAGCGCCACGAACGTCAGCGCCAGGGCGGCGTTACCGATCGACGGACCAAAGATCGCCACCAGCACCAGGGCCAGCAGCAGGCTTGGCAGCGCCAGCATGATGTCGACGATACGCATGATGATGTTATCAACGATACCGCCGAAGTAGCCGGCAACCAGACCCAGTACGATCCCCATAATCAGGGATAACACCACCACCAGGCAGCCGACCAGCAGCGACAGGCGCGCACCGTACATCAGACGCGACAGCACATCGCGGCCCACATCATCGGTCCCCAGCAGGTGCGCCAGGCTACCGCCATCCTGCCAGGCAGGCGGGGCGAGCAGCGCATCGCGGAACTGATCCGCCGGGTTATACGGCGCGAGGACGTTCGCAAACACCGCAATCAGGATCATGATAGCGACATACACCAGCCCCACCACCGCGCCTTTGTTGCGCTTGAAGTAGTGCCAGAACTCCTGCATCGGCGTCATCGGAACCGGTGCAGCAACAACTTTGTTTTCAGAAACCTGTGACATGATGGCCCCTTACTTCTTATGACGAATACGCGGGTTCACCACGCCGTACAGCAAATCGACCAGCAGGTTGACGAGGATAATCATCGTCGCGACCAGCAGCACACCGCCCTGCACCACCGGATAGTCACGGCGTTGCAGCGCGTCAATCAGCCAGCGACCCAGGCCCGGCCAGGAGAAGATGGTTTCGGTCAGGATCGCCCCCGCCAGCAATGTCCCCACCTGGAGACCGATAACGGTCACCACCGGCAGCATGGCGTTACGCAGCGCATGGACGATGATAACGCGCATACGCGTCAGGCCCTTGGCGCGCGCGGTGCGGATATAATCCTCACCCAGCACTTCCAGCATCGATGAACGGGTCATACGCACGATCACCGCCAGAGGAATGGTACCCAGCACCATGGCAGGCAGGATCATATGCGCGACGGCATCCATGAAGTTGCCCTCTTCGCCCCAGATAGCCGTATCAATCAGCATAAAGCCGGTGAGCGGGTTGGAGTCATCCAGGAAGACCATATCGCTGACGCGCCCGGAGACCGGTGTCAGGTTAAGCTGCACCGAGACCAGCATGATCAGCATCATGCCCCACCAGAAGATAGGCATGGAGTAACCGGTCAGCGCCAGGCCCACAGCGGTGTGGTCAAAAATAGAGCCACGCTTAACGGCAGCCAGTACCCCGACAGGAATACCCACCGCGGTGGCGAAAATCATGGCGCAGACGCCAAGCTCCAGCGTCGCTTTAAAACGCGGCACGAACTCGTCCCACACCGGGAGACGGCTTTTCAGCGAAATCCCTAAATCACCGTGCAGCACGCCCCAGATATAGTGGAGATACTGCTGCCACATTGGCTTATCGAGGCCAAGTTCAGCCAGCAGCTGTGCATGGCGCTCAGGGGAAATACCACGCTCGCCCGCCATAATCATTACCGGGTCGCCGGGGATCATATGGACGAAGGCAAAAGTGAGAAGGGTGATACCGATAAACGTGGGGATAACAAGTCCCAGACGTCGGAGGATGAACTGCAACATAACCCGGATTCTCTCTGATGACGCACGACCAGTGGCGTGACGTCTGTATTGCTCACAAATCTTATCCCCTCTCCTTTCAGAGAGAGAATTAAGCACTGCTGCCGGGTGGCGCTACGCTTACCCGGCCTACATACCGTAGGCCAGTGCAAGCGCAGCGCCGCCTGGCGTTGCTTTTAATTATTCAACCGATACGTTTTCGAAGTGGTGTTTGCCCAGTGGATCAACCACGTAGCCTTTCACTTCTTTACGCACTGGCTCGTACACGGTGGAGTGAGCAACAATCAGCGCCGGAGCCTGATCGTGCATAACAACCTGCGCCTGCTTGTACAGTTCAATACGTTTGTTGTGATCGTCGGTCGCACGCGCCGGCTGGATCAGGTCTTCAAACGGCTTGTAGCACCAGCGAGAGTAGTTAGAACCGTCTTTCGCTGCAGCACAGCTGAACAGGGTGGCGAAGAAGTTGTCCGGATCCCCGTTGTCACCGGTCCAGCCCATCATCACTGCCTGGTGCTCACCCGCTTTGGCGCGCTTCAGGTACTCGCCCCACTCGTAGGTCACAATCTTGGCCTGTACGCCAATCTTCGCCCAGTCAGCCTGAACCATTTCTGCCATACGGCGTGCGTTCGGGTTGTACGGACGCTGTACCGGCATCGCCCACAGCTCAACGGTGAAGCCTTTATCCTGGCCCGCTTCTTTCAGCAGCGCTTTCGCTTTCTCAGGATCGTAGGAGTAGTCTTTAACGTCGTCGTTATAGCCCCACATGGTTGGTGGGATCAGGTTTTTGGCTGCAACGCCAGCGCCCTGGTAAACCGCCTTGATGATCGCTTCTTTGTTCACCGCGTAGGTCAGCGCCTGACGCACTTTCACGTCATCAAACGGTTTCTTCTCGGTGTTGAAGGAGAGATAGCCCACGTTCAGGCCAGCCTGCTCCAGCAGGTTGATGTTCTTATCCTGCTTCATGCGGGCGATGTCAGCCGGGTTCGGGTATGGCATCACCTGGCATTCGTTTTTCTGCAGTTTTGCATAACGTACTGACGCATCAGGCGTAATGGAGAAGACCAGACGATCAATCTTCGGCTTGGTGCCCCAGTAGCCTTCGAATGCTTTATACAGAATACGGGAGTCTTTCTGGTACTGCAGCAGCTGGAATGGACCGGTACCGATTGGGTTCAGGTCGACTTTTTCCGGCGTACCGGCTTTCAGCATATTGTCCGCGTACTCTTTGGAGAGAATTGAGGCGAAGTCCATGGCCAGGTCAGCCAGGAACGGTGCTTCCGGACGCGTCAGCACGAACTGAACGGTATTATCGTCTACTTTTTTCACTTCAGAGATCAGATCCGGCAGACCCATCCCTTCGAAGTATTCATAGCTGCCGCCAGAGACTTTGTGGTACGGGTTCTGAGCGTTTTTCTGACGGTCGAAGGAGAACACAACGTCGTCGGCGTTAAAGTCGCGCGTTGGTTTGAATTCTTTGCTGTCCTGCCACTTCACGCCCTTGCGCAGGTGGAAGGTGTAGGTTTTACCGTCTTCGCTGACGTCCCACTTCTCGGCCAGACCCGGAATCACTTCCGTGGTGCCGGTTTTGAATTCAACCAGACGGTTATAGATCGGTACAGAGCTTGCGTCGTAAGTCGTACCAGAGGTAAAGAGCTGTGGGTTAAAGCCTTCCGGCGAGCCTTCAGAACAGTAAACCAGGGTTTTTGCCTGTACGCTTGCTGCCACGGTCATAGCCACCAGGCTCAGACCAAGCTTCAGCATCCCTGACTTCTTCAAGGAAATACTCATTATTCTGCTCCAATGTGATGTTTTGCTTTGTTGTGTTACGCCGCCAGACCTTTATTTATTTTTTACCCGGTCCGGTCGGAGGTGCCCGAAGGCGTTAAAGGGATGGAGAATCCTTTCAGAAGAGCGTTTGAGTTGCAGCGCAGATCGTCCCTGAAATGCCCCTCATGCCCTACAATCTGTCAACAGAATGTGAAAACGTCAATACAGGTGACGGGGATTTACGCTGAGTGTGAGAAACCGCAAACAAAGATTAAAAAAACCATGAGCGTCAGTTTTCAGCAGGGAAATTTATGCTACTCGCCATGTTGCAGCACAACTATCTTCATATTTCGCAACAATCAGTGATTAACTTTTATTCAGAATGGATAAATTTTCTTGCAGAATGGTGATTATCTGAGCACTAAATACCGCGAACGTTAAAACGCACAGCGAAAAATGCTGAGGTTATCCATAAGCAACGCGAAAAAAGATCAATCTATATATAAAAAAATACAATGGATTATGTCACAAAATCGTTAACAGGCAGGGAGAAGCGGGCGTAAGGGGCGTTTTGATTACTCTGAAGAGCTAAGGCCATAATGCAAAAAGGGCTAACCTTACGGTTAGCCCTTTTCAGAATGTGGTCGGCGAGAGAGGATTCGAACCTCCGACCCACTGGTCCCAAACCAGTTGCGCTACCAAGCTGCGCTACTCGCCGAATGCGGAGCGCATCTTACTGCTGAGGTGCGCCCCCGTCAATCCCTTATTTTCAAAAAGCCATTCAACTGGCGATATTCTCGCCAGAGCAGCTACTGCGCGGCTTTTGCGCTGTTATCAGGGAGTTTACACCAGTTGTTGTTTTCGTTAATCCCACCGTTCGGTGAGGTGTAGCCGAGACAACCCATAATGGTGTCGTACAGCTCAACGTGACGACGCGGCACCTTCATTTCCGCCTCTTTCTTCAGGTGGGCAAACATCTTCGCTTTCTCCGGGTCTTCCAGATACTTATCGGACATCCACACCATCATTGGCACGCGGAACTGCTCCGGCGGCGCCATCTTGCGTGGCGTACCGTGCAGATGCTCGAACTCATTGATAGATTCACCGTGGTCCGCCGCATAGAAGACAATAGCCTTCTTATCGCGAACCTGGTCAATCACCGAATCAATAAAGTGATCCACATACATCACGGAGTTGTCATAAGAGTTAATCAACTGGGCTTTGGTGCAGTCTTTATCCACTCCGACGCACTCCGGCGTCCATTTGGCAAAGCTGCGCGGATAGCGCTGCGTGTAGTTAAAGTGCGACCCTTTGGTATGAAGGATGATCATATGCTTACCATCAGGGTTCCCGTTGAGTGAGAGTTTCATCTCATCAATCAGCAACATGTCATCGACAGGTTTGCCACGGTTGCGCGCCTCTGCGCCAATCTGCTCGCGGTAGGAGATGTTTTGCGCCATGGTGTTGCTGTAGAACCACATCTCACTCTGCATCGCATAGAGGTCGGAGGTAAACCCAAGCTGATGCAGTACCGAGAAGACGTTTTGCTCTTTTAGCGTACGCTGCGGGTTATCGCTCGCCCCGCCCTCGCGCACAAACATGCAGCGCAGGGAAAGCTTGGTGGCGGTATCACAGGAATAGCCACGATAGGCAATCAGGTTCTTTTCCTGCGCCAGTTTAGGCGTGGTATCACGGTTATAGCCGAGAATGCCCATATGATCCCAGCGTGTGGTCTCTCCGATAATAAAGACGACGTAGGTATCGTCGATATCCTTTGGCGCCACATAGGTAAACTTCTTCGCCGGGTTTATCAGCGACTTATTATCCGAGGACTCATCCACCTGCGCCCACGCATACAGCCCCAGCGCGGAGATCCAGTTAGACGGTAAATACGAGTTGGCAACCACGCCACCGTAGCTCGGCATATCCACGCCGGAGGTACGCTCATCATTCTTCTGCTTCACCTCCAGCAGACGAATCGGCCCCCAGACCATCAGGCCCGCCAGCAGCACCACGGCGACGCTTCTGAATCGCTTTCCTGGCGTGCGGATCTGGTGAACAAGGGTATAGCGGCAGCGGTTGCTCCAGATGAGCAGCAGCGGCAAGGCGCTGACCGCTACCAGCCAGAGGATAAAGTGCAGCCCCACAACCTCTTTAGAGAGGTCGATATCCGTGGTCATCACCGAGGCAATAATGCCGTAGCCAATCACCACGTTCATAAAAGTCATGTAATAGCTGGCACCCGCCGAGCACAGCACGATAAACGTTGCCAGCACTCGCCACACGCGACGGCCAAACAGGGTAAGAATACGGAATAAAAAGAAGGTGACCAGTACCGCAGCGACCAATTCGACAACCGCTGCAATTCCTTTCCAGACGGTAAAATCATGCGCGTAACCGTCAAACCGACGGAAAAAAACTGCGCCGTTCATAAACAGGCCGATGTACAACGCCAGCAAAAAGCAGAGCTTTTGTTGCGCCATCGATTTAATGTATTTCATGCAAGCTACCCGGAAAAAGGGACAGTACCGCCGCCCACCTCGATTAAAAAGTGGGCAGATTAGACATACGCTCAGGGGATCGTTCAATGAAACGTCTACAGGCGTGGTAAGTAGACCACAGGGAAGCGGAAAAGTGGCAGCAGAGAGTGTGATCAGTACAGTTATTTACAAAAAAGCAAATCCAAAAACAGACAAAATCGCTTTATTTCCAGGTTAAGAAAATAAAAAGGCCGGATTACCGGCCTTTCTCGTCGCGATTATGCATGAACTTCTTTAAAAACTTCACGTTGCGGCTGGCGAATCGTGGTTGACAGCGCCAGGGAGATAATCAGCAAGGCAAATATCACGCAGAAGGTTACGTAGAACCCGCCGAACAGGGAAGCAATCAGCGAGCCACAGATACTGCCGATCCCGAAGCCCAGATAGATCACGCCGTAGTTTTTCGCCAGATTGTTCAGGCCAAAGAACTCGCTCACCAGTGACGGGAAGACGGTAATGGTGCCGCCGAAGTTAAAGGCCACGCAGGCAATTGCCGCGAAGAAGGTGGCTTCATTCAGCGGAGCGAACAGCAGCGCCGCCATACCGACCAGCGAAACCACCTGCCCAATCGTAATCACGCGGATGCGGGCGATTTTGTCGGACAGAATACCGAGGACCAGACGACCGGAGAGGTTAGCAATGGAGATGACGGTCACCGCGTTGGCCGCCGTGGCTGCATCCAGTTTCACCATCCCCTGTGCGATATCTTTCGCGACGCCGATGACATACAGGCCGCTCATGCAGGCCGTCAGGAACATCACCGCCAGCATCCAGTACTGCGGTTTACGCATGGACTGCGCGAGGGTGAAATCATTCTCCACCACGCCATTCACGGATTTCACTTCCTGCTGCGGCGCATCCTTCATCAGCGTGGCGCCGAACAGAATCATCACCAGCACGATTGCGCCCCAGATCATAAAGGTTTTTTCGAGGCCAACGGACGCCAGCAGATGGGCATCGATAAATTTGAACCCGAGGCTGCCCAAACCATAAGAACCAATGGCAAACGCCGAGATTAAGCCTTTACGTTCCGGGAACCACTTCACGCAGTTTGACAGCGTCAGCAGATAGCCCGCGCCGTCCGCCAGTCCCACCAGCACGCCCGCACTCAGCCAGAGCATCATCAGGTTGCTGGAATGCGCGGTCAGGAAAAAGCCCAGCCCCAGCAGGATGCCGGACGCCATGGTCACGCGCTTCACGCCAAAACGCTCCTGCAGCTTGCCCGCGACGGAAGATGAAATCGCCAGACCCAGGCTCAGCAAACCAAAGGAGAACGCGACCTGGCTGACCGGTGCGCCGAGTTTGTCAGAAAGCGCACTGTTAAACAGGCTCCAGGTATAGACCGATCCCAGCGCAAACTGAGTGACGATGGTGCCAAAGAGCGTGAGCCAGCGCGTGCGGTTATAGGTTGATGTGTTCATGGCAGTTGTCCTGCAAGATAAATTGAGGGAATTCGCTGAGGACAACGATAAACAAAACCTCAATATGCCTGGGGTAAAACGGCATGAAATGCAGGCGGAACGGAATGAAATGCCTGGAATCGGGAATGAATGACCTGGCACGGGAATAAAGCGACAGCGTGTTAGTATCTGCTATCGCTGTAAAGCCCGTGGTTATTGTATTCGAAATGTTATCGTAACGTTTAAAAAAGTAACAACGCTAGAAATTGGCGCTGACGCCGAGGGTGTATAAAAACTCCTCACCGGTGGTGGTATGCTCCCCCTGAGCCAGCGAGGCATAGGCCGCCATGTGCGTATTAAAGGGAATATCTGTTCCCACGGTAACATCCATCCAGCTGCCATTTTGGGCAGGAGCTGGCGTTTGCGGCATACCAAACTGCGATTTCCACTGGTTTTCACCAAACTGTTGGTTATAGCTGATCTGCGCCCAGGGCCGGAGATCGCCGTACTGGGTGTTAACGCGCCACCCCAGCGTGCTGACGCTGGCATGCCAGAGCGGGTCCGTAACTGACTGTGTCGACGCGCTATCACCAAACTCGTTGATCATCATGGGAGCCGTGCCGTCGTACCGCCACGCCACCACCGGGCCGGTGGTAATTCGCGCTGAAACGGGAAAATTCCAGCCTACGCTCATCGCCCCCTCTGTCGTGCTGCCAGACGGTATATTCAGAGCAAGACCCGGCGCATTTTGCGAAGACTGAATACGCTCCGCGAGAATATCCTCATAGCGCGGTTGGTGATCCGCGTCCCATGTATAGCGTTCCGCCGTATTATTTTGGGCGTCTGAAACGATATATTCCTGTTGCCAGGCAGACGCTGTATTACAAAAAAACAGGCAGGCTGAAATCCCCACCAGACCAGACACAGCATGGCGACCACTGATTTTTTTTATCATCTTCAACGCGACCCCAGAGAGAGCCGAATTCGGCGATATTTGTCGTTATTCAGGAAGAGCTTAGAGAGCATATGGCCCTGTATTAACTATTGTCTTTATAGTAAACACGTCAAGCCAGTCAGAACGAAATTTTTGCGAAATCAGTATCAATAAGGGAGATGACGGATGGAACGTTGCGGTTGGGTAAGCCAGGATCAGCTTTATATCGACTATCACGATCGGGAATGGGGCGTGCCGGAAAGGGATGGCAAAAAGCTCTTTGAGATGATCTGCCTGGAAGGCCAGCAGGCGGGGTTATCATGGATTACGGTACTGAAAAAACGCGAAAATTACCGCAGCGCTTTCCACCAGTTCGACCCCGTCGCCGTCGCCGCGATGACCGATGAGGACGTCGAGCGACTGGTGCAGGATGCCGGCATCATCCGCCATCGCGGCAAGATCCAGGCCATCATCGGTAACGCACGCGCTTATCTGGCGATGGAACAAAACGGCGAATCATTTTCAGATTTTGTCTGGACGTTTGTGAATAACGCTCCGCAAGTCACGGAGGCGACCACGCTCGCGGAAATTCCGGCCGCCACTCCGGCCTCGGATGCGCTCTCGAAGGCACTGAAAAAACGCGGCTTTAAGTTTGTCGGCTCCACCATCTGCTACGCCTTTATGCAGGCCTGTGGCCTGGTCAACGACCACGTTACCGGCTGCTTCTGTCATCCGGGAGGCCATCATGATCCGCAAATGGCAAAATGAAAATACCGCGCCGCTGCTGAGCCTGTGGCTGGAAAGCACCACGGAAGCGCATCCGTTCATCGCGCCGAATTACTGGAAAGAGAATGAGGCCATGGTGCGGGACGTTTATCTGCCGTCCGCTGAAACCTGGGTCTGGGAGCAGGACGGCGAACCTTGCGGATTTATCAGCGTGATGCAGTCTCAGTTTGTCGGCGCCCTGTTTGTGGCGCCGTCATGCATCGGGAAAGGCATCGGGCGCGCGCTGCTGAACCATGTTCAACAGCGCTTCCCGCACTTAACCCTGGAGGTGTATCAGAAAAATGTCCGGGCGGTGAATTTCTACCATGCTCAGGGCTTTCGCATTGAAGACAGCGCCTGGCAGGATGACACCCAACACCCGACGTGGATTATGAGCTGGCAGGCGGATCAAACGCCGTTAAGGTAAGCTCGGGACCCGTATATTTCTCGACCCAGGCCAGCGCCGTGTTCCCTGCGCAACCATTCCCCAGCTTCGAGCTGGGGAGATCTTTGGTCAGCACGTTAACCGCCCCGTTTTTACAGATACCGCCTTCGGCGAGCTCAAGGTCAGGCCATGCGCCCTGATGAATGCAGATCACGCCCGGCTTAATCCCGTCGCTCACCACCGCCCCTGCCAGCACTTGTCCACGCGCGTTCCAGACGCGCACCACGTCGCCGTCCGCAATCCCGCGCGCTTGCGCATCAAGGGTATTCAGCGTGATGGGCTCTCGCCCGGCGACCGCATACTGCTCGCGCAGGGAGGTATAGTTAAGCTGGCTGTGCAGACGGTGCGCGGGATGGGCAGATAATACCTGCAGCTGATCCGGCCGGGCGTTGCCGTGCCATTCGTCCGGCTCGAGCCACGTGGGATGCGGCGGGCAGTCAGCATAGCCAAAGCTGGCGATGCGCTCGCTGTAGAGCACGATCTTGCCGCTCTCGGTTTTCAGCGGGTGGTTCTCCGGATCGCGGCGGAAATCGGCAAAACGAACAAACTTCGCGTTCTGTTCGCTCTCCGGCATTTCGACGATCTGGTTCGCCTCCCAGAACTCAGTAAATGGCGGGAGCGTCACGCCCTGCGCCGCGCCGCGCTGTCCGGCAATCTGGTAGAAGGTTTCCAGCCATTCGAGATCGGTTTTTCCCTCGGTAAAACGCTCGCGACCGCCCGCTTCCCACCGCTCGCTCAGTTCAGCAAACACGTCGAAATCATCACGCGCCTCATCGCGCGGGGCCACCACGCGCTTCATCGGGACCATATGCTGATTGCTGTAGTCGCCGGTCATGGTGAGATCGTTACGCTCAAACGAGGTGGTCGCCGGGAGCACGATATCAGCGTGTTTCGCCGAGGCGGTCCAGAAGCACTCTGAAATCACCACCAGCTCCGGCTTCTGCCAGGCGCGGATCAGGCGGTTGGTATCCTGATGGTGCGTGAAGTTCGACCCGCCCGCCCACCAGACAAATTTAATATCCGGGAAGTGGCGGTCGAGACCATTGTGCTGATAAAAACCGCCCGGATTTTCCAGGGCTTCAACAATACGCGCCACCGGGATTTTATCCACGGCGTCCACGCCGCCCTGCACCGAACCTTGCAGAGACGCCAGCACAGCCGCTTTACGCGTGGGGTTACCGCCGTTGGCAAAGTGATAGGAGAGACCAAAACCGCCGCCCGGCGTACCGATCTGCCCCAGCATCGCGGCGAGGGTCACCAGCATCCAGTGTTTTTGCTCGCCAAACTGCTGGCGCTGCATCCCCCAGCCGGACATCAACATCGTGGTGTTTTTATGGAATAACGCCGCCAGTTCGCGGAGTTTATCCGCAGAAACACCGCAAATGTCAGCCGCCCACTCTGCCGTTTTGGCTACATCATCCGTTTTACCCGTCAGATAGTCGGCGAATTTATCGAAGCCGGTGGTACAGCGCGTCAGGAATTCGACATCGTGCCAGCCGTTTTCCACCAGGGTATGGGCGATACCCAGCATCATTGCCACGTCGGTGCCCATATGTGGGGCAATCCACTCGGCGCTGTCGCCGAAGAAATCCAGGGTTTCAGAGCGCATCGGGTCAATGCAGATGATGCGCTTGCCGCTTTTGCGCAGCGCGTCGAAATAGCCAATGCCCTGCTCGTCGCTGGCATTCCAGGCAATTTTCAGCGTGTTAAGAGGGTTAGCGCTCCACAGCACCACCACGTCGGTATGTTCCAGCACCAGCGGCCAGCTGGTCTGCTGCTGGTACACCTCGTTCCCGCCCACGACATACGGCATGATCGCCTGCGCCGCACCGGTGGAGTAATCCCCCAGATGACCGGTATAGCCGCCCGCCAGGCTCATATAGCGCTGCAGCAGCGTCGACGCCTTGTGCAGCACCCCGTTAGAGCGCCAGCCGTAGGACCCGGCGAAAATGGACGACGGACCGTAACTGTCGCGAATGCGCTTGTGCTGGGTGTGGATCAGCGCCAGCGCGTCATCCCAGCTCACGCGAACAAACTCATCCTGACCGCGAATGCCCTGCGGCTTGTCAGGTGAGGCGAGAAAACCTTTACGCACCATCGGCCAGCGCACGCGTGTTTTGCTGTGCACCTGATCGCGAACGACGGTCTGTAAAGAGTTGGGATGTTGTGTTGGCAATGCTCCGCGAGACGACAGAACATTTTCGCCATCGGTTTCGACCAGCATCGGCCCCCAGTGGGCGGCGGTCAGAATGGTTTTCGTTGAGGTGCTCAAGCGTGCGCTCCTGGTTGCGTGCAGGTTTTACGGCCTTCTTGCTGAGACCGTTTATGGTTTGTCACAAATTTCAGAGTTATACCCGGAATTTTCTCCGTATCTGGACGTCATAATCAACTGCCACGTTCGCCGTGGCAAAGAATAAAAAGGATTAAGGAAAGAAGATGAAAAAACGCGTACTCGTTATTGCCGCTCTGGTGAGCGGTGCACTGGCTGTTTCTGGCTGCACAACCAACCCTTACACCGGTGAGCGCGAAGCGGGTAAATCCGGCATTGGCGCGGGTATCGGCTCGCTGGTCGGCGCAGGCGTTGGGGCGCTCTCCTCCTCCAAGAAAGACCGCGGCAAAGGCGCGCTGATTGGCGCAGCGGCGGGCGCGGCCCTGGGCGGCGGCGTCGGTTATTACATGGACGTGCAGGAAGCAAAACTGCGCGACAAAATGAAGGGAACCGGCGTGAGCGTGACGCGCAGCGGCGATAACATCATCCTGAACATGCCGAACAACGTCACCTTCGACAGCAGCAGCGCAACGCTGAAACCCGCGGGTGCGAACACCCTTACCGGCGTGGCGATGGTGCTGAAAGAGTACAACAAGACCGCCGTGAACGTGATTGGCTACACCGACAGCACCGGCAGCCAGGATCTGAACATGCGTCTGTCCCAGCAGCGCGCCGATTCCGTGGCCAGCTCGCTGATTACCCAGGGCGTTGAAGCAAACCGCATCCGCACCAGCGGCATGGGCCCTGCCAACCCTATCGCCAGCAACAGCACGGCGGAAGGCAAGGCGCAGAACCGCCGCGTAGAGATTACGTTAAGCCCAATTCAGTAGGTAAAAGCAAAACGGCAACCCCGTTGCCGTTTTTAGTGTTTGCGCCCTCTCCCGTGGGAGAGGGTTGGGGTGAGGGTATCAGACCGCAACCTCCGGTAAGCGCAGCGCCACCGGGCAAATTACTTGATTCGTCCGATTTTCCCGCTAAGGTATTCTCACTAAATTCAGGGAAATCAGTGATGAGCAAACCAGCCCGGGCCACCATCAGCGACGTGGCGAAAGCCGCCAAAACCGGTAAAACCAGCATTTCGCGCTATCTTAACGGCGAGAAACACCTGCTGTCCGATGCGTTGCTGGCACGTATTGAACAGGCCATTGCCGATCTCGACTACCGTCCCAGCCTCATGGCGCGCGGGCTCAAACGCGGCCGCACCCGCCTTATCGGGCTGATCATCGCCGATATCACCAACCCCTACTCCGTGAACGTGCTCAGCGGTATCGAAGCCGCCTGTCGCGAGAAAGGCTTTACGCCGCTGGTCTGTAATACCAACAACGAAGTCGACCAGGAGCTGCATTATCTCGACCTGCTGCGCAGCTATCAGGTGGAAGGGATTGTGGTCAACGCGGTAGGCATGCGTGAAGAAGGCTTAAATCGCCTGCAGCAATCCTCCCTGCCCATGGTCCTCATCGACCGTAAAATCCCGGAATTTGCCTGCGATGTGGTCGGGCTGGATAACACCCAGGCCGCCACGACCGCCACCGAACATCTGATTGAACAGGGCTTCGAGGCCATTCTGTTTCTGAGTGAACCGCTGGGGATGGTCAACACCCGACGCGAGCGCCTGAGCGCATTTCGCGCCACGCTGGAGCGTTATCCCGGCGTGATCGCCGAAAATGCCGAAACGCCGCTTCACGAAGCCGGGCAGCTTGACAACACCCTGCGTCAGTTCCATACGCGCCATCGTGGGATGCGCAAAGCGGTTATCTCCGCCAACGGGGCACTGACGCTGCAGGTTGCCCGCTCGCTCAAGCGCATTGGCCTGCACTGGGGCAGCGATATCGGTCTGCTGGGGTTTGATGAACTGGAGTGGGCGGAGCTGGCTGGCGTCGGCATTACTACCCTCAAACAGCCCACCTGGCAGATTGGCTATGCTGCTGTTGAACAAGTCGTTCGTCGTATTGAAGGCACCAGCGATGCCGTTCGCGAGCAGGTCTTCTCCGGCGAGCTGATCGTTCGTGGCTCCACCGCGCGTTAAATTTCCCTTGTGATAGCGATCATAAATTCAACATCCTGACCTTTTCTTTGGAACCGGTTCCATCTAGCGTAATAGTATTGATATGTTGCGATGGAGTCCGAAGATGGGCAGGAAAATTATGGTGGTCACCGCCGCGTACGGTGCGGAACAGGTGCGACAGGCGGGCGGTCAACGGGCGATGCTCCCCGTTATTGCTGGCGCGGGGGCTGACGGCGTGGAGATCCGCCGGGAACTGTTCAACAGCGAAGAGCTGCTGGCGCTGCCTGCGCTGGGCGAATCCATTGAGCTGCTGGGTCTGCTGGCGTGCTACTCCGCACCCGCCGCCCTGTTTATGCCCGACGGCACCCTCAACCCGGACCTGCCCCGCTATCTTTCTGAAGCCAACACCCTGAACGCACTTTGGCTGAAGGTGTCCCTGGGCCATTTCCGCGACGCGCAACCTCTGGACGCCCTGCGTACGCTGCTGAATACCAGCGGCATGGCGCTGGTCGTGGAGAACGATCAGACCGACTGCGGACAGCTCGCGCCCATGCAGCGCTTCCAGGCCGCCTGTCGGGAAATGGCGCTCCCCGTCACGCTGACCTTCGATATGGGGAACTGGCTGTGGGTGGGCGACTCCCCTGAAGAGGCCGCGCGTCATCTGGCCCCTGCCGTGAGCTATATCCACGTGAAGGCCGCCGTGCCGCATAAAGATAACTTCCGCGCCGTCGCACCGGACCGCGCCGATGCACGCTGGCTGGATCTGCTCGGCCAGTTGCCTGCCGATGCCCCGCGCGGTATCGAATTCCCGCTGGAAGGGGCGGATTTAACCGCCGTTACCCGCCATTACGTCAACCTGCTGCGCGAGGAGTAAACCATGCACAAGACGCTGGATGTCATCACGATTGGTGAAGCCATGGCCATGTTTGTCGCCACCGAAACGGGCGAACTGAGTGCGGTGGAGCACTTTATCAAACGCGTCGCAGGCGCAGAACTGAACGTCGCGACCGGCCTGGCGCGTCTCGGCCTGAACGTGGGCTGGGTCAGCCGCGTGGGGGATGACAGCTTTGGCCATTTCGTTCTCGATTCGCTGAAAAAAGAGGGGATTGATGCTGCAGGGGTCACCCTCGACGGACGCTTCCCTACCGGCTTTCAGCTTAAATCCAAGGTCGAAAATGGAACCGATCCCATCGTGGAGTATTTCCGCAAAGGCTCGGCTGCAAGCCACCTTTCTGTCGCGGATTACCACGCCGATTACTTTGCCTCCGCACGTCATCTGCACCTGAGCGGCGTAGCCGCGGCACTCTCTGCCAGCTCGTATGAGCTGCTGGATCATGCCGCGACCACCATGAAAGCCCAGGGGAAAACCCTATCGTTCGACCCCAACCTGCGTCCGGTGCTGTGGAAAAGCGAAGCGGAAATGGTGGAGAAACTGAACCGTCTGGCGTTCCGGGCGGACTGGGTTCTGCCAGGCCTGAAAGAAGGGATGATTCTGACCGGCGAAAGCACGCCGGAAGGCATCGCCGACTTCTACCTGAATAAAGGGGTAAAAGCGGTGGTGCTGAAGACCGGTGCCGATGGCGCGTGGTTTAAAACGGCCAACGGCGAGCAGGGCGCGGTCGCGGCAGTGAAGGTCGAGAACGTCGTCGACACCGTCGGCGCAGGTGACGGCTTTGCCGTGGGCGTGATTAGCGCCCTGCTGGAAGGTAAAACGCTGCCGCAGGCCGTCGCGCGAGGCAACAAGATTGGCTCGCTGGCCATTCAGGTGCAGGGCGACAGCGAAGGATTACCAACACGAGCACAGCTCGGCGTTTAAATTCCCTCTCCCTGTGGGAGAGGGCCAGGGTGAGGCAGCAAGCCGCACCAGATAATTAAGCCACCGTGTACCCTACAGACAACGGCGGTAACAACCTCAACAACAGAGGCAAGCCTATGAACAGTTCGACCAATGCAGTAAAACGCTGGTGGTACATCATGCCAATCGTGTTTATCACGTACAGCCTGGCGTACCTTGACCGTGCCAACTTCAGCTTCGCGTCCGCCGCAGGGATCACCGAGGACCTCGGGATCACCAAAGGGATCTCCTCCCTGCTGGGTGCCCTTTTCTTCCTGGGCTACTTCTTCTTCCAGATCCCCGGCGCGATCTATGCGGAACGCCGCAGCGTGCGTAAGCTGATCTTCATCTGTCTGATCCTTTGGGGCGCCTGCGCGTCGCTGACCGGCATGGTGAACAATATTCCTGCCCTGGCCGCCATTCGCTTTATCCTCGGCGTCGTTGAGGCGGCGGTTATGCCCGCGATGCTGATCTACATCAGCAACTGGTTTACCAAATCTGAGCGCTCGCGCGCGAATACCTTCCTGATCCTCGGTAACCCGGTCACGGTACTGTGGATGTCGGTGGTGTCCGGCTACCTGATCCAGTCCTTCGGCTGGCGCGAGATGTTTATCATTGAAGGGGTACCGGCAATTATCTGGGCCTTCTGCTGGTGGGTGCTGGTGAAAGATAAACCAGCCCAGGCGAAATGGCTTTCCGAAGATGAAAAAGCGGCGCTGCAGGCGCAGCTGGATAAAGAACAGCAAGGTCTGAAGGCGGTGCGTAACTATGGTGAAGCCTTCCGCTCGCGTAACGTGATCCTGCTCTGCGCGCAGTACTTTACCTGGAGCATTGGCGTGTACGGCTTTGTGCTGTGGCTGCCGTCCATTATCCGCAGCGGCGGTGAAAACCTCGGCATGGTCGAAGTAGGCTGGCTGTCATCCGTACCGTATCTGGCGGCAACCATCGCGATGATTATCGTTTCCTGGGCGTCGGACAAGCTGCAGAACCGCAAGCTGTTTGTCTGGCCGCTGCTGCTGATTGCCGCCTTCGCCTTTATTGGCTCCTGGGCCGTGGGCGTAAACCACTTCTGGGTCTCTTATACGCTGCTGGTGGTTGCCGGTGCGGCCATGTACGCCCCTTACGGACCGTTCTTTGCCATCATCCCGGAAATGCTGCCGCGTAACGTCGCCGGCGGTGCAATGGCATTGATTAACAGTATGGGTGCACTGGGTTCGTTCTGCGGCTCCTGGTTCGTCGGCTACCTGAACGGTGCCACCGGCAGCCCATCCGCATCGTACATCTTTATGGGGGTGGCGCTTTTCGCCTCGGTATGGCTTACTCTGATTGTTAAGCCTGCTAATAATCAACAACACCCTGTCGGCGCTCGCCACGCCTGAATCCTTAAAAAATCAACGGAGATTAGCATGAAGCCGTCCGTCATTTTGTATAAAACCCTGCCGGAAGATCTGCAGAAACGCCTTGAAGAGCACTTCACCGTCACGCAGGTGAAGAACCTGCGCCCGGAAACCGTGGCACAGCACGCCGACGCGTTCGCGAGCGCGGAAGGCCTGCTGGGTTCAAGCGAAAAAGTGGATGTCGCCCTGCTGGAGAAAATGCCGAAGCTTCGTGCTACCTCAACCGTTTCCGTGGGTTACGACAACTTCGACGTGGATGCGCTTAACGCCCGCAAAATCCTGCTGATGCATACCCCGCATGCTCTGACGGAAACCGTTGCCGATACGCTGATGGCGCTCATGCTCACCACGGCCCGTCGCGTGGTGGAAGTGGCTGAGCGCGTCAAAGCGGGCGAATGGACAAAAAGCATTGGTCCGGACTGGTTCGGTGTGGATGTTCACGGCAAAACGCTGGGCATTGTCGGTATGGGGCGTATCGGGCTGGCGCTGGCGCAGCGCGCGCATTTTGGTTTTAACATGCCGATTCTGTATAACGCGCGTCGCCATCACAGTGAAGCCGAAGAACGCTTCAACGCCCGTTACTGCGAGCTGGATGCCCTGCTGCAGGAAGCCGATTTTGTCTGCCTGGTGCTGCCGCTAACGGACGAAACCCGTCATCTGATCGGTAAAGAGGCGTTTGAAAAAATGAAGAGGTCAGCCATTTTCATCAACGCGGGTCGTGGCCCGGTGGTGGATGAGAAGGCGCTGATTGAGGCCCTGCAAAACGGTGAGATCCATGCAGCAGGTCTGGACGTGTTTGAGCAGGAGCCGCTGCCGGTGGATTCCCCGCTGCTGACAATGCCAAACGTCGTCGCCCTGCCCCACATCGGCTCAGCCACCCATGAGACGCGCTACAACATGGCGGCCACCGCGGTCGATAACCTTATCGCCGCCCTTAGCGGAAAGGTGGAGAGAAACTGCGTGAACCCGCAGGTGCAACGATAGAAACGAAAAAACCCGCCAGAAGGCGGGTTTTTAAATTCTTTGCTACTGGGTTGGAAGCTTACAGGCTTACAACGTTACCAGCTGCTGGGCCTTTAGCGCCGCTTTCGATGGTGAAGGACACTTTCTGACCTTCGTCCAGAGATTTGTAGCCATCGTTCTGGATAGCAGAGAAGTGTACGAACACGTCTTTAGAGCCATCGTCAGGAGTGATGAAGCCGAAACCTTTATCAGCGTTGAACCATTTTACCAGACCAGTCATTTTAGCAGACATAGAAATTACCTTATTAACAAATATATTGTGCCTTCCGGCTTGATGGATTGCGTTACAGATTTTTAAGCGATGAAGGAAGGGTCACTACGAAGGGTATCTATGGATAACAATCTGGACTGCTTTACTAAACTGCTTTAGGTCTGTGTAACAAACCGACGGGAATAGTTATACCGATGTGGTAGAGGAATGACAAGCGTTATTTTCGCAACGCATAAAAAAACCCCGCCAGAAGCGGGGTTTTTTCGGTTTATTCTGTGGCAGCGACTGCGGCACTCCAGGCCTGGCTGAAGGCCTGATGCTGAGAGGCCAGCGGCCCAATCAGCGTATTGTACTGGCTTGCCTGCTGGGAGGTCGGGAACTGAATACCGTTGGCAACAAAGCTTACCTGCGTATTCTGCTGGGCAATAAAGTCACCCACCTGGACCAGCTGCTGCGTGAAGATTTGCGCGGCCGGAATCAACGGTTGCAGTGCTTCTGACGGTTTGGTCACCACTTTCTCATACACTTTGTCGAAGACCGGTTTGAGATCGTCGCCCTGCTTCAGCGCAGAACGTGACGCGTCAGCCTGCATTTTCGCATTCTGCAACTGCTGGCTCAGCACGCCAAGCGCACCGTTGGACTGACGCAATGGTTCACGCTGCGTCATGTAATCCTGTGGAACGCGGATGGCGTTCACGCTATCCACTACCGGGCGGATACCGGAGTCCATCGCCTGGCTCACCTGCTGTGAATAACCATAAAGAATGGCGTAATCGGACACAAAGGGGCCAAACTGTTTTTTCTGATCCGCAGTCAGCGTTGGCAACCGCTCGCCGCTGCGCATCACTGTATTCTGCAGAAAATCGATAAACGCTTTGCGCTGATCGCCTTCTTTATCAAAACACCCACTCAGGCTAACAACCATCAACAACGCCGCAATAGGCGCAAACCAGCGAGAGCAGGACTTTCCTGTCGCCATTTTATTACTCCTTTCACCCAAAAAAGCGCACACCGGCACACGCGTGCCCGACGCTGACAAGGATAGTCCAGGTCAGCCTTGCAAGATACTCTTTTCATGCAAAACGGCTATTGCCGATTTATTTCTTACCATTTACAAAAAAATACCTGGCGAAGCCGACATATGACTAATCAGGGAATTAGCATAACTCTCCATATTGCTGAATCGGATACAGCGATCGTTACCGCACGATTAATCACACCCGTGACGATCCTGGGTTGGTATTAGGGACTATTCTTAACTGGCTCTCTGATGTTCTTGATCACGATGTGAGATTTAAGAGGAGTCCTCAATGGAATATAAAGATCCTGAGTTTGAGCTGCTGAGCAGCCTGGAACAGATCATTTTTAAAGATGTACCGCAGACGATTACCCTGCAACAAAAATCCAATCCCTTTACAGAATATGAGCAATTGCGCAAAGGGACAGGACTGAAAACCGAAGAATTCGCCAGAGCGATGGGTGTCAGCGTGGCTATGGTGCAGGAGTGGGAGTCAAAACGTGAGAAACCCACCCCAACCGAGTTACGGCTGATGCGCCTGATTCAGGCCAACCCTGCACTCAGCAAGCAGATCGCGTAGTGAAGATTGAATGCCCCCGCCTTTGCGGGGGCTTGTGTTTTACAGGCTATCACAACGCCACCCCGCCTCTTCCCACACCAGCTCATGCGTTAACGTTAAGCCGCTTAAAAACGCCTCATCGTGTGATACCACCAGCAGTGCCCCAGGGAAACCGGCCAGCGCCGCTTCAATGGCCTGGACTGAAGCCAGATCCAGATGGTTGGTCGGTTCATCCAGCAGCAGAAGCTGCGTGGCCTCCGCGCGCCACAGCACGCAGGCCAGGGCAGCCTTAAGACGCTCACCGCCGCTGAGCGCCGCCAATGGGAGCATCACTTTGTCAGCCCCCAGTTGAAGCTGCGCTAAACGGGTTCGCAATACCCCCTCTTCCAGAGGGGTATGACTCAAATTGAGATGCGTCATGACCGACTGCGAGAGATCGAGACGGGAGAGATGCTGGTCGAGATAAGCGCAGCTGACGGACACTTTACAGCTACCCGAACGGGGGGCAACCTCGCCGAGGAGGGTTTTTAACAGCGTCGACTTCCCGCAGCCGTTCGGTCCCTTTAACGCCACGCGCATCGGTCCGTCCATCCGCCAGTTGAGCGGAGGAACAGGTACATGCTGCAGCACCAGATCCTCCAGCACCAGCACCTGCTTCCCCTCCGGGATCTGACTTCCCGGCAGGGTGAACATGACCGGGTTATCGTCTTCAACCCGCTCACGCGCCTTGTTAACCGCGGCGTTCAGCGCTTCATTTTGCTCGCTGTGCTGTTTTTTCCAGGAGCCAATCCGCTCCTTTGCCGCGCCTTTATATTTGACCCGCTCGAACGATGCGATATTCAGGGTATCGACGGTGCGTAACGTCTTTGCCGACCGCCGCTGGCTGTCATCATGCTCTTTTTGCATGCGCGCGCGGGTGCGTTTGCGCTCGGTTGCCGCATGTTCCAGCGCCGCGCGGGCAGCCTGCTGTTCGGCATCGCGCTGGGCTTGATAATCCGCATAATTTCCGCCGTAGCTGCGCAGACCCGAGGCGCTCAGCTCAAGAATACGCGGCACCTGCTCCAGAAGTTCGCGGTCATGCGAGGCCACCAGCACGCCGCCCTGATACCGACTCAACTGGTCGTAGAACCACGCCCGGCCTTGTCGATCCAGATGGTTAGTCGGTTCGTCCAGCAGAAGAAAGTCCGCGCCCGCCGTAAACGCCCCGCACAGCAGGGCGCGGATGCGCTCGCCGCCGCTGAGTTCTATGGCGGGCTTATCAGGCTCAAACGGTGGGAGCGTCGCACTGATAAACGCTTCGCTCAGACGTTCGGCTATATCCCAGTGGCCGTCGAGCAACGCCAGATCGTCAGGCTGATAATCACCACTGTCAATGCGCTTACGCGCAGTAAAAATCGCGTCATACCCGAGAAGTTCAGCCAGCGTCGTCTGCGAAGAAATAACATGCTGCTGCGCCACCCAGGCATGCGAGCCAAAGCGTTCAATATGACCGGTAGCCGGTTCGTCCAGCCCCGCCAGCAAGCGCAGCAGACGCGTTTTTCCGCTGCCGTTGCGGCCAACCAGCGCGCACAGGGAGGGTTCCAGCGTGAGATTCAGCGGACCAAAAAGGGTATCGCCCGTAGGAAACTGACAGGTGACCTGATGCAAAATAAAAGAAGGGGACTGCGCAAAATGAGCCATAAGCACTCCTGAATGAAATCAAAAGATCCCCTGCCGACGCGATGGCGTTTAGCAAGGATCGAAATTCATCAGTCGTGTTTGTTCATTTTTGGGGGGCACTCCAGCGCGAGAAAGTTAACGGGGATAAGGATAGCGGGAATGTGTTGACCATTTCAAGGTTAAATTTTCAGCAACACACTATAAAAAAACCCGCCGAAGCGGGTTTTTAGCATTTGTCACAACGGGCACATTACTGCAGCAGCGAAATATCCGCCACGCGCAGGAACAGCTCGCGCAGTTTCTCGAGCATAGAGAGACGGTTAATACGCAGCTCTTTATCTTCTACGTTTACCATCACTTTCTCGAAGAAGGCGTCGATGACGTCACGCAGCTCGGCCAGCTCCACCAGCGCTTCCTGGTAGCGACCTTCCGCGAAGACCGGCTCGAGCTTGTCGCGCAGCACCACAACCTGCATCGCCAGGGCAATCTCCTCCGGCTCTTTCAGCGTCGCGGCGTTTACGCGCTCGTTCAGCGTCTCGTCGGACTTCGCCAGGATGTTGGAGACACGCTTGTTGGCCGCCGCCAGAGCAGATGCCGCTTCCAGCGTACGGAAGTGGGAAACCGCCTTCATACGCGCATCGAAATCAGCCGGACGGGTCGGACGACGCGCCAGCACCGCCTGAATGGTGTCGACGGTGTAACCTTCATCCTGATACCAGGCGCGGAAACGACCGAGCATAAAGTCGATCACGTCATCCACAACGTTGGCGTTGGTCAGCTTGTCGCCGTACAGACGCACCGCTTCTTCGGTCAGGGTCTGCAGATCCAGGTTCAGGTTCTTCTCAACGATGATACGCAGCACGCCCAGCGCAGCACGACGCAGCGCAAACGGGTCTTTGTCGCCTTTCGGATGTTGACCGATACCGAAGATACCCGCCAGGGTGTCCATCTTATCGGCAATTGCGACAGCACAAGCTACCGGGTTGGACGGCAGTTCATCACCCGCAAAGCGCGGCTGATACTGCTCGTTCAGGGCAACCGCCACGTCTTCCGCTTCGCCATCGTGACGCGCGTAGTGCATGCCCATCACGCCCTGGGTGTCGGTAAATTCGAACACCATGTTGGTCATCAGGTCACACTTGGAGAGCAGCCCTGCGCGGGTCGCGTGGTTAACGTCGGCACCGATTTCACGAGCGATCCAGCCGGACAGCTCCGCAATACGGTCAGTCTTGTCGCGCAGCGTACCCAGCTGCTGCTGGAACAGTACGGTCTGCAGGCGTGGAAGATGATCTTCCAGACGCTTTTTACGGTCGGTGTTGAAGAAGAACTCGGCATCCGCCAGACGTGGGCGCACGACCTTCTCGTTACCGGAGATAATCTGGCTCGGATCTTTCGATTCGATGTTCGCCACGAAAATGAAGTTTGGCAGCAGCTTGCCGTCGTTGGCATAGACCGGGAAGTACTTCTGGTCACCCTTCATGGTGTACACCAGCGCTTCAGCCGGAACGGCCAGGAATTTCTCTTCGAACTTCGCGGTCAGCACAACCGGCCATTCCACCAGCGAGGTCACTTCTTCCAGCAGGCTGTCGCTCAGATCGGCTTTACCGCCAATCTTACGCGCCGCGTCTTCCGCGTCCGCTTTGATTTTGGCTTTACGCTGTTCATAGTCAGCAATGACCTTGCCGCGCTCAAGCAGGATTTGCGGATACTGGTCGGCATTGTCGATGGTGAACTCAGGCTCGCCCATAAAGCGGTGGCCGCGAATCACGCGATCGGACGCCACGCCCAAAATGGTCGCCGGAATAACGGTGTCGCCCAGCAGCAGGGTCACGGTGTGAACCGGACGCACGAAGTGCACGTCGGACGTGCCCCAGCGCATCAGCTTAGGAATGGGCAGCTTCGCCAGAGACGTGGCAATCATGTCCGGCAGCAGCGCTTCCGCGCTTTCGCCTTTCACATGGGCACGATACAGCAGCCATTCACCTTTATCGGTGGTCAGACGCTCGGCCTGATCGACGGTGATGCCGCAGCCGCGCGCCCAGCCTTCCGCCGCTTTGCTCGGCTTGCCTTCCGCGTCAAACGCCTGGGCAATCGCCGGGCCACGTTTTTCGACTTCGCGATCCGGCTGAGACGCCGCCAGGTTTGCCACTTTCAGCGCCAGACGACGCGGAGCAGCAAACCACTCAATTTTACCGTGCGCCAGGCCAGCGTTATCCAGCTCGGCAGTCACGTTCGCAGCAAAAGATTCAGCCAGGCTGCGCAGGGCTTTTGGTGGCAGCTCTTCGGTGCCAATTTCCACCAGGAAAGTTTTCTCAGACATGGCCGCCTCTTATTTGTTTCGGTTGCACATCGGGAAGCCAAGGGCTTCACGGGACGCATAGTAAGCTTCTGCAACGGCTTTGGTCAGGGTACGAATACGCAGAATGTAGCGCTGACGTTCAGTCACGGAGATCGCTTTGCGGGCGTCCAGCAGGTTGAAGCTGTGGGCGGCCTTCAGAATACGCTCGTAGGCAGGCAGCGGCAGCGGAGTCTCCAGCGCCAGCAGCTGCTGCGCTTCTTTCTCATACTGCTCGAAGCAGGTGAACAGGAAGTCCACGTCCGCGTATTCGAAGTTATAGGTGGATTGTTCCACTTCGTTCTGATGGAACACGTCGCCGTAGGTGGTTTTACCCAGCGGGCCGTCGCTCCAGACCAGGTCGTAAACGCTGTCTACGCCCTGAATGTACATCGCCAGACGTTCCAGACCGTAGGTGATCTCACCGGTGATCGGCTTACATTCCAGACCGCCAACCTGCTGGAAGTAAGTGAACTGGGTCACTTCCATGCCGTTCAGCCACACTTCCCAACCCAGACCCCAGGCACCCAGCGTTGGGTTTTCCCAGTTATCTTCCACGAAACGGATGTCGTGGATGGTGGGATCCATACCCAGCTCTTTCAGCGACCCGAGGTACAGTTCCTGAATGTTGTCGGGTGATGGCTTAATCACCACCTGGAACTGATAGTAATGCTGCAGACGGTTCGGGTTCTCACCGTAACGACCATCGGTCGGACGACGGGAAGGCTGCACATACGCGGTCGCCATTGGCTCTGGCCCCAACGCGCGCAGGCTGGTCATCGGGTGTGAAGTGCCGGCGCCGACTTCCATGTCCAAAGGTTGAACAATGGTACAGCCCTGACGAGCCCAGTAATCCTGTAAGGTCAGGATCAGGCCCTGGAAGGTCTTGGTATCAAACTTTTGCATAGTATTTCGTGCTGGATACGTGTGGTTTTAAATGGAAGGGACCAGTATACCCGCTGGCTGCAAGATATACAGTACGAAACGGGGTTGTTTAGGGAAAATTGGGAAATAAGCATTCACGCCAGGGCGCTGACGGCGTCTGGCTGTTGATTATGCGAGCAGGCTAGCGCATGGAGAGGTGTAAAAACTGGCCGTCCGCATCAAACGAGCAGACAAAGCCTTCTTTACGCGCCGTATAGCCCTTGAGCTCATAGCTGCCCTGAAAGCGCTCAAACCCGGTGACGTTGATTTTCTGCACGTCCGAGTTATAGCGGCGTGCGGCCTGGTCCTTGCAGAGTGACTCCATATTCAGTGAACGTTCCGGGCTCATTTTGCCCTGCTGGGCTTTTTGCACTGGTGCTTCTTGTGGCGCACTGCATCCTGCCAGCATGAAAAGCAGAAAGAGTGATGCCACACGCTTCATCATCATTTTTATTACCGTCCTGGTCAGTGGCTGTTATTTTTAGTATCAACACGTTTATAGATTATGGTCAGCCATTCTGCGAATCTCGCGGTCTCCCGGCAAGCCTGCGAATAAAACTCAGAATTTTCCAAACGAAGACTTTTGGACAATGGGAGTCACACTCACTTTACAGGGAATACGAGGAACTGATGCCGTCAAAAATTAACTGGATTGATAACCTGCGAGGAATAGCGTGTCTGATGGTGGTCATGATCCACACGACGACCTGGTACGTCACGAACGCCCACAGCATCAGCCCCGTTAACTGGGATATCGCCAATATTCTCAACTCTGCGTCGCGCGTCAGCGTGCCGCTGTTCTTTATGATTTCCGGCTTTCTCTTTTTTGGTGAACGCAGCGCGCAGCCGCGGCACTTCATCCGCATCGCGGCCTGCCTGGGGTTTTACAGCGCCGTTGCCCTGCTCTATATCACCCTGTTCACCTCCATTAACGCCGGGTTATCCCTCAAATATTTGCTGCAAAAGCCGGTGTTCTACCACCTGTGGTTCTTCTTCGCCATTATCGTGATCTATCTGGTCTCTCCGCTCATTCAGGTGAAAAACGTTAGCGGGAAAATGCTTCTGGCCCTGATGGTGGTGATTGGCATTGTCGCCAACCCGAATACGGTCTCGCAGAAAATCGACGGATTTGAGTGGCTGCCGGTGAACCTCTATATCAACGGCGATACCTTCTATTACGTGCTTTACGGCATGCTGGGGCGCGCCATCGGGATGATGGACACGCAAAAACGCGGTCTGAACTGGCTCTGCGGGGCACTGTTTATCGCCGGCGTGGCGGTGATTTCACGCGGGACGCTGCATGAGCTTCAATGGCGCGGTAATTTTGCCGATACCTGGTATCTCTACTGCGGGCCGATGGTCTTTATCTGTGCCGTATCGCTGCTCACGCTCGTTAAAAACACTCTAAATGCGCGTCCCCTTCCCGTACTGAGCGTCATTTCACGACACTCTCTCGGGATTTACGGTTTTCACGCGCTGGTGATCCACGCGCTTCGGACACGAGGCGTCGAGCTTAAAACCTGGCCGGTGCTGGATATCATCTGGATTTTTGCTGCGACCCTGGCGATCAGCCTGCTGCTGTCGATGCTGCTGCAAAAAATAGACGTTCGCCGCTTCGTCAGCTAACGCTTCGCTGCCGGGCGCGATGGTACTGGCGCGGGGAGGAAAACCCTGCCGCCAGGGAAGCCTGCTCCACGCCGCGCCCCTGCAATAGCCACTGTTCCGCCACCGCCAGACGCAGCTGCTCCAGATAATCGCGGACGCTAATCCCTAAATGTGTCTGGAAAAGCCGGGTAAGATGGCGTGGGCTGACGTGCGCCAGCGCGGCGATATCAGGCAAGCTCCACGCTTTTTGCGGCTCGGCGGTGAGCGCATCCTGCGCCCGATGAATCGCCGGATGAAGATGATTGCGGTAGCGTAGCCAAGGGGAGAGCTGGGGATCGTCACCAGAACGGCGGAACCAGACCACCATCTCGCGCGCCACATTCAGCGCCTTTTCGGGGCCGCACAGGCGGTTAATCATATGCAGCGCCAGGTCGATGCCCGACGTGATCCCCGCGCTGGTCCAGATGTTCTCGTCCTGCACAAAGATGCGGTTTTCTTTAATCGTCGCCGTAGGGGCCGCGGTGCGTAAACGGCTGATAACGTCATGGTGAGTTGTGCACTGTTTGTTATTCAGCAGGCCCGATTTCGCCGCCAGCAGCGCGCCAGAACAGACGCACATCACCGTGATATCCCGGCGCTGAATAATCGGCTGCAGGCGCATCAGCCAGTGCTGTATCCGTAACGCCTGTGGTGTCGAAAACTGAGAGCGGGAGTCGCTCACGCCGGGCAATACCAGCAGGCACCCCTCTGGAAGACGTTCCGGCAACGGCTGGATGCCGCTCATCGTCAGACCTATCGACGTCGGAACCTCCGGCTGCGGGCCAATGTAATGCAGACGAAACGCGTCGCCTGCCAGCACAAAGGTTTCTGCCGGGCCGGTCATGTCTAATGACAGCACCCCGGGCAACATCACGAACCAGACGTCGATGGGCATTACAGTGACTCCAGCGTCTCCGCTACCGTTTTAATGTCGGCAAAACGCCCGGACAGTACCGTTTCGGTACGGTGGCGAATGTCCGCTGCGCTAAGGGTAATGCCCTTGTAGGTCATGGGGAACGTCAGCGTTGCCTCGCTCACAAAGGTCACAGCATAACCCAGATCGGATGCCACCCGGGCGGTGGTTTCACAGCATTGCTCCGTGCGAATGCCGCAGATAATCACACTATTGATATCGCGCTCGCGCAGCCAGCGATCGAGCCCGGTATCCGTGAAGGCATTATGAACGTGTTTCTGGAAAACCACATCCGGCTGATGACGCAAAAAGGCCATCGGTTTGACATAGCCGCTTTCCAGCGTAAATGGGCCGTCTTCATCCACATGAAAAATATCAACGACCGGAATACCGCGCGCCTGGCAGCCTTCAATCAGCCCCAGCATCGCCTGCTGAAACGCGGGAATGTCATCCTCCTGCCAGTAATTGCGGTGATGGAAGGACTGCTGAGTATCAATGTTGATGAGTGCAATGCGTGACATGATGGTTCTCCTCGCCAGTGGGTGTGACACCATACTGGCAAGGAAAGAAAGGCGCGCACAGACCAAAAAAGGACATCCTCGTGCCTCTCCCGGACAAGCGAATTTACGTCATCAGCGGCAGCAGCTGCTGGTAGATTTTGCGGAACACGTCGCGCCTTTCCGCGTACCGCGCATGGCGCGCCGCGTCAGGCAAATGCGCCTGTTCAAGCGTAAGCTGCGGCAGCAGTTGTGAAAGCGGTTTTTCCGGGTTCATAGCAATCTGCGCCAGACGCGCGGCGCCGAGCGCGGGGCCAACATCGCCACCGGTGCGGAAATCCAGCTGCAAGCCGCTGATGTCCGACAGCATTTGTCGCCAGTAAGGGCTTCGCGCACCGCCGCCAATCAGGGTGACGCTTGCGGGTTTCAGGCCGCAGTCGTGAACCACGTCCATTCCGTCAGCCAGCGCATATCCGACGCCTTCGAGAACCGCACGCGCCAGTTCTGCCGGACCATGCTGATGGGTTAAGCCAAAGAACACCCCTTTCGCTTCAGGGTTGTTGTGTGGCGTACGCTCGCCGGACAGATACGGTAAAAACCAGACGGTACCGGCATTTTCATCCGCCTGCTTTGCTGCGGCAATCAACGCAGGAACATCGGCCATCCCGGTCAGCTTCGCCGCCCAGTCCAGGCACGACGCTGCACTCAGCATCACCGACATCAAATGCCATTTTCCTGGCAGCGCATGACAGAAACTGTGCACCGCGCTTTCGGGATTGCTGCGATAGCCGTCACTGACGGCAAAATAGACGCCAGAGGTTCCCAGCGACAGCATCGCCTGACCTGCCTCAACCATGCCGACGCCCACGGCCCCTGCGGCATTGTCACCGCCCCCGGCAACCACCGGCACGGCAGACATATTCCAGCGTTCCGCAACGTCTGGCAGCAGTGTGCCTGTTACCTCGCTACCTTCGAACAGGGCGGGCATGTGTTCACGGGTCAAATAGCAGGCATCCAGCATCGCCTCGCTCCAGTCGCGTTTCGCCACGTCGAGCCACATCGTGCCGGCGGCATCAGACATGTCGGAGGCAAAATCGCCCGTCATACAAAAACGCAGATAGTCTTTCGGCAGCAGGACTTTCGCCACCTGACGGAAAATCTCCGGCTCGTGGCGCTGTACCCACAAAAGTTTTGGTGCGGTGAAGCCCGGCATCATCAGGTTGCCGGTGATCGCGCGGGAAGTGGGTACGCGTTCCTCAAGAAGCGCACACTCTTCTGCACAGCGGCCATCGTTCCAGAGAATGGCGGGTCTCAACACGCGATGCTCGCTGTCCAGCAAGGTTGCACCGTGCATTTGCCCGGCAATCCCCAGCGCTTTCACGTCACGCAGAGAATGCTGTTCACCTAACGCTTTGATTGCACGATCCGTTGCCTGCCACCACTGCTCCGGGTCCTGTTCCGACCACAGCGGATGCGGACGTGAAACCTGCAGCTTTTCAGTCTGCGTTGCTAACACGTCGCCCTGCTCGCTTAACAGGATGGCTTTCACACCCGATGTGCCCAGATCGATCCCGATATACATATAGTGGATTCCTTAAGTGAAAATGCCCGGTGGCGCTGCGCTTACCGGGCCTACAAGCTGGATGCCGTTATTTATCGAACAGGTAGTGATTGACCAGATTTTCCAGCAGCTCCTGGTGTCCGCTCTGGTGCTGCGGCGCCAGCTGATGGTGTTCAGCGTACTTCGCGATTTCCGCAAGCGATAACTGACCTTTCAAAATTTGCTGGCCCAGCTCACTGTTCCAGCCGCTGTAACGCTTCGCCACGCGTTTATCGAGCTCGCCGTCTTCAATCATACGTGCCGCTACCTTCAGCGCCAGCGCCATGGTGTCCATCGCGCCAATGTGGCCGTAGAACAGATCGTATTTGTCGGTGCTCTGGCGACGCACCTTGGCGTCAAAGTTCAGGCCGCCGGTAGTGAAGCCGCCCGCTTTGACGATCTCATACATCACCAGCGCATTCTCTTCCACGCTGTTCGGGAACTGGTCGGTATCCCAGCCCAGCTGCGGGTCGCCGCGGTTCGCATCGACCGAGCCGAAGATGCCCAGCGCAATCGCCGACGCGATCTCGTGGTGGAAAGAGTGGCCCGCCAGCGTGGCGTGGTTGGCCTCAATGTTCACTTTAATCTCTTTTTCCAGACCGAACTGCTTCAGGAAGCCATACACCGTCGCCACGTCGTAGTCATACTGGTGCTTCGTCGGCTCCTGCGGCTTCGGCTCAATCAACAGCGTGCCGCGGAAGCCGATTTTGTGCTTGTGGTCGACAACCATCTGCATAAAGCGGCCAATCTGCTCGCGCTCCTGACGCAGGTCGGTGTTGAGCAGGGTTTCATAGCCTTCACGGCCTCCCCACAGAACATAGTTTTCGCCGCCCAGCTGATGCGTGGCATTCATTGCCGTCACCACCTGCGTGGCCGCCCAGCTAAACACTTCCGGATCCGGGTTGGTTGCCGCACCTGCGCCGTAGCGTGGGTTAGTGAAGCAGTTTGCCGTGCCCCACAGCAGCTTCACGCCGCTTTCCTGCTGTTTTGCCGCCAGTACATCCACCATCTGCGCAAAGTTGTTCAGGTACTCTTTCAGCGACGCCCCTTCCGGCGACACGTCAACATCATGGAAGCAGTAGTACGGCACGTTCAGCTTGTGGAAGAACTCAAACGCCACATCGGCTTTGCGTTTCGCCAGCTCGATGGCCTCACCCGGCTGCTGCCACGGGCGGTCAAAGGAGCCCACGCCGAACATATCGGCGCCGTTCCAGCAGAAGGTATGCCAGTAACAGGCGGCAAAGCGCAGATGATCTTCCATGCGCTTACCCAGCACCAGCTCATCCGGGTTGTAGTGACGAAATGCTAAAGGATTGGTCGTTTTCGGGCCTTCGTAACGAACACGATCGAGTTGGTCGAAATAAGCTTGCATATTGAGCTCCATAATCAGGGTATGCGGCGAGTCGTTGATACAGGAGTAATAGTGAATAGACATTTTGGGTTGCTCAATTACGTTATTTCACACTGCTATTGAGAGAATGCACAACTGTGCGCTGGCTCGCAAAATAATGCGCAGGCAAACTATTTTTCGGCGCAGATTCCAGAATCAAATGTAATTAAGACGTTACGTATTTTAAAATCCGATCGCGGTCATAAATTCAGAAATAAACCAAATATCATAATGAGAAGATAAAAATCTGTAATTGCCAGCCTGCCTTTCCGCGTTAAAAATTTGCTGCGTCCCAGCAGTGAATGTTTCTTTTATCTCAGCAACACATACCCCTACAAAAAGGCCTAATAATTATGAAGATAAAGAACCTGACCCTAACGCTCTGCACTACGCTCCTCCTTGCAAGCTTTGCAGGGCATGCCAAGGAGGTCAAAATTGGCATGGCGATTGACGACCTGCGTCTGGAGCGCTGGCAAAAAGATCGCGATATTTTTGTGAAAAAAGCGGAATCACTCGGCGCAAACGTGTTTGTCCAGTCGGCTAACGGCAACGAAGAAACACAAATGTCGCAGATCGAGAATATGATTAACCGCGGCGTCGATGTGCTGGTCATTATCCCCTATAACGGCCAGGTATTAAGTAACGTAGTGAAAGAAGCCAAACAAGAAGGCATAAAAGTGCTGGCCTATGACCGCATGATTAATAATGCGGACATTGATTATTATATTTCGTTCGACAATGAAAAAGTCGGCGAATTACAGGCACAAAGCCTGATCGACAAAGTGCCTCAGGGCAATTATTTCCTGATGGGCGGTTCGCCGGTAGATAACAACGCCAAGCTGTTCCGCGAAGGGCAAATGAAGGTCCTTAAGCCGTACATCGACAACGGGAAAATAAAAGTGGTTGGCGATCAGTGGGCCGACGGATGGTTACCCGAAAACGCCCTGAAGATTATGGAAAACGCGCTGACGGCCAACAACAACAAAATTGACGCGGTTGTGGCCTCCAACGATGCCACCGCAGGCGGTGCGATTCAGGCCCTGAGCGCCCAGGGGCTGGCGGGTAAAGTCGCCATTTCAGGGCAAGATGCCGATCTGGCTGGCGTAAAACGTATTATCGCCGGCACCCAAACCATGACGGTCTACAAACCGATTACCGAGTTGGCCAATACGGCGGCGGAAATCGCCGTGGAACTGGGCAACGGTAAGCAACCAAAAGCAGACGCCACGCTGAATAACGGGCTGAAAGACGTTCCGGCTCGCCTGCTCACCCCTATTGAAGTCAATAAAGAGAACATTGACGCCACCGTCATTAAGGACGGTTTCCACAAGAAGAGCGAACTGTAATCCGGCGCGGCCCCTGCTCTGCGGGGGCGCATCACGTTGCACTGTTCTTTCCTCGGGTTATGTGGAGCAGTTATGCCTTATTTACTTGAAATGAAAAGCATCACCAAGCGCTTCGGCACGGTGAAAGCCGTCGACAACGTCAGTCTCCGGCTAAATCCCGGCGAAGTGGTTTCGCTGTGTGGCGAGAACGGTTCAGGCAAGTCAACGCTGATGAAAGTGCTGTGTGGGATCTACCCGCACGGCAGCTACGAAGGCGAAATCGTTTTTGCCGGCGAAGTGATCCAGGCAACTCACATTCGCGATACCGAACGCAAAGGTATCGCCATCATCCACCAGGAACTGGCGCTGGTGAAACATCTCACCGTGCTGGAGAACATTTTCCTCGGAGCCGAAATCTCCCACCACGGCGTGCTGGATTACGACACCATGACGCTCCGCTGTGAAAAGCTGCTGGCGCAGGTGAGCCTCCACATTTCACCGGATACCCGCGTGGGCGACCTGGGCCTGGGGCAACAGCAACTGGTTGAAATCGCTAAAGCGCTCAATAAGCAGGTCAGGCTGCTGATCCTCGATGAGCCAACGGCCTCGCTCACCGAACAGGAAACCGCGGTTCTGCTCAATATCATCCGCGATCTGCAAAACCACGGCATCGCCTGTATCTACATTTCGCACAAGCTGAACGAGGTTAAAGCCATTTCGGACACCATCTGCGTGATCCGCGATGGGCAACACATCGGCACGCGTGAAGCCGCAGGCATGAGCGAAGATGACATCATCACCATGATGGTGGGGCGCGAGCTGACGGCGCTCTACCCGAATGAGCCTCACACCAAAGGTGATGAAGTGCTGCGCGTGGAAAACCTGACCGCGTGGCATCCCGTTAACCGCCACATCAAGCGCGTCAATAACGTTTCGTTTTCTCTGCACAGCGGCGAAATTCTCGGTATTGCCGGGTTAGTCGGCGCCGGGCGCACGGAGGCCGTACAGTGTCTGTTTGGCGTATGGCCGGGGCGCTGGGAGGGCACGATTTATATCGACGGCCAGCCGGTGAAAATCGACAACTGCCAGCAGGCGATTGCCCACGGCATTGCTATGGTGCCGGAAGACCGCAAAAAGGACGGCATCGTGCCGGTCATGGCAGTGGGGAAAAACATTACGCTTGCGGCACTCGATCGCTTCTCCGGCGCGCTGAGCAGCCTGGACGATGCCGCCGAGCAGCAGTGCATCCTCCAGTCGCTTGCCCGTCTGAAGGTCAAAACCTCCTCACCGGAACTGGCCATTGGCCGCCTGAGCGGCGGCAACCAGCAGAAGGCGATTCTGGCGCGCTGCCTGCTGCTCAATCCACGCATATTAATCCTTGATGAGCCGACGCGCGGGATTGATATCGGCGCCAAATATGAAATCTACAAACTGATTAATCAGCTTGTACAGCAAGGGATTGCCGTCATTGTCATTTCGTCTGAGTTACCCGAAGTGCTCGGCCTGAGCGACCGTGTGCTGGTCATGCACGAGGGAAAACTGAAAGCCAACCTGATTAACCAGAACCTGACGCAGGAGCAGGTGATGGAAGCCGCTTTAAGGAGCGAACGTCATGTCGAAAAGCAATCCGTCTGATATCAAAGTCGCCGTTCCGACGCCCGGTGCGTTCGCAGGACTAAAAGCGCTGAACCTGCAGGTGTTCGTGATGATCGCGGCCATTATCGTCATCATGCTCTTCTTTACCTGGATGACGGATGGCTCGTACCTGAGCGCGCGTAACGTCTCCAACCTGCTCCGCCAGACCGCTATCACCGGCATTCTGGCCGTGGGCATGGTGTTCGTGATTATCTCCGCGGAAATCGATCTGTCGGTCGGCTCGATGATGGGGCTCCTCGGCGGCGTGGCGGCCATTTTTGACGTCTGGCTCGGCTGGCCGCTGCCGCTGACCGTGGCGGTCACGCTGGTGCTGGGTCTGGTTCTGGGGGCCTGGAACGGCTGGTGGGTAGCCTACCGTAAAGTGCCGTCGTTCATTGTCACCCTGGCGGGGATGCTGGCCTTCCGCGGGATCTTAATCGGCATCACCAACGGTACCACCGTCTCCCCGACCAGCGCGGCCATGTCGCAGATTGGTCAAAGCTATCTCCCGGATGGCGTGGGCTTTACCATCGGCGTGGCGGGGCTGCTGGCGTTTGTCGCGTGGCAGTGGCGTGGACGCATGCGCCGTCAGGCGCTGGGGCTGGCGTCGCCAGCATCAACCTCGGTGGTGGGACGTCAGGCGCTGACGGCGGTCATTGTGCTGGGCGCCATCTGGCTTCTTAACGACTATCGCGGCGTTCCGACGCCGGTGCTGCTGCTGGCGCTTTTGCTGCTGGGCGGCATGTTTATGGCCACGCGCACCGCGTTTGGCCGTCGTATTTATGCCATCGGCGGCAACCTTGAGGCTGCCCGTTTGTCGGGGATTAACGTCGAACGCACCAAACTCGCGGTCTTCGCCATTAACGGCCTGATGGTCGCCATCGCCGGGCTGATCCTCAGCTCGCGTCTGGGGGCGGGTTCACCCTCCGCCGGTAATATCGCCGAGCTGGATGCTATCGCCGCCTGCGTTATTGGCGGTACCAGCCTCGCAGGGGGTATCGGTAGCGTCGCGGGCGCAGTCATGGGGGCATTTATCATGGCGTCGTTGGATAACGGGATGAGTATGATGGACGTCCCGACGTTTTGGCAGTATATCGTCAAGGGGGCCATTCTTTTACTGGCAGTCTGGATGGACTCGGCCACCAAGCGACGGGCCTGATAACCGTATTGTGACTTAATTGGGAAGTGAGCCATGTTTGAAAAGCGTCACCGCATTACGTTGTTATTCAATGCCAACAAAGCCTATGACCGTCAGGTGGTAGAAGGCGTGGGTGAATATTTGCAGGCGTCGCAATCCGAATGGGATATTTTTATTGAAGAAGATTTCCGCACCCGTCTGGAGAACATTAAAGACTGGCTGGGCGATGGCGTCATCGCCGACTATGACGACCCCGTCATTGAGCAGCTGCTGACCGACGTCGACGTGCCGATCGTGGGCGTCGGCGGCTCCTACCACTCGCCCGAACACTATCCGCCGGTTCACTATATCGCCACCGACAACCATGCCCTGGTCGAGGCCGCGTTTCTCCATTTAAAAGAGAAAGGCGTCCACCGCTTCGCGTTTTATGGTTTACCCGCCACCAGCGGCAAGCGCTGGGCCGTTGAGCGTGAGCACGCATTTTGCCAGCTGGTCGCGCAGGAGAAGTATCGCGGCGTGGTCTATCAGGGGCTGGAAACTGCCCCGGAAAACTGGCAGCACGCGCAGAACCGTCTCGCTGACTGGCTGCAAACGCTGCCGCCGCAAACCGGGATTATAGCCGTAACGGACGCCCGCGCCCGCCACGTGCTGCAGGTCTGCGAACACTTACACATTCCGGTGCCCGAAAAGCTGTGCGTGATTGGCATTGATAACGAAGAGCTTACCCGTTACCTGTCCCGCGTGGCGCTCTCTTCCGTGGCTCAGGGCACGCGTCAGATGGGCTATCAGGCGGCGAAGCTGCTGCACCGTCTGCTGGATAAAGAATCTCTGCCGCTTCAGCGCCTGCTGGTGCCACCGGTTCGCGTCGTGGAACGTCGCTCGACCGATTATCGCTCCTTAAGCGACCCGGCCGTCATTCAGGCCATGCACTATATTCGCAACCACGCCTGCAAAGGGATTAAGGTCGATCAGGTGCTGGATTCGGTAGGCATTTCGCGTTCGAATCTGGAGAAGCGTTTTAAAGAAGAGGTGGGCGAAACCATTCATGCCGTCATCCATGCTGAAAAGCTGGAGAAAGCACGCAGCCTGCTCATCTCCACGTCGCTGTCGATCAACGAAATCTCGCAGATGTGCGGTTACCCGTCGCTGCAATATTTCTACTCGGTGTTCCGCAAAGAGTATGACACCACGCCCAAAGAGTACCGGGATCGCCACAGCGAGGTGCTGATATAGAAAAGAAAACGCCTTCCAGTGGAAGGCGTTTTTTTGAGATTACATATGGGCGGCGATTAAGCGCTGGTTATCCTGGTACATGGCGAACAGATAGTTGTTATAGCTCTGTCCCTTCGTCGAATACCCTTTCAGCTTGTGGATCATCGTACTGGCCGTCACTTCCTGGTCCGCTTTACGCAGCTGAGCGCGTGATTTACGGAACGATGAGTAGGCCGGGTGCGTGTTCAGATTCACCACATAAGCGTTCACGGAATCTTTCACGGATTCAAACTGCGAATAGCCTTTCACCTTGCCAGGCGCATTCGTACAACGACCTTTCACGCATTTCATGCCGAAAAGGTTGTTGTTGTTACGCGCAAGCTTAGACGTTCCCCAGCCGCTTTCGGCTGCAGCCATGGTCGCAACCATGCTGCCCGGGATGATATCCACACGCTCAAGGAGAGCATTCCACGGCACACGACGCGTGTTCCCGTTCCAGCTCAGCTTGTAGCGCTTCGTGATTTCTTTCAGACGCGCGCGCTCGGATGGCGACCAGCGGCTATCGTACTGTTTGGAAATCAGCCAGTTACGATCCGCAGTAATCGCGGCATTTTGACTCGTGATGTAAGGCATTACCGTCCGGAGAAACGCTTTTTTCCTTGGTGTTCCGGAAGGGTATTTTCGCAAATCAGGAAGTGAACTACTCTTTGCACTATTGCGAGAATACTCTTGTTTACTGCTAACCTTACTACTTGTCGTCTTTATTACGTGGGCTTTCTTACTCGTTGTATCCGTGTGCGTCTTCGCAAGCACCCCACCCGAAAATGCCGTGGTGAGTAACATGAGTATCGCAGCCCCATATCGTCGAATGGGAGTCGATATCATTAGGTCTCCTGGTCGGATGTAATCATCCCAACACCTTATTTTTTTCACAAATTTGAGAGCGGAATCTCAAATCATATCAAAAATAGACTTCAAGAGCACGTATAGAAATAGTCCAATTCCGAAACTATGTCACCTGAAACTTGCTCATAAAAACATCATTTCTGGAAAAATGTGTGCGTTATCGCAGATAACTGCCTAATTTTGCGCAAGATCACTCATCCTCACGCATCCTCCTGGCAGAAAGCGACAGGGGATGAGTTTTTCCCGCCCGCCTGCTGGCAAACTGGTCAAAAATGCCGCGACAGGAACCTGGAATGAAACGCACCGCAATAGCCTTTCTGATGTTACCCGCACTGGCACATGCCGACTGGTCATCGCCGGGGTTTGACGCATTTCGCGCCGAAGGCACCGGGATTTTCACCAGCCAGGCAAAGCTTGCGAAGGGTACGCGTCCTCTTACGCTCAGTTTTGACAAGACGTGCTGGCAGCCTACAGGCGCGATAAAACTCAATGAGATGCTGTCGCTCAAGCCCTGTGACGGTACACCGCCGCAGTGGCGCCTTTTCCGCGACGGTGAATACCAGATGCGGATTGATACCCGCTCCGGCACGCCCACGCTGCTGCTGGCGGTTCAGAGCGCGACAGAACAGCCGGTGGCCAACGTTATCCGCCAGTGTCCGAAGTGGGACGGTAAGCCGCTGACGCTGGACGTCAGCCATACCTTCCCGGAAGGCTCCGTCGTGCGCGATTTCTACAGTAAACAGACGGTGACCGTACAAGGTGGAAAAATCACCCTGCAGCCAGCCGCCAACAGTAACGGCCTGCTGCTGCTTGAGCGCGCCGAAACCGACAAGCCTGCGCCGTTTAGCTGGCAAAACGCCACCGTCTATTTTGTACTGACTGACCGCTATGTGAATGGTGACCCGAGCAACGACAACAGCTACGGCCGCCACAAAGACGGCATGCAGGAGATTGGTACGTTCCACGGCGGGGATCTCAAGGGACTGACCAGCAAGCTCGATTACCTGCAGCAGCTGGGGGTGAATGCGCTCTGGATAAGCTCCCCGCTTGAGCAGATCCACGGCTGGGTAGGCGGCGGCACCAAAGGTGATTTTCCGCATTATGCCTACCACGGCTACTACACCCAGGACTGGACAACGCTCGACGCCAACATGGGCACCGGGGATGACCTGCGTCAGCTTGTTGATGAAGCGCATAAGCGCGGCATTCGCATCCTGTTTGATATCGTCATGAACCACACGGGCTACGCGACGCTTGCGGACATGCAGGCGTATCAGTTCGGCGCCCTGTACCTTCAGGGTGATGAGCTGAAAAAGACGCTGGGAGACCACTGGACGGACTGGAAGCCTGGCGCAGGCCAGACCTGGCATAGCTTCAACGACTACATCAACTTCAGCGACAAAGCCGCATGGGAAAAATGGTGGGGTAAAAAGTGGATCCGCACCGACATCGGTGATTACGACAACCCCGGCTTCGATGATTTAACGATGTCGCTGGCGTTTCTGCCCGACCTGAAAACGGAATCCACCGCCCCTTCCGGGCTACCCAATTTCTACCAACACAAACCCGATACCCACGCGAAAGCTATTCCGGGCTATACCCCGCGCGATTACCTGACCCACTGGCTCAGCCAGTGGGTACGTGACTACGGCATCGACGGTTTCCGCGTGGATACCGCGAAGCACGTTGAGCTTGCGGCCTGGCAGCAGCTGAAAGACCAGGCAAGCCAGGCGCTGGCCGCCTGGAAAGGCGCTCACCCGGACAAAAAGCTCGACAACGCACCGTTCTGGATGACCGGCGAATCCTGGGGTCACGGAGTGATGCAGAGCGATTATTACCGCCACGGCTTCGACGCGATGATCAACTTTGATTATCAGGAGCAGGCGGCGAAAGCGGTAAATTGCCTGGCCGATATGGATCTCACCTGGCAGCAGATGGCGGAGAAGCTGCAAAGCTTCAATGTGCTGAGCTACCTCTCATCACACGATACGCGTCTGTTCCGCGAAGGGGGCCAGCGCGCGGCGGAGCTGCTCCTGCTGGCACCGGGCAGCGTGCAAATCTATTACGGGGATGAGTCCGAGCGTCCGTTCGGGCCGACAGGCTCCGACCCGCTGCAGGGCACCCGCTCGGATATGAACTGGCAGGACGTCACGGGCAAGCAGGCGTTAACCGTCGCCCACTGGCAAACGCTGGGTCAGTTCCGCGCCCGCCACCCGGCGATTGGTGAAGGCAAGCAAACCACGCTGTCGCTGAAAGAGGGGTATGGATTCGTACGTGAACATGATGGCGATAAGGTGATGGTCGTCTGGGCGGGGAATCAGTAGATCATACCCCTCACCCTAACCCTCTCCCCATGGGGAGAGGGGAGAAGCTCCAGAACTATTCACTACACAAATCCACTCCCGCCCTATAAAACCACAAATCCGACCACACCACCCGATTTGCACCAACACGGTGCTAGCGTTATGGTTACCCACTTTCAAAATAAGCTCGACAGATCACCTGCTATGACGTTTTCACTTTTCGGCGACAAATTTACCCGCCATTCAGGCATTACTCGCCTGATGGAGGACCTCAACGACGGGCTGCGCACACCGGGCGCAATCATGCTCGGCGGCGGAAACCCGGCTCAAATCCCGGAGATGAATACCTATTTCCAGACCCTGCTCGCTCAGATGCTGGAAAGCGGCAAAGCAACCGATGCGCTTTGCAATTACGACGGCCCGCAGGGGAAAACCGAGCTGCTGGCACTCCTCGCCGAAATGCTGCGTGACGAGCTGGGCTGGGATATCGAACCACAGAATATTGCACTGACAAACGGCAGCCAGAGCGCGTTTTTCTACTTGTTTAACCTGTTCGCAGGACGTCGCGCGGACGGCACCACCAAAAAAGTGCTGTTCCCGCTGGCGCCGGAGTATATCGGCTATGCCGATTCCGGCCTGGAAGAGGATCTGTTCGTCTCTGCGCGCCCGAACATCGAGCTGCTGCCGGAAGGCCAGTTCAAATATCACGTCGATTTTGAACACCTGCATATTGGCGAAGAGACGGGCATGATCTGCGTATCGCGCCCGACTAACCCAACGGGCAACGTGATCACCGATGACGAACTGATGAAGCTGGATGCGCTGGCCAATCAGCACGGTATTCCGCTGGTGATCGATAACGCCTACGGCGTGCCGTTCCCGGGCATCATCTTCAGCGAAGCACGTCCGCTGTGGAACCCGAACATTGTCCTGTGCATGAGCCTCTCTAAGCTGGGTCTGCCGGGCAGCCGCTGCGGCATCATCATTGCCAATGAGAAAATCATCACCGCCATCACCAATATGAACGGCATTATCAGCCTTTCTCCGGGGGGCATTGGCCCGGCGATGATGTGCGAAATGATCAAACGCAAGGACCTGCTGCGTCTGTCGAATGACGTAATCAAGCCTTTCTACTACCAGCGCGTTCAGGAGACGATCGCGACACTTCGCCGCTATTTGCCGGAAGAACGCTGCCTTATCCACAAACCGGAAGGGGCGATTTTCCTGTGGCTGTGGTTTAAGGATTTACCTATCTCCACCGAACTGCTTTATCAGCGACTGAAAAAGCGCGGCGTACTGATGGTGCCGGGCGATTATTTCTTCCCGGGTCTGGATAAGCCATGGCCGCATACCCATCAGTGCATGCGCATGAACTACGTCCCCGACCCGGAAAAAATCGAAGCGGGTGTTAAAATTCTCGCCGAAGAGATCGAAAAAGCCTGGCAAGAAGGCAATTGTTAAAAAATAAGGCTCTTCAAATGAAGAGCCTTATTTTTCCGTGATCTGAATCTTATATTAAGGATATATCCTGTAGCGCTTCATTTATCATTCCCATTGAGTTTTCTTAGGAATATTCCTTTAATTTAGGCTCGCTAACTACCCTCTCAATAATTAAGTAAAAATTAAATATGCTAACTTATTGTTATTTTAAATAACCCTCTTCAACGCAGCAAAATACCTTCCTGAGTCGCTTTCATGCATATTCAAAAATACTGCATATACTCACTAATACGCCGCTCGGCGTTCTTTTGCGTGGAGTATTCATATGCTACCTAATAATGTTAGTCGCATCAGCGCTATTGCTGTTGCGGTACTGCTCGCGTTCTCTCTTTCTGCCTGTAGTGGAAGCGGTGGCGGATCTCACTCAACGGCCAAAAATAACCCTGCGACGGGAAGCAGCAGCGGCTCAGATGATGGAAGTGGCACAACCGCGAGCAATGGCGGTTCGGGCAGCAACGGATCGGGCACCGGAACGGGTTCAGGTACCGGGACAGGCGCTGGCGGCGGAACGGGTTCAGGTACCGGGACAGGCGCTGGCGGCGGAACGGGTTCTGGTTCAGGGTCGGGATCAGGTTCAGGCTCAGGCTCAGGCTCAGGAGGCAGTGGAGGAACCACTACCGCAGGCGTAAATACGATACTGGGTGATGCCGGTAAAACCGTGACCAGCGTCGGATCCACTGTGGATAGCCTCGGAAGCCAGCTTCCGACAAATAATCCCGTCACGTCAACCGTCTCAACCACCGTCAGCGGTGTTGGCAGTGCCGTGTCCACCGTGGGGACAGGCGTCACGACTGGCGTTGGCGATCCAAACAACCCGAACGGTGTGGGTACCACGGTTAAAGGCGTGGCCACGTCGGTCACCTCCCTCGGCAATACCGTTTCAACGGTAGGCACGGGCCTGGCGAGTTCCACTTCCGGAACCCCGGTCAGCGGCGTAACCGGCCTGACGGGCAGCGTGGTCAACAGTACCGGGCAACTGGTCAGTAACACCGGCACGGGTCTCACCAACACGGTAAGCAGCCCTGCTGTCACTCAGGTAACAACCGATACCACGACCCTGGCTAACAAGACGCTGGGCGGAGTACAAGGCGTGACGCAAACCGTAGGCACCACAACGGGTCTCGGCACACCGGTTAACGGTCTGCTGACCCAGGTGGGTGGCACCGTCAGCGGCGTGGGGACCAACATTAGCAGCAGCAATAGCGGGCTTAGCGGTGTCGGTCAGGTCGTTCAAAATGTCGGCCAGACGGTCACGGATAGCGGTACGCTAGTGAAACCCACATCAACCACCGGAGGCAGCGGCACAGGATCTCTGACGGCCGATGCCAATGTGACAGCCACGAACAATAGCCTGAGCACAACGGTCAATACCACCCTCAATACGCTGACTGCGGGTGTAACGGCCAATGCAGGCACAACCCAAAACACATCTACGACAAACCCGATTAACGGGCTCAACACGTTAACCTCGAGCCTACTGACGCCAAAACAGTAATCCTTTTTCTGCCTGTCTGCGCCCCTGGTTCAGGGGCGCTTTATTCAGCGACATTTACCCCAACCGGGGATGACGAACAGGGATAGCACGATGAAACACCACTTCCTTTTTTCGCTGACGGGGCTGGTTGTGCTGAGCATGGCCCGCGCCGATACTCTACCCTCTATTATTAACCCCGATAACCCGGCGCAAGTTTCTCGTAACGTTGCCCCCGAACAGACTGAGGCCGCGCCGCAGCCGAACGTCAAAATAGAAAAACCGAAGTCAACGCTGACGCCTGAAACGCCTATTACCATTCATCACATTCAGTTTATTGGCGGCACGCGTTATCCCTTGAAGGAATTACTTCAGCCCTTCAGGCCTTACGCTGGAAAAACCGTGCCGCTAAAAACGCTTACGGGGCTGGTAAACGATATTACGGAACGCTATAAGGCCGACGGTTTTCCACTCTCCTATGCCTGGCTGCCCGATAATAATTTCCAGCAGGGCAATATTAAAATTGTTCTGGTTGAAGGCTATGTCGCTCATAGCGACATCACCAGTAATAACCCGCACATCGCCGAACGTCTTAAACGTTTGTCCGAAAAAATCATGGCGGAAAAACCGCTGTCTCAGGATACGTTCGATCGCTACAGCCAGCTGATGACGCGCACCCCGAACGTTCCGGTTACGGCTAACGCGCAGCTGCCAACCAATATCTATGGCGCAGCGGCGATGCAAATCACCGGCAACCAGGAGCGGAGCTGGAATATAGCGTCGACGATTGATACCCGTAAAGGGCAAGATTTAATGATGCTGAACGGCACGCTCAGCAACATGACAAGCTATGGCGATCAGCTTGGCGTGGCCACGCTTGTGCCGTTAGATAGCAACACGCGAAAAAATTATGTCGGCCTGAACTGGCAGCAGTTTTTAAACGATGAAGGGCTGACCATGCAGCTAAAAGGCAGCTATTACCGTGAAGATCCGCGAGATTTTTCGCCCCTGCTCTCTTTGCCGAATAATATCAGCGTCGATTCGAAGCAAAAAACAACGCAATACAACGGCGGCGTGACGTTTGGCTACCCCCTGCTGCTGACGCAAAAATCACAAATTAATCTGACCAGCGGTTTTGATTACACCGACCGCCAGGACGATTATGCCCTGCAGGCCAGACTGCTGGGCAAAACCTATAGCCTGGACTCCGTCAACCAGCACGCGCGTTATCCCGCGCTGGAAGTGGGCATCAACGGTGCACATCAGTTCACAACCGCCAGCCTCAGCGGCCGACTCAACGTGCGTCAGGGTATTGATGCGATGGGAGCCGATATCGTCTCGGCCCCCAGGCCCGATATTAATTTTACGCTCACGAAAAGCTATCTGGACGCAGCCTGGCTGTTTGCCGATAAGTGGCGGCTATCAACGTCCTGGGAGGGGGACTGGTCAAATAACACGTTGCCAGAACCCGAACGCGTTAGCTTCGGTGCCCAGCGGTTTGGCCGTGGATACCAGGACAGCGAAGCAAGCGGTGATTACGGCTATGGCGGGCAGGTAGAACTGCGCTATATCCAGATGCGAAAAGAGAGCACATGGCTTGCCACAATCCAGCCCTACATCCTGGCCGATACCGCGCAAACCTGGTTTAACACCTCCGGCTTGCCTCATCAGCGGCTCGGGTCAGTGGCGGCTGGCGTGATGGTAGGCGATACCCGCCACTATAGCATCACGGTTGAGGCGGCAAGACCCGTCGGGGATGTTCCGACAGACAGTCGCAACAGAGACTGGCGCTACAGCCTGACGTTTACGTGGAATTTCAATAAAATGCAGTAAGCCTTTCAGCCCGAATACTGGCAGGATCAACGCAGCGCAGCGCGTGGGTTGGACAGGCCTCCACGCAGGCCGGTCCGCCTTCGCGCTGCACACATAAATCACATTTCAGCGCTTGTGCCCTGCTTCCCACCAGCCGTACCTGCATCGCCCCAAACGGACAGGCAACCATACAGCTCTTGCAGCCAATACAGCGCGTCTGCTCAACAAGCCAGGCGCCTGCCGTAAGGCTGATGGCATGGGTTGGGCAGACATTGGCACAGGGGGCGTCCTCGCACTGATGGCAACCCACCGCCGTAGTGTAGGCATCCCCCTTTACCACCCGCAGGCGAGAGGTAAAAGCCTCTGCGGTGAAGTCATCCTGATGCGCGACCGCACAGGCCACTTCACAGGTGCGGCACCCGATGCATTTTTCCGCATCCGCCATGATAAATCGGTTCATCTGTTACGCCTCGCGTACGTTAAAACCCAGCTCTTTTGAGATAGCCTCTGCCGTTTCGCGCAGCGGCTTGAGCAGGTTCTTCTCGCCCACCTGCTTCATGCGCGACGTCGATAGCGAGATAGAGATCGCATACGGAACGCGGCCGTGAATATCAAACACCGGCACGGCAATACAGGAGACGCCCAGCTCGTTCTCTTCTTTGTCCATCGCCATGCTGCGATCGCGAATTTCCGCCAGTTCATCATACATGGCGCTCAGTTCAGTGATGGTGTTGCGCGTCAAAGGTTGGATCTGTTCCTGATGGCTTTCCCAGTAGCTCGCCACGTAATCCTGATGGCCAAACGCCATGTAAATCTTGCCCATCGCAGAGCAGTACAGCGGCATATGCTGGCCGATATAGGCGCGCGTGCGCAGCATACCGGTTGTCGGTTCGAGCTTATAAATCAGGATGGCGTGGTCATCTTCCCGGCTGGAGAAGTTCACCGTCTCGCCGGTCGCAATGTTCAGCGCTTCGAGGTGCGGAGCGGCCACATGAATGATATTCAGCGACGACAGCGCCTTTTGCCCGACGGCGATAAATTTGGTGGTCAGGCGATAGCTGCCCGCGGCGGGTGCCGGGGTCACGTACCCGCACGACTGTAGCCCCTGCAGCAAGCGGTGCACGGTGCTCTTATTCAGCCCCGCCAGTTCCGATAAATGTGCAAGCGGACACCCGTTCGGATAGTTGCTGAGGATCTCAATCAGCATCAGGCCGCGAAACAAGCTCTGGCTGCCTGCTGGCCTCTCTTTTTCTTGCGTCATTTCGCTCTCTTTCATGCTCATTACATGGCTCCTGTTTAGCGCGCCCTGATGGTAGCGCAAAGTGTGGGTCAGTTCACGATCTCAACAGAAAAAACACAACCAGTTGATTTTAATCGATTTTGAAAAACATGAATGTCGTTGATCTGACAAAATTTGATCGCTATATTTGAAATCAGATTTCGCATAGTGGAATTTAGCGATATAAAAGCACTCACACTTGCCCTTAAAAGAACAGGAGAACAGGGATGAAAGTGACCTTCGAAGAGTTGAAAGCGGCGTTCAATCGGGTTCTGCTCGATCGCGGCGTGAAAGCGGAAACCGCAGACGCCTGCGCCGAGATGTTTGCCCGCACCACGGAATCCGGCGTCTATTCGCATGGTGTAAACCGTTTCCCGCGTTTTATTCAGCAGCTTGATGCAGGGGATATCATTCCTGACGCCCAGCCCAAACGGGTGATGACATTAGGCGCCATCGAACAGTGGGATGCGCAGCGCTCCATTGGCAACCTGACGGCGAAGAAGATGATGGATCGCGCCACCGAGCTGGCGTCCGATCACGGCATTGGTCTGGTGGCACTGCGTAACGCGAACCACTGGATGCGCGGCGGCAGCTACGGCTGGCAGGCGGCGGAGAAGGGCTATATCGGCATTTGCTGGACCAACTCGATTGCCGTGATGCCCGCGTGGGGATCAAAAGAGTGCTGCATCGGCACAAACCCGCTGATCGTTGCCATTCCGTCGAACCCGATCACCATGGTCGACATGTCGATGTCGATGTTCTCCTACGGCATGCTGGAGGTGAACCGCCTGGCCGGGCGCGCGTTGCCGGTAGATGGCGGCTTTGACGACGAAGGTCACCTCACCAGAGAGCCGGGAGTGATCGAGAAAAACCGCCGTATTCTGCCCATGGGCTACTGGAAAGGGTCCGGCTTATCCATCGTGCTCGATATGATCGCCACCCTGCTCTCAAACGGATCTTCCGTCGCGGAAGTGACCCAGGACAACAGCGACGAGTACGGCGTATCGCAGATCTTCATCGCCATTGAGGTGGATCGCCTGATCGATGGCCCAACCCGCGATGCCAAACTGCAGCGCATTATGGACTTCATCACCACCGCCGAACGCGCGGATGAAAATGTCGCCATCCGTCTGCCAGGGCATGAATTTACCCGTTTGCTTGAAGAGAACCGCCGCAACGGCATCACGGTTGACGACAGCGTGTGGGCGAAAATCCAGTCTCTGTAAGGAGTGGGCCATGATATTCGGACATATTTCCCAGCCAAATCCGTGTCGCCTGCCGCGGGCGATTGAAAAAGCCCTTCATTTTCTGCGCACGACGGATTTCACCACCCTGGAGCCAGGCGTAGTAGAAATTGAAGGTCGCAACATTTTTGCCCAGGTTCTCGACCTGACAACAAAGGATCTGCACGAGAATCGCCCGGAAGTGCATCGCCGCTATCTGGATATCCAATTCCTGGCCTGGGGTGAAGAGAAAATCGGTATCGCGATTGATACCGGTAATAACGAAATAAGCGAATCATTGCTGGAACAGCGCGATATTATTTTTTATCACAACAGTGAAAATGAGTCGTTTATCGAAATGATACCCGGCAGCTATGCCATATTTTTTCCGCAGGATGTGCACCGTCCTGCCTGTATTAAAAACAAGGAAACCACAATTCGTAAGATTGTGGTGAAAGTGGCAATCAGCGAATTAGATTAATTTTCTGATATACCCTAAATAATTCGAGTTGCAGGAAGGCGGCAAGAGAGTGAATTCCCAGGAGCTTACATAAGTAAGTGACTGGGGTGAACGAGCGCAGCCAACGCACATGCAACTTGAAGTATGACGGGTATAAATACAGGAACGCGAAATGACTAATACCGGTTTTATTATTGGTGCGTACCCCTGCGCACCCTCGTTTCACCAGAAAGGGGAACAAGAAGAACAAACCTTCTGGCGGGAACTTTCCGACACGCCGAATATTCGCGGGCTGGAACAGCCTTGCCTTGAAAATCTTCACCCCCTTGGTGACGAATGGCTGTTCCGCCATACCCCGGGGGACTGGCAAATCGTGGTCACGGCAGTTATGGAAACCATGCGGCGCCGCGGCATCAACGGCGCGTTTGGCCTGGCCTCGGCTGACGACGCGCAGCGTAAAGCGTGCGTGGACTTTTACCGACATTTGCACAAAAAAATTAACGCCGTGAATACCCGCTTCCCGGGGAAAGTGATTGCTCTTGAGATGCAGGCGGCCCCGCAGGCGGGCAATGCCTCGGTCGAACAAGCCACCGACGCGTTTTCCCGCTCCGTCCGTGAAATAACAAGCTGGGACTGGGGCTGCGACCTGGTGCTGGAACACTGCGATGCCATGACCGGCGTCGCACCCCGTAAAGGCTTCCTGCCCTTAGAGCAGGTGCTGGAGGTGGTGAAAGACACGGATATCAGCGTCTGCATCAACTGGGCGCGGTCGGCCATCGAAGGCCGTAACACCACCCTTCCGCTTGACCACGTTCAGGCCGCGCTTAATGCCGGGAAACTGGGGGCCTTGATGTTCTCGGGTACGACCACCAGCGGCGAGTACGGTGAATGGCAGGATCTGCACGCGCCATTTTCTTCCTTCTGTGCCGACAGTTTGATGTCCACTGAACGTGCAAAAGCACTCTTTACTGCGGCGAGCGCCGCAACGTTGAAATTCTCCGGTATTAAATTACTGGAAATAAATGCTAATGCTGATGTCAGCCATCGCATCGCCATTTTGCGCGACGGTATCAGCGCAATGAATAAAGCAACGCAATAACAATAAGAAAAGTTTATTCCGGTTACCTACTGAGAGATTAACTATGAATATTTCTACTCATGCTCTACATACGGACATTCCGCGCCAGCGCTGGCTAAGAATCATTCCTCCTATTCTTATCGCCTGTATTATTTCATATATGGACCGCGTGAATATCGCGTTTGCAATGCCGGGAGGGATGGACGAAGAATTAGGTATTACCGCCACCATGGCAGGCCTCGCGGGCGGCATATTTTTTATCGGCTATCTGTTCCTGCAGGTACCCGGCGGCAAGATTGCGGTACACGGTAGCGGCAAGAAATTTATCGGCTGGTCACTGGTCGCCTGGGCGGTGATCTCGGTGCTCACGGGTCTCGTGACGAATCAGTACCAGCTGCTGGTGCTGCGCTTCTTACTCGGCGTGGCGGAAGGCGGGATGCTACCCGTTGTGCTCACCATGATCAGCAACTGGTTCCCGGATGCCGAACGCGGTCGCGCCAACGCAATTGTGATCATGTTCGTACCCATCGCCGGGATAATCACCGCCCCGCTGTCGGGATGGATTATTACCGCACTTGACTGGCGCTGGCTGTTCATCATTGAAGGTCTGATGTCCGTCGTTGTGCTGGTGCTGTGGGCGTTCACCGTGTACGACCGTCCGCAGGAAGCCCGCTGGATCTCAGCGGCCGAGAAAAACTATCTGGTACAAACGCTGGCGGCTGAACAGCAGGCCATCGCCGGAAAAGAGGTGAAAAATGCCTCGCTCAGCGCGGTGCTGTCTGACAAAACCATGTGGCAGCTGATCGCCCTGAATTTCTTCTATCAGACCGGGATTTACGGTTACACCCTCTGGTTGCCGACCATTCTGAAGGAGCTGACGCACACCAGCATTGGTCAGGTGGGGATGCTCGCCATCCTGCCCTACATCGGCGCCATTGCGGGCATGTTCCTGTTCTCCTCGCTTTCTGACCGCACCGGCAAGCGCAAGCTGTTTGTCTCCCTGCCGTTGATTGGCTTCGCGCTCTGCATGTTCCTCTCCGTTGCCCTGAAAGCAAACATCTGGCTGGCCTATGCCGCACTGGTGGGCTGTGGTTTCTTCCTGCAATCCGCCGCGGGGGTGTTCTGGACGATACCGGCAAGACTGTTTAGCGCCGAAATGGCAGGTGGCGCGCGCGGCGTGATCAACGCCCTGGGTAACCTCGGTGGCTTCTGCGGCCCGTATGCCGTTGGCGTGCTGATCACCCTGTACAGCAAAGATGCAGGCGTCTACTGCCTGGCCGTTTCACTCGCGCTGGCGTCGCTGCTGGCCCTGCTGTTGCCCGCGAAATGCGATGCCGGGGCAGAGCCCAATCCCACGGTAAATCCCCATAAGCGTGCGGCCTGATGCCCTCACCACAGCCCTCTCCCACGGGGAGAGGGAGAAAACCGAACAGTAGGCCGGGTAAGCGAAGCGCCACCCGGCAATTAAGCGAGATGAAGATGAGTGAAAAAGAGCCCTTCTGGCTGGGTATCGATTGTGGCGGTACTTATCTAAAAGCCGGTTTATACACCCGCCAGGGCAAAGAAGTTTGTATCGAACGCCGCTCCGTTGCCACGCTCAGCCCGCGAGCGGGCTACGCCGAGCGGGATATGCATCAGCTCTGGCAGCACTGCCACGCCACCATCGCCGCGTTGCTCAAGAATGCAGGCGTAAACGGCAACCAGATCAATGGGGTCGGCATTTCTGCGCAGGGTAAGGGGCTGTTTCTGCTCGATAAACAAGACCAACCGTTGGGCAACGCCATCCTCTCCTCCGATCGCCGGGCACTGGAGATTGTGCAGCGCTGGCAGCAGGACGGCATTCCCGAAAAACTCTACCCGCATACGCGCCAGACGCTGTGGACCGGGCATCCGGCCTCGCTTCTGCGCTGGGTCAAAGAGAACGAGCCGCAGCGGTATCAGCAAATTGGCTGCGTGATGATGGCGCACGACTATCTGCGCTGGTGCCTGACCGGCGTGAAGGGCGGTGAAGAGAGCAACATCTCCGAGTCCAATCTCTACAACATGAATACCGGGCAGTATGACCCGCAGCTTACGCGCTGGCTCGGGATCAGCGAAATTGACGGCGCCCTACCGCCGATTGTCGGTTCAGCAGAAATCAGCGGGGAAATCACCGCTCAGGCAGCCGCCCTGACCGGTCTCGCGGCGGGCACGCCCGTCGTGGGGGGACTGTTTGATGTGGTTTCCACCGCGCTCTGCGCCGGACTGCAGGACGAGCACACGCTGAACGCCGTGATGGGCACCTGGGCCGTCACCAGCGGGATCGCCAGTGCGCTTCGCAGCAACGAACCCTTCCCCTACGTTTATGGCCGCTACGTGCATCCGCAGCAGTACATCGTTCACGAAGCCAGCCCGACCTCGTCCGGCAACCTTGAGTGGCTCACCGCGCAGTGGGGCGACATGTCGTTCAGCGAGATCAACCACGCCGTCGCCAGCCTGCCGAAAGCCGAAAGCGATGTGTATTTCCTGCCGTTCCTCTATGGCAGCAACGCCGGGCTGGAGATGACAAGCGGTTTCTACGGAATGCAGGCGCTACACACACGCGCGCACCTGCTACAGGCGGTTTATGAGGGCGTGGTGTTCTGCCACATGACCCACCTCAACCGCATGCTCGAGCGCTTTACCCACGTGCATGCCCTGCGCGTGACGGGTGGCCCAACCCATTCGGACGTATGGATGCAAATGCTCGCGGACGTCAGCGGGCTGGCGATTGAACTGCCGCAATTGGAAGAGACCGGCTGTTCCGGCGCGGCGCTGGCCGCCCTGGTCGGCACCGGCGTGTATCCCGATTTCCATGCGGCGCAATGCGCCCTCCGACACGACATTCGTGTCATTGAGCCTGACATGCGCGCCCACGAGGCCTATCAGCGCAAATATCAGCGCTATCAGCTACTGATTTCAGCACTACAGGGCTATCACGCCCGAGTTAAGGAGAACAACCTATGAGCCGACCATTACTGCAGCTGGCGCTCGACCATACCTCTCTTCAGGCCGCGCAGCGTGATGTCGCGTTGCTTGCCGATCACGTTGATATCGTCGAAGCGGGCACCATTTTGTGCCTGACCGAAGGGCTAAACGCCGTGCGCGCCCTGCGCGAGCAGTGCCCGGATAAAATCATCGTTGCGGACTGGAAAGTGGCCGATGCCGGAGAAACGCTGGCAGAGCAGGCATTTGGCGCGGGTGCAAACTGGATGACCATCATCTGCGCCGCCCCGCTGGCCACCGTTGAACGCGGCCACGAGGTGGCCCTGCGCCGCGGGGGAGAAATCCAGATGGAGCTCTTTGGTCACTGGACGCTGGACGATGCTCGCGCATGGCATCACATCGGCGTGAAGCAGGCCATTTATCACCGCGGACGTGACGCACAGGCGAGCGGCCAGCAGTGGGGTGAGGAGGATCTCGCAAAAATGAAAGCGCTCTCCGATATCGGTTTGCAGCTTTCTATTACCGGCGGTATCACCCCCGCCGACCTGCCGCTGTTTAAGCAAATCAACGTCAAAGCCTTCATTGCCGGGCGCGCGCTGGCAGGCGCCGCCAATCCGCCGCAGGTGGCACAGGCATTCCATTCGCACATTCGCGACATCTGGGGAGCGTAACCATGCGTCAGCATCCGTTGGGTATTTACGAAAAAGCGCTGCCAAAAGATCTCTCCTGGCCCGAGCGGCTGGTACTGGCGAAAAGCTGCGGGTTCGATTTTGTCGAGATGTCTGTCGATGAAACCGATGAGCGATTATCACGCCTCGACTGGAGCACCACGCAGCGCGCCTCTCTGGTGGAAGCGATGCTGGAAACCGGCGTGGCGATCCCCTCTATGTGCTTGTCTGCACACCGTCGCTTCCCGTTTGGCAGCCGCGATGAAACCGTGCGCGAACGCGCCCGTGAGATCATGAGCAAAGCCATCAGGCTGGCGCGTGATTTGGGCATTCGCACCATCCAGCTTGCCGGGTATGACGTCTATTACGAAGCGCATGACGAGGGGACGCAACAGCGCTTTGCCGACGGGCTGGCGTGGGCAGTGGAGCAGGCCACCGCCGCACAGGTGATGCTGGCGGTGGAGATCATGGACACCGCGTTTATGAACTCCATCAGCAAATGGAAAAAGTGGGACGACATGCTCGCCTCACCGTGGTTCAGCGTTTATCCGGACGTCGGCAACCTGAGCGCGTGGGGTAACGACGTCGCCGCCGAGCTGACGCTGGGCATTGACCGCATTGCGGCTATTCACCTGAAAGATACCCAACCCGTTACCGCACAAAGCCCCGGACAGTTCCGCGACGTGCCGTTTGGCGAGGGCTGCGTCGATTTCGTTGGCGTGTTTAACACGCTGCATCAACTGAACTATCGCGGCGCATTTCTGATTGAAATGTGGACCGAAAAAGCAAAAGAGCCGGTGCTGGAGATTATCCAGGCGCGCCGCTGGATTGAAGCCCGTATGCAGGAAGGAGGCATGACATGCTAGACGAACTTAAAGCCGAGGTACTGGCAGCAAACCTGGCGTTGCCCGCCCACCAGCTGGTGACCTTTACCTGGGGCAACGTCAGCGCGGTTGACCGCGAAAGCGGCATGATGATCATTAAACCGTCCGGTGTGGAATACGACGTGATGACGGCGGAGGATATGGTGGTGGTGAGTATCGCCACGGGCCAGGTCGTCGAGGGGAATAAAAAGCCCTCTTCAGACACGCCTACCCATCTTGCGCTGTATCGTCGTTACCCGGAGATTGGCGGCATCGTGCATACCCATTCGCGACACGCCACTATCTGGTCCCAGGCGGGGCTGGATTTACCGGCCTGGGGTACCACGCACGCGGACTATTTCTACGGAACCATCCCCTGCACGCGCCTGATGACCTCGGCAGAAATTGCCGGGGAATACGAATACCAGACGGGTGAAGTGATCATCAAAACCTTCGAGGAGCGCGATCTTAGCCCGATGCAGATCCCGGCGGTGCTGGTCCACTCCCACGGCCCGTTCGCCTGGGGCAAAGATGCTGCCGATGCGGTTCACAATGCCGTGGTGCTGGAAGAGTGCGCGTACATGGGCCTGTTCTCACGCCAGCTCGCACCGCAGCTACCGGTTATGCAGCAGGAGCTGCTCGACAAGCATTATCTGCGTAAGCACGGGGCGAATGCCTACTACGGGCAGTGATCGGGCATTGAGATGGGCTTTAAGGAACAGCAGTGCAGGCAAGATCGTAGGCCGGGTAAGGCAACGCCGCCACCCGGCTTTACCGCATCAGAAACGCCAGGTCAGGCCGGTCATCAGCGCGAAGCTGTCGTCGCGGTCGATCATCGGGCTGTTCTTCACGTCGTCAGGCAACACGGTGTAGACCGCGCTGGCGTTAAGATACAGCTTCTGGGTTAACTGATATTTAGCCGCCAGGCCAACGTATGGCGTCCAGCTGTCGCCGGCGGTGTATTGATCCAGTCCGGAGCGGCGAGACTCGCTGCCGGATACGCCGTAGTAGTAGTCGTTATAGCTTTCGTCGCTGTAGAACACACCTACGGAAGGCGTCAGGGTCAGGCGCTCCATTTTGATCGGACGGAAGTACGATACTTCGCCGATCACGCCGCCGCTTTCATCCGTGGCATCACCAGAGACCGCCACTTTCAGCGATCCCCAGCTTTCGTGGCGGTAGTACGCCCCACCGAGGAAGGCGGATGCTTTACGCTCATCAAGCTGCTTCATCTGATGATCGTCGTTATCGGCAGGGTCGAAATGCAGCGGCATCCACGTTGCGGTCAGGCTCAATTCATTTTTTGCATCTTTCCACAGGATCCATCCGCCCGTGGTCTGACGAACGTAGAAACGATCGCCTTCGTAGCTAATCAACGGTACTGCGGTCGTATTTTCGTTATAGCCTTTGTAAGGAGACTCATTAAATACAGCCCCCGCACCAAGTGAAAATTCACCGGCCATGGCAGACGTTGATGCAAATAACGTGGCAGCGATCAGTAAATTGTATTTAATAGTCATTCCATGTAATCCATATATATGCCAAACAAGCGAGGCGCATAATAATGGTTACAAAATTGCCAATGCAACGCTGCGGTTTATATAATATTATATATAAAATCATATAGATGGGTGTGCATAATGAGTACATTACAGCTAAAACCACGCGAATTAAAAATTATCTCCGTCATTGCAGCCACCCACAGCATTGGTGATGCCGCCGCCCTGCTGGGTATGGCGCAGGCCAACGTCAGTAAATATCTGTCTGATTTTGAAACGCGGGTTGGGCTCAAGGTTTTTGAGCGCACCACGCGGCAGCTGGCCCTGACCCAGTTTGGTGAAGCGTTACTCCCCTACGTGAATGCCACGCTGGATAAGAACAGCCAGCTTGTTAATTTCATTGCTGATTATAAGCATGAAAAGCGCGGAAAAGTGACGATCTATGCCCCAACAGGTATCGTGACCTACCTCGCGCGACACGTGATCCATCAGATAGAAGACATCGGCGACATCCGCATCTCCCTGAAAACCTACAATCTGGACCGGAATGAATTTTCAGAAGGCGTTACCTTTCCGGATGACTGCGACATTTTAATTACCTATGCTCAGCCGAAAGACGAAAGCCTGGTGGCCAGCGTTTTGACACAATATTCCGTTACGGCCTTCGCAACCGTAGAATATTTAAATAAACATCCCTTAACCGGACCTGAAGATTTAATTAATCACTCCTGTATTCTCATTGACTCCATGCTGGTCGATGAAGCCAACATCTGGCGTTTCCGCGTGCACGGCAGCGATGACGTGCATGACTACCGGGTGACCGGTAATTATATTTGCGACAATACGCAGACGGCCCTGGAGCTGGCAAGAAATAATCTTGGGATTGTTTTTGCGCCAAAAGAGAGCCTGAAAAAAGAATTAACGAAAGGCATGCTCGTCCCCTGCTTCCCGCATCAGGAAGAGTGGTGGCTCGATCTGACCGCCATCTTCCGCAAACGCGAATACCAGCCCTGGCGCGTGCAATACGTTCTGGATGGCGTACTGAACTGCCTGCGCCAGCAAATCGCTCAGGCCGCCCACGGACGGCCTGAGCTGGGCGACTAGAACAGCCCCAGTGGCTTATCGGAATAGCTGACCAGCAGACATTTGGTCTGCTGGTAATGCTCCAGCATCATCTTGTGGGTTTCACGCCCGATGCCCGACTGCTTATAACCGCCAAATGCCGCGTGTGCCGGATAGGCGTGATAGCAGTTGGTCCAGACGCGCCCGGCCTGAATGCCGCGGCCCATTTTATAGGCCAGATTACCGTTGCGGCTCCAGACGCCTGCCCCCAGGCCATACGGCGTGTCGTTGGCAATCGCCAGCGCCTCCTCCATCGTTTTAAAGGTGGTCACGGCCAGCACCGGTCCGAAGATTTCCTCCTGGAAAACGCGCATGGTGTTCTGCCCGAACAGGATCGTCGGCTCAAGGTAATACCCGTCCTGCAGATCCCCTCCGAGCACCTTACGGCGTCCGCCGGTGAGAATATCCGCCCCCTCCTTCTTGCCGATGTCGATGTAGTTGAGGATCGTTTCCAGCTGTCCATGCGAGACCTGTGCCCCCATCTGGGTGACATTATCGAGCGGGTTACCGCTGCGGATAGACTCGACGCGGCGAATGGCCCGCTCCATAAAGCGCTCGTAGATGGATTCCTGCACCAGCGCGCGGCTTGGGCAGGTGCAGACTTCGCCCTGGTTAAACGCAAACAGCGCAAACCCTTCCAGGGCTTTATCAAAGAAGGCATCCTCTTCCTCCATCACGTCCTCGAAGAAGATGTTCGGGGATTTCCCGCCCAGCTCGAGGGTCACCGGAATGATGTTTTGCGTGGCGTACTGCATGATCTGCTGGCCCACCTCCGTCGACCCGGTAAACGCCACTTTGGCAATCCGTTTTGAGGTGGCCAGATATTCCCCTATCTCACCGCCCGCACCGTTGACCACGTTAATCACGCCCGGCGGCAGCAGATCGCCAACAATTTCCATCAGCAGCAGGACCGAGAGCGGGGTCAGACGCGCCGGTTTGAGCACAATACAGTTTCCGGCCGCGAGCGCGGGCGCCATTTTCCAGCTCGCCATCAGCAGCGGGAAGTTCCACGGAATAATTTGGCCTACTACCCCCAGCGGTTCGTGGAAGTGATACGCCACGGTGTCGTTGTCAACTTCGCTGATCCCGCCCTCCTGCGCGCGAATACAGGAGGCAAAATAGCGGAAGTGGTCGATAGCCAGCGGCACGTCAGCCGCCATCGTTTCCCGGATCGGCTTGCCGTTATCCCAGGTTTCCGCCGTCGCCAGCAGCTCCAGATTTTGCTCCATCCGGTCGGCGATTTTGAACAGGATCGCCGCCCGGTCCTGCACGGAGGTGTGAGCCCATTTCTCTTTCGCTTTGTGCGCCGCATCCAGCGCCAGGTCGATATCACGCTTACCGGAGCTGGCAATCTCGCACAGCGGCTGGCCGGTAACCGGGGTCAGGTTGGAATAGTATTCGCCGTCGACGGGCGCGACCCAGTCGCCGCCAATAAAGTTGTCATAACGGGGCTTCAGCTTGAGGGGAAAACCATACTCGCCGGGCTGGATACGCGATGAGGGAGGATTGTTTGTCATGTCCGTCTCCTTGCTGTTGGTGTACAACAAGGGTAGTTCCGGGTGGCGATTTTCTCGCCAACCGGTAACGGTGTTTACGACGGAGGTCACGGAGTTTCAGGAAATAATAACGAATCGCGCAACAGATGATCGTTACCGCGACGACGGGTAAAGCCGATGCGGTTGAAATACTCCAGGATCTGAATCGCCAGCTTGCGGCCCACGTTCAGCCGATCGCGGAAATCCGCTGCGCAGGTCGAGCCGCGCGCCTGATCCAGCTCGCGGATCAGGTTGGCAAACGCCACAATGCGATCGTTACGGTAGTAACGATCTTTCACGATCGCGACGATTAGCCCCTGCTGCGCCGCATGGCGCAATACCTGGCGCATCACCTGCTCGTCGGTGTTGGTTTCGCGAGCCAGATCCCGAACCCACCACGGCTCATCGCCAAACAGCGGGGCTACTTTTTGCCATATCGCCTCCTGATCTGCGGTGAACCCGGCCTTGTGATCCGGCAGGTGCAGCCAGCCGTGGTGGCTTTTAATCACCCCGCTTTCGCGCATGTTTTCGATCAGCAGCAGCACCAGCGCATCGTCTTCCATCGGCAGCGCCATGCGTCGCAGACGCTCACGGCCCGGGCCTGGCTCGTCCTGATGCTGTTCGTGGTAAGTCGCAAGCGTGTTCAGTATCTTACGCTGCCATTGCGCAGCAACCGGGGCATTGAGCAGGCTGTCTCCGGCCTGTATAAAGCCCGGCTCCTGGGTCAGCTGGCGTAAGCCTTCCCCGCTCAGCTGGCGTGCCCATGCAAAATCACGCAGACTCACCGCCCCACGATCGAGGTGCACCCGCAGCGCGGCGTTATCCTCTTTGGCCTGCGCCAGCGCGGCCAGCCACTGCAGATATTCCGGCTTACGCTTGCCGCGTCGAGGTGGGTTAAGCGCCACCACGCGCGCCCCCGCCAGCGTTTCCCTTGCAGAAATATCACGCAGTACCAGACGATCGTTGTCTGCCAGCCAGAGCGGCGAATCGAATACCAGCTCGGCAAGGTCGTTTTCCAGCAGCGACACGCGCCCGGTGATATGGCTGGCCGCGTGATGAATATGCAGCGGCTGCCATTGGGTCAACGGTATGTGTGTCTGCAGGGAGACAATCACGCGTTCAGACGGTTCCGGCGGAGCATCGGCCAGCAGCCAGTCTCCGCGGTTCAGCTGCTCTTTTTCCGCATCCCCGGCAATGTTCAGCGCGATACGTTGTCCGGCGTGGGCACGGTCAGCGGGCTGGTTTTGTGCGTGCAGTCCGCGCACGCGCATCGGTTTATTCACGCCCGTCAGCCAGAGGGTATCTCCCACGCTGACTTCACCGCTCAGCGCGGTGCCGGTTACGACCAGCCCCGCACCTTTTACGGTAAAGGCCCGGTCGATCGCCAGACGAAAGCGGTGATGGCTGGCGTGAGCGCGTGATGAAAGGTGCTGTAAATGGTGGCGAAGTTCGTCGATACCACGCCCTTCTGTCGCCACGGTGACAAAAAGCGATGCATCGGCAAAGCCATACTCCCGCAGTGTCGCCTGGACCGTTTCGCGCACCTCGCTGACGCGCGCGTCATCCACGCGATCGGCTTTGGTCAGCGCCACGGTCAGCTGCGGGTTGCCGGTTAGCTGCAGGATCGCCAGGTGCTCGCGGGTTTGCGCCATCACGCCGTCATCGCAGGCCACCACCAGCAGGGCATGATCGATGCCGCCCACGCCCGCCAGCATGTTAGACAGAAACTTTTCATGCCCCGGCACATCAATAAAGCCCAGCACGCGGCCATCAGGCTGGGGCCAGTAGGCATAGCCCAGATCGATGGTCATGCCGCGCTTTTTCTCTTCCGGCAGGCGGTCGGCGTTTACGCCGGTAATCGCCTGCAGTAACGTGGTTTTTCCGTGGTCAACGTGACCGGCGGTGGCAATAATCATTTCAACAACATCTCCAGAAATCGCTCTTCATCTTCAAGGCAGCGCAGATCCAGCCACATTCGGCCGTCGTAAATCCGCCCGAGAACCGGCGTCGGCAGGCCACGCCAGCGTGACGACAGGGCGTCAAGATGGCTACCGCGCCCGTCACGCGGCGTGAACGTCAGCGCCTCACTCGGCAGCCTGTCCACCGGCAGCGAACCGCTGCCAATCTGCGACTGGCAGGGCTCAATGCGAACGTCAAAATCGGGGTAGTGCGGGGCGACGCGCGGCAGCAGTAACTCGGCCTGGGCGCGAATCGAGGCGGCATCCCGGCTTAACAGGCGCAGCGTGGGCAGGCGGTCGGCCAGTTTTTCCGGGTAAAGATAGAGCCGCAGCGTCGCCTCCAGCGCGGCAAGCGTCATTTTATCGGCGCGCAGGGCGCGCTTGAGCGGATGCTGCTGCAGCTGCGCAATCAGCTCGCGCTTGCCGACGATAATCCCGGCCTGCGGCCCGCCCAGCAGTTTGTCGCCGGAAAAGCTGACCAGGCTCACGCCCGCCGCAATCATCTCTTGCGGCATAGGCTCTTTTGGCAGCCCGTACAGGCTCAGATCCACCAGCGAGCCGCTGCCGAGATCGGCAATCACCGGTATATTCAATTCGCGCCCAATCGCCGCCAGCTCCGCCTCTTCAACCGTTTTGGTGAAGCCTTCAATATGGTAATTGCTGGTGTGGACCTTCATCAGCAGGGCGGTATTTTCATTCACCGCCGCGCGATAGTCTTTCGCATGGGTACGGTTAGTGGTACCCACCTCATGCAGCGTACAGCCCGCCTGGCGCATCACGTCAGGAATACGAAACGCTCCGCCAATCTCCACCAGCTCGCCGCGGGACACCACCACCTCTTTGCCGCTGGCGGTGGCCGCCAGCATCAGCAGCACCGCTGCGGCGTTATTATTCACAATGCAGGCATCTTCCGCGCCGGTCAGCTGGCACAGCAGCTCCGCCAGCGCGCGGTCGCGGTGCCCGCGTCCGGCGCCGTCCAGATCGTACTCCAGCGTTACGGGCGCTTGCATGGCCTGCACGACTGCGGCAACGGCCTCTTCCGCCTGCTGCGCGCGCCCCAGGTTGGTATGCAGCACGGTTCCGGTCAGGTTTATCACCGGGCGTAATGCGCTTTGCGCCTTCTCATCCAGCCGCTGTTCAACTTCCTGCTCCCACGCGCTACACCAGGCGGGCAAGGCGTTTTCTGCCTGAATCGCGCATCGGGCTTCGTCCTGAAGCAGGCGTAACATTTCCACCGTCGCGGTATGGCCGAAACGCTCAGCAACAGCATGAATGCGGGGTTCGCGAAGAAGACGGTCGGTAGCGGGGATCTGGCTGTACAGCGAATGATGAGTAGTCATGAAGGCGCCTGGCGAGTAAATATCTTCCCCCCTCCCGACGGGAGAGGGAGTTAACATGTTGGGGGGATTGTACCGCCTCCGACGGCGAAGTGTTATAACCCGCGTCAAGCCTTTGGTGGTTCGGTACGGGCAAAGCTCTCGCGGCTAAACAGCGTGTCTGCAAGCTTCACCAGCAGCGGACGGTCGACGCACCAGCCCGGGGAGACGTGGCGGAAGTTGAGATAACCAATCGCGCAGGCGATGGCGATGGTCCCCAGGTTCAGGCTGTCGGTGTCGATCTTTCCCTCCCGGATAAGCTGTTCACACCTGTCCAGGCTGCGGCTGATTTTTTCCCGCTGGCGTAACAGTTCCGTTTCCGACTGCTGGGCAGCGGGCCTTGCCTGTTCCCGTACGGAGGTTAACGCCGCATCCATAATACCGTCGGCCAGGGCTTCGACCTGCTTCACCGCCAGCGCCGCTTTTGGGTCAGCAGGCAGCATAGCCGGGGCAACGCCCAGCAGCTCAATGTACTCGGCAATTATTGGGGAATCGAACCAGTACTCGCCCTCGTCCGTAACCAGCGCCGGGACTTTTCCCAGCGGGTTGTACTGCGCAACGCCGTTTTCCGCGTTGTAAGGCTGTTCATTCACGAATTCAAATTCAATCCCCTTCTCCAGCAGGAGAATCGAGATTTTTCGCACGAAGGGACTGGTGTAGCTGCCGATGAGTTTCATTGCCTGATCCTTAATGCCGGAAAAAAGTCAGTATGGATCAAGCGATGAAAAAAGGGCAGGTCTGCATGTCGCATTCCTGCCCTGGAAGGATTAGTGATCGAGGTAGAGGTAGTGCATCCAGCTGGTCATACGCAGCAGTACTTTACGCATGACCGAGACGTGGGCGAAGTGGTCCGAATAGACCGCCACCTGGGCATAGATACCGTCCGGCAGGGCATCGACTTCAGCGTCAGGGCTCAGCTCGATGATGGCCTGCACGCCATCCGTGCCCGGCGTGACCGTCAGAGACTGGAGCGCACCCTGCGCCTGATAGGTCCCCCCCGGCACCACCGGCAGAATTGCGGTGAGCTTCCCGGAGAATACCTGGCCCGGCAGGGCGTTAAACACCACTTCCGCTTCATCGCCCGGTTTCAGACGCAGCAGCGAGTTCTGGCGGAACTGGGCCACAATCTGACGCTTCTGTTCAGGAATGAAGACCATCACCGGACGCAGAGGCAGCGCGGCGGCATAGGTCCCCGGACGGATCAGCACCTGGGTGATGTAACCATCGCTCGGCGCACGCACCACGGTCTGGTCCAGGTTATATTTGGCTTCGGCAAGCTGGGCACGTAACGAAGCAATCTGTGACTGCTCGCCGTTCACCATGCTGTCTAACTGGCTTTGAATCTGCACCTGCTCAGCCACGGAGCCTTTCACCATGGCATCCTGTGCCAGATAGTTTTGCCGCGCGTTATCAATATCGCTTTCAGAGAAAGGATTCACCTTCGCCTGGCTGCCTTTCAGGTAGCGCTGATAATCTTTATAGAGGCGATCGCGCTCAGCGGAGACGCGTGTGGTATTGGCAACCGCTTCCGACAGCTGCGCTTTCAGGTTATCGATATTGTGCGTCGCGGTTACCAGGTCGGCCTGGAGTCTGTCGACGCGCGCCTGGTAGCGGCCAGGATCCAGTTTAAATAACACTTCGCCTTTTTTAATAAGCTGGTTATTTTTATCCGTGACTTCACTGACCACACCGGTCACCTGCGGCGTGATTGGAATAGAAATAACCGCTTTTTGCGCCGTAAAGGTATACGGATGGTTATAGTTCATTAACAGAATAAGACCGGCAACAATAAATACGCCGCCTAATGTTGCGGTGGCAAGCGTCCACTGGTTGACCGGAATTCGGAATATTTTAAAAATGGCCCAGGCAAATGCCACGTAGGTCAAAATAATCAACAGATCCATGATTAGCGCTCCAGCGTGTTCTTATCAGCAGTGGGCTGTACTGCAGCCAGCTTTTGTTCGAGTTCCGCCACGCGTTTGGCCAGCGCATCCATGCCCGGAACTTCATCAGGCTTTGTGATGTGGTTTTGCATGCCCCAGCCGCGATCTTCGCGGTACAGCGTGGCCCAAATCCACAGGAATGGCCAGATGGCATGGAGTGTAAACAGGCTAATCCAGCCTGCCGTATGAATGGCATCGGCATGCGGATGGTTACGCTTTTTGGCCATATTATAAGGAATATCATGGATGGCGATGATTCCGTAAAAGAGAACCAGAAATACAAAAATCAATACGCCCAGCGCAAAATAGTTGAGAAACATATTCTCCTCACTTAA
>NZ_CAMFKT010000025.1:0-63926 GCF_945957325.1 Enterobacter sp. PL1
GGTTTGAGAGAGCCGTCGCGATTGCCGCCGCACCATCTGCTTTAATGTCGCCAAATGGATTGGAGCGACTCAGAAACAGCTTTTTGAGAGCGGCCAGAATCTGCGTATTGTCCATCTTGTCAGGATCAAGCCCCGCAGCTCTGAGAATATTAATTAGCTCACTTTGAATGATATTAAACCAGTCAGGACCGGGGAACGTCGGGGGAACACCGTTTCCACCTTCGGTAAAAAAAAGCTCTGTCTCACTGGTGACAGGAGACGGTTGTGGCATAACCGGAACACCGGTCGAATTATCTACGTGATACATCAGTTATCTCCTGAAGAATAAAAATATTCGTATGCTGTGCCACCGAGACGGTATTTTGTCAGCACACACTCCAGTTCTCTTGCCCGTTCACTCAGAAGCGGTGTCATGACGTTATCGATACAGGTAAAACGTCCGCCGCTTATACCGATCACATCAATCTGTAACGTCCAGCGATAACGGGCTGGATAAAGGGGATACATGCAGCTACGCATGCAGTGGTGAGGCAGAATGACAGTTACCCGGATAGTAAATCCAAGCGCGGCAGCCACCGCTTCAATCTGCCACGGGGAAAGGCCACCTTTGCGGTGATACTTCTCCACGACAGCACGACGTCGGTCTTCTACAGTACCGCTTAACTGCCCACACTCCGGCAGTTCAAGGTATTCCTCCCATTCTTCCAGCAGCATAAATGTTGTTTCTGGCCGCATCTCCGGTAGCAGGTTTTCTGCATCAAATTCCGTCTGACTTAAACGTCTGGCTAACGCCCGTAAAAAAAGGTTTAAATCACCATCCTCATCGCGTGACCACGCTTTGCCACGTGGCATGACCTGCCATAAAGCGCCCAGCCATTCATCTACACTGTGGGCCATGTCAGCACTCCGATAGTGATAAGTTCATTCTGAGCACAGGGAATGTCAGCGGTCAGATTCAGCTTGTAATCCGTCACGCCAGATGCGGTGCCGATAGCAGTACGAATCGCTGAAATGGGTAACGTTTGTCCTGGTTGTAGCGTCTTCTGAAGCGTCAACAGGCGGGACTGGACAGCTTTACGCGTGGCAGACGTATCCGGTGTTATGTCGATAACCATATTGACGGGACGGAGCACCAGTTCCACGGGCCAGACTTCTATTCCTCCAGGTTTACCAACCCATACGCCAGTCGCCGGGTCGGTATGACGGAAAAGGTAATCTTCCATATTTTTCCGGTCCTGATATCCGGGGGTAATCACTGAACGATCGTCATAAACCCATGCCAGTCCGATTGTGCAGGGGCCATGCCAGGCATCAAATGCCCACGCCCGACTGACACCAGCCATTTCTCGTGCCCAGATGACATAGTCATGCACAGCCCCACCAACAGGGGGATTGCGTTTACGGAATAAAAGCCGGTCAAGCAATTCTGGAACTGGCTCAATATCTGCACCACCGATGATGCCGCCCGTTCCCGTTAAACCAATGCTCTCCACGCCGGGAACGGGGGACATCAGGGTCAGGCTTTCACCTTCCGGAAGGTTTCCTGACGCGCCGGCATCGCTGGCCTGAATGGTTACAGTCATGACCCCATCTACAGGAACGCCGGAAGTCGTCACGGCATAAACAATACCGGTAGCGGTTTGCATCTCCGTATCATCCGGCAGAGGTGTATTCCCTTTAAATACAGCCGGTCCCGTAGCAAACGTGGCCTGTTTTCTGATGACGCCTTCGCTGGCCGCAGTCTCAATGATGGTTTCATCATCAGATTTAACGGACGGAATAATCTGGTCTTTAATCCAGCTCTGATGGTCGTATAAATCACGAACCTGATTGCTGAATGAGGTATTTAGAGCTTTCTCAACGCCTACAGGCGGAAGTTTTTGCAGCCCCAGTTCAAAGGCAATATCTTTTTCGCCGTCAGTAATAAGCTTGCGCAGCGCGGGAACGTTATAAGGCATTAGCAGTGGACTCCCAGCGTTTACTTATTTCAATCCGGAGCGTCGTTTTATCCGGGCGGGTTAGAATGACAATAAAATTAATTCGGTCATTGCCGCTTATCGTGGCTGTGACTGCTGCATTACGCGCGTAACCAGACCGTAAAAGCGGTTGCATAGAAAGCAGTGCATAATCTTCCACCCGCATTCTGACGGATTCCGTCAGTTTCTCGCGATCCAGCAACCAGAGTTTCGATCCCCACGGGTAATCACTGAAGGTGTCGCCGGGCCAGCCTCGCGGGTCCGATGAGCTATCAGGAATAATGTCATCAGTATCAGCACGGACGTCGGTGAAAAGACAAATCAGAACCAGAGTGACCAGTCCTTCATCACGCGATAAACCATCATGGTTAATGGTCAGTTCACCTCTGGATAGCTGATTATTCCAGCTGATACCAATTGTCATTTCATCTCCGATGTTTTTTTGCCATCCCCGTCAATATGGAAATGCTCAAGAACAGATTTTCCGGCGACCTGAATATCCTTTGAAAATTCAGATGGGCCGTTAACTTTTAATAATTTTGTATTTATCGCAAACAATTCGCTGGCATCATAATTAACCGATTTCCCTTTAACTTCGATAAGACCACCTTTTTTCAGGGTGATATAAGACTGACCATCGCCGTGATATAACCTGACCTCTCCATTTTCCAGGCCTTTTGGACGACAGCGCTTGTCTTCAACAGCGATTGCCACCAGACCTTCCCGGCGTCCCCCCACAGCCAGAACGAGTGCTTCTGAACCGACTGGCGGCACAGACGTCAGGCCGTAGTTCTGGAAACGCTCAACGTCATCATTGGTTGAATCAGCCAGAGACTGGATCTGGAGATTCTGACGCCCGAGACTGTCTGTAACGATACGAACAACGGCCCTGTCAACGAGCAGTCGCAGCCGGCGTCCAATACCTTCAAGTGTGCGACCGATATTTGCCGGATTCAGTCCCATGTTGCCACCGTTTTTGCCTTAGATTTATTGCCTTTCTTGCCTGCTTTTTTCGTACTGGTTTCAGGCATGTCCATCGACTCAGGGGGAACCAGCGTCAGAACACAGAGACGTCCGTTATCACCTTCAGTAAATGTGACGGTTTTAATCAGCCATGAGTCCTTCAGGTTCTGTATCGGATCATCAATATCAACGAGCCTGTTTTTCTGCCATAACGGGCCTTCATCGCCATTCTCGCGCCAGCCTGCCAGTGTAATTTCGGTGCTGTTGGCTTCGCCCATCATCCGTGCTTTGTACCATTCACCGCGTGTACTTGCGCCGCCAACGGTCAGGCTGTCTTCATTGACCAGGATTTTCGGGCGGTAACGGTTGATATCGCCATCATCAACGATGGTCTGACGTCCTCCAATCACTTTGACAGGCTGATCGTCCCACGTACTCCCACCCGCACTGGAGGTGCCTTTCACGATGTACTGGCTGTTTCGTTCACGCCAGCTGAACCGGCCACGGGCTGCAAGAATATTGGTTCCGAATATCAGAGGAACGCCGGCACGTTTTGTTGATGCCCGTGTGATGACCAGATTACCCAGACCATCAGCAGTCAGCAGAACGCCGCGTTGTTTAGCCAGACGGTCCAGCAGATCGAAGGCTGTCTCTCCCTGTTCTAGGACCACGCTGGAAAAGATTTCGCCAGTATCAGTTTCACTGATGACACTAATTCCATAGGGTTTGCAGATTTCAGTTGCCAGTTGCTCCAGCCGAACACCTTTCCACTGGCCGGATTTATGCACCACGGAGCTGTCAACGAGATCGCCGGTTTTATCCCGTCCCATAACGCGAATACTCATGTTTTCTGCGTCATAGCTGGGAATGAAATCATCAATATACCCCGTCAGAACCGTATCTTTTCCCAGCCTGACGATGCAGGGCATGCCCTGCTTAATCACGCGTGGGGAAGCTTCTGACCACTGGGTGGTGACAGTCAGATCAAATTCCCCGGCAACAGCCTCCAGTGAGGAAGTGACAGACATCTCGGTCCATCCGTCCCACTGCTGGCCGTCAACCTCAAGTACAACCATTTCCATCAATCTGTTACCTCGACAGGTTTACCCGGAAGAATGAACGCCGGGTCTTTCAATCGGTTCCTTGAGGCGATGGCGTCACGGTTCTCGGTATTACCGGTTTCACGCCATGCAATAAGGGATACTGGGGACGTTGTGGTCAGGATGACCGTTCGTGTCTGTGGTAGCTGAGCGCTCCTGACCCGCACGTCATTGACGACGGCAAAGCGCAGCTCACGCAGGGCATGCCACAAATCCCGCTGACCGTTTTCTACGGCGTACACAGCCTGTTCATTCAGTTGCTCAGCCAGCGTGTCACCTGCACTTATGGCTTCCTCACTGCTTCTGAACTCGGTGCTGGCAACGGTCTCTGCCTGTCCAGTTAGGCTGGCAACGACAATCAACTGACGGAAATGAGTGATGTTGTCCTGCATGGCATCTGTCAGCTCAGGGACAACGTCCGGAAGACTGCTGGCAAAACCATACTTTCCGTCAGTCACTGAACCTGGTGTGACTGACATATATTTGGGCAACTGGTGAAGTGCTGCGGCTGTCGCGCGGTCACTTGTATTTGTTGGCGAAACTGGTGACGGCCACGGCGAAGATGATGAACCGGAAAACTGATCTCCCTGCCATCGGTTACGGAGCTGATCATAAACCCGCATCGACCACAGAGGTTCAGTCACGGTCTCACGGACACCGCTGACAAGGTCCACAACATCATTGATAAACCCGGCTGGTTTCGCGACAGCCAGCTCAATCAACCCACGAAAACGTCCGAGACGGTCAGTCCATTCAGTAATCGCGGAGGGCAGCGTCAGCACACCCACCACCAGATTCTCCATGTCGTCCATCCACGTATCGGCCATTTCGCCAAGACCATCAAGCAGGGCAAAGACATCGCCATTCGCCAGCGCATCTTTGACCTTATCCGCAGCGCTGAGTACCGTCAGACTGGTATTTTCTGCCGGTGCTGGAAACAGGCGTTCGCCCGCCTCAGATACCTCAAAAGAGATGTAGGCAATGCCGCCTTCCTCAGTGCTCAGACGGTGCGTCACCTTGCCAACCTGAACCTTCTGAATGCCGAACCACGGATGGATAAGTTCTCCGGGTCCCGGTGTGTTCAGTGCCCGGAGAAGTGCCTCCAGTTGGCTCTGGTAGTTCTTTCCAATCAGCTTGCCGTTGATTTGCTGTTGGGTCAGAACGGCACCGTTATCTTCGGTCCAGCCCACTTCTTTTTTGGGGTAGGCGCGGGGAATTGCCCGACGGCCACTGGTGCCTTCGTTATCGACCAGATAGAAGGAGACCCCCCGGAACGAAGCATCGCGCAGGTCTTCCCATCGGGTAGCAGCCATCAGCCTTGCTCCACGCTGGACACGCCAGCAGATGCACTAAGTTTGATACCCGGCTGGTTCATGGTGACGCTTTTAACACGGCCACCGCCACCCTCAAGGATCACGCGGATTTCGCCCTGCATTTTCTGTAGGGTTGTGGGTAATGCAGGTGGCTGAACAGGCTTATCAAACGCGTTTTTGTTTTCAATTGCGGCGTTGGTGCCACGCAGAAAATCAACGATGACACTAAACAAAGAATTGTCATTCGTTTCAGGGCGCGACCTGTCTGCCGGGGGATTTTCAGACGCAGGGATAAACGGCGTTGCCGGTGTCATTGATGCCCACGGGCGTGGGTCAATAAACGGTTTCTCATTTGCTTTGCGTTTGGCACGATCCTTGGCCCACTGAACCATGCCAGCTTTGTCGTCACTGCTCAGTGATGGTTCTTCATAAAGGTATGGAATAGTTGACGCCAGCATGGTCAGACCGACCATTCCCTGTGGGCTGCCAAGACGTCTGGGGCTATTAGGTTTCCGGGGATTTTTTCCATCAGGTCCATCGGGGATTAAATCACCAGGACCACCCATCCCACCTTTGCCCATGTTCACAACATAAACGGGCATAACTCCGGAACCAAAAACATCGGAGACGCCTTTAGGGATACCTTTTCCGCCTTTCTCTGGCTGGAGAAAATCCCATGCACCTTTACCGATTTTAAATGCTTTACGTGCTGCAATGACTCCGGCAGTCGCAATGGCAATTTTCTTGCCGACTTCAAGCCAGTTCTGAACCGTCTTTTGATCTACTGAATTGATGGCATCAGCCAGTTCCTGTACCGGTCCGGCAAGATTGCTGTTAGAAAATTTCTTCCAGGTAACATTCAGGCTGGTCAGCGCCGAAGTAAAATCTTTCGCCGCATATTCAGCATCTTGCATGATGCCTGTACCGTCTCCGACAACTGACTGGTATCGCTTGAGGTTTTCCGCACCCTTACCGGAGGTGACGCTGCTGATAAGTAAAATACTGTCCTGGTTAAAACCGGCTTCCAGAAGTCTTTTGTTCTGCTCCTGCGCCCCTTTGCTACCGGATGATTTCGCTACTTCAGATAGGAGCACTGAAAGCGAGCGCATTTTCCCGTCGTTGCCATAAACGTTAATCCCAGCTTTTTTCTTGAGAGTGTCAACAACCTTTGGTAATTGCAGATCGCGAATCAGGTTTTCAGTCGCAGTGGCGGCTGTATCACGATCTCCCGTTGCATCCCTCGCGGAATTTAGGACCACCAACCCCTGTTTTATTCCTTCTACGCCTTTTCCTCCAGCCGCTGCGTACATTGATAGCGCTCTGGTTGCTTTCTCGGCAGCATCTTTAAGTTCGAATGCACCTTCTTTCCCTAAATTGTTGGCAATATCCATTGCCTGAAGGTTCTCTTTGGCATTCTTTGTCTGAAACTTCTGGAAAGTTGCAAACAATCCACCAATTGCCTCGCCATCGGAACCTGATGCAGCGATAGAGGCGGCAATCATGTCCTTATTCTGAATACCAAAATCCAGGTCACCGGTCGTTTTGTTGACATTCTCCAGCGCCGCCAACACCTCTGAGTCATCGACCCGGAATTTAATGGCTGTTTCCTGAATGCCATCAAAGATATTGCGCATCTCATCACGAGTTTTACCGGCAGCAATACCCAGCCCGGTTAATTGTCGATCTGTTTTAGCAAAATCCCTCAGCGCTGCGCCGCTGGCAAGGCCGGCAATCATCGTTGTATAGCGATTACTGAGCATATCCAGACCACGTCCGGCAGATTCGGACGCAGCCTTCACAACTGACATTGCTTTCTGGTTACGGCTGGCAAACTCGCTCATGTTAGCGCCGTACTGGCGGGCTTTGGCCGTCAGGTTCCCGGCAAGGTTAATCAGAATTTCAGTGCTTAGGCGGTTTGTCATATTGCTTCCTCAGTTGCCTGACCTGAATAAGCAACTGCCGCAGGGGCAGTTGCTCAAGCCGGTTAACATCGAAACGCTGAGAGAGGTTAATCAGCAGTAGATTGAGCGCCGCTGCCATCGGCATCATGTCGCCCCCGTTCGGCAGTCTCCCCCAGCATGTCATCCATCGCCTGACCCTTTTCTGTCAGCAACTTCAAATCTTCCGGATGCAGGGCATAAATTTGATTCATGTCCAGTGGGCCGGGGATTTCACCAATCTTCTTAATCTGCCGGCGCATCATCTCCAGCCCCATCATGACCTCAGAGCAGTAGGCAACCGCCTTGCCGTTATCCCCAAGCACGACGCGCTCTGAGGCAAGTTGTGATTCGATAACATCCCGTGATGTCAGCTCGCGAAGCGTCACATCCTTGTGAAGCATTTCGTCGGTAGTGCCTTTGCCGGTACGCAGACCGTGTACCAGAGTGAATGTCATTTCAGCCATGTCTTACACCTTCACGCACTTGACGCCGATGAAGTTAGCCGAGACCGTCCCCGCGTCTTCGTCCAGTTCTGCCGGGTTATCGGTGGCCGCGCCGGTCATCATGTAATTGAGGCCGTTGTCACCGTAGAACATGACGGTCACGTCCTCCCAGTTACTGATTTCAATCACATCGACATCGCGATCCGCAGCAATGGTCAGCTTGATGGAGGGGGCCGCCATCTTGCGGGAATTACCCCAGACTTTACCGCCGCCCATGTGTTGCTGGCGGGCATAGCCTCCCGGATTCAGGGTGGATTTGCCTTCAGTTTTGATTTCACGGCCATTAATACGAATCGCCGCCATACCCAGAATATTTGCCATGCTGGCTCCTTAAAGTTTGTACTGGATGAGACCGGCCAGAACGCGCAACTGATTCACCAGGTTCGGGTGGCAGATAAAGTTCAGACGGTTTGGATCTTTGCTGTCGATAGTGACATCGAGCGTGTCTTTATAATCCTCGAAATCCTCCACCAGACCTGCCGGGATAAGCTCCGTCAGCGCAATATCCAGTAACTCAGCCCGACAGATTTTGGGCGTCATGACCGGCTGACCGGCATCGAGCAAATCAAGCACGTCATCACCCGCCAGCTTGTGGCGTGGGTAGCGACTGGTGAAACGGTTTTTGATGACATAGCGGATACGGCCAAGCGTTGCCGGCGACTGCACATCGAGGTATGAAATGTCAGTATCGCCATAGCGGTTAACGCGGTACATGGTGATTTCGCGCTCAATACAGACGTTATCTCCGGCATCGACAAAGTGCGTGGCGATACCGTCATGCAGCAGCAGGTTACGCTCCGGCATATCCCAGCGGATACCGCGAGCGGGCGGCTTAATGCCGCTCAGGATCAGAGTCTGGAGAGGACGGGCCGGATCGATGGCAAGCTGGTATGCCGCCGTTGCGCCGTAGCTGGCTGCCCATAACCATGACGGTTCAGGTGCGATGTTGGTGCCAATACAGGAAATCAGCCAGTCATTGCGGGTATGTCCGAATGTACCGCTCTGGGCATGTGTTCCGCGATAAGCAGACCACAGCAAAGCCTCCATCATTTTGAGCGGTCCCCAGCGCTCCAGCAGTTCGTCACGGATAGTGTTCAGGCTCTGGGTATCGAGGTATGGGAAGATGATATCCGTGTACCAGTCATCTCCCAGCGCAGCGACAACCGCCTGAATATCCGGCGTCCCCGTGCCACCCGAAAATGCGGTCAGTGTTGCACTGATGCCGGCAGGTGTTTTTTCTCCGGCGTAATAGTTCAGGCGCACATCGCTGTCATTTCCCGTGACACCTTTCCACTTCACGGTCAGCACTACCGTTGCAGCAGCCTCAGCTTTTGCTGTGGCGGTGACCTGAGTGGCAGGCTTTGCGGTAATGGCAGTGATGATATTGCCGGCAATGGTTTCCGCTTCATCACCGATGCTGACCCCGACCTGGACAGACACGCCATTGATCATCAGTGCCAGCGTACCGGCCTGAGTGGCGGTGCCGAGCATCGTGACTGTGGCACTCGCTGCGGCGCCCTGGGCAATATCCTCCAGTCCCATCGCATACATCTCGGTGTAGCTGTTGGCCTTACGGACCATCTTTGCCATTTCACCCAGCATGGAGCCACGGCCATAGAGTTCATCGGCCATGCTGTCGCCAGTAATACGATTCAGCGTCAACGGTAAAGCAGTCGCGCTGGCGAGCTGCTGACCCACAACCAGAATTTTTCGGGACTGTGCCGGCGCGGCACTCATCGCCATAGAGTTATCGATATCGATCCAGACCAGCGGGACACGAATATCATCAGGAATATTACCGATGGACATCATGCCTCCTTATCGGTTTTAGATGTGCGGGACTTCGGTGGCTCAGTGATATTCACATCGCCTTCTTTTTCACGGCGCAGCCAGTACGCATTGACCGGCAGTGTCTCGCCATCAGCGGCAAGGTGACTGCCATCAGCCTTACGAACGAGCAGGCCCGCCCGTGATGGCTTAATCATTTTCTTTGTCATCAGTCTGTCCTTCTCTTACGTTTATGATTTGCGGCTCATCGCTTACCGGCTGTCCGTTCACCACAATGGTTGCCCCCAGTCGCAGGAATTCCGGCAGCGTGGACAGGTCTATCTCATCATCAAGACGGAATTCCTGTTCCCATGTAACGGCCCACATGGTGATCCCGAGATTGTCCAGACCACCCGACCAGAGGTTTTCAGCGGCGATGTTCTCAGCCATACGCTCAGCCTTCATGCCCGCAGCCGCTTCACGACAACTGATACGACGGGCAAGGCGTCCGGCGATAACCTCACAGCGGGCATCGCGCGGGTATCCCCAGAAATCAGCCATCATGATGTAGGCCGCCCAGGTCACAAGGCCGGTCATGCCGCGACGGTTCTGGATGTTTCTGACCCGCAAGGCTGCTATACGGATACTGCCGCCACGCCCGGACATATAGCTTTTGACCTGTTCCGGGGTGTTAAACTGACCGATGTGACGTTCCACCTTTTCAACCCGGTCTGGTTGTTTTTCACCCTCAAGTTCAGCTTTCAGCCAGTTAACAATATTCTCGGCGGCACTGACCGTGCTGCCCAGGGTGACAAATGCCGGACGCTCACTCATTGCAGAACCTCATTCCAGAAATCCCCGATGACGTGCAGCAGTTCCTGACTGTTCCCGGAGGACAGGCCGAGGAATTCACGCTGCGGGATGTTTAACATACGTTTATGCGCCCCCACGGTTTGCCATACCCCGTGTTTAAGCGCCCGACCAAATGCCTGTGAGATGAGGCGCTTATGGGCTGACACAGACACCGAGCCGGAAAAACCCTCGTTATGCGTCCGGCCATAATCAAGCGGCGTACCCACACGAACGACAGAGCCGCTGACCACATACTGGATACTGTCGAGCAGGTCGCCGTTGCCCTGTAACAGACTCTGGTTGCTGTGTCGGGTTTTCGCGTAGCTGTCAGACCAGTCCTGCCACTTCTCACCGGCAGGACTGGATTTCTCGCTGGAGATACGTCGGCGGGTCTGTGACTCCACCACAGCGCCAATGCTCTCCAGTAGCTCCTGTTGCAGCGACTGGTCAGCCAGTCGCTCAATCGCACGGCGAATGTCCTGAAGCTTTTGATCTCCTCTGACCTCGACAGTAATTCCCATCACAGCACCCCTTTCAGGTTGTTACGGGTGAACAGACGACGGTTTTCACTGACGATGATCAGCTTTCCTGTGTCGGTCTCAGGGACCGGGGTGTCAGACGGCACACCGAGGTCACGGGTGCCGTTGGCGATTTCACGCAGGGTGCGGAGGGCTTCGTCGTAACGCTTCTGGATTTCATCGGTGATCTGATGGTCCCGTTCAGACAGCCAGTAGAACGCGATGGAAACCGCCGCCCGGCGCAACGGACTCGGCAGGGTCGGAAGGTTCAGCGGCAACTGATAACGCTTTGCCAGAAAGGAATTAATTTCTGCATCAGTGTCATCAATCGCACGCTGGATCTTTTCTTCGTCAAGCTGCTGCGTCTCTTTGTTGATTGCCATGTTCCAGACGCGGTCACCATCGGTTGCCAGCAGGTCCTCGCGCGTTACGTAGATGCCCATTACTTGCTCTCCACGTCGGCTTCAGTCCCGGCAATGGTCGCCAGTTCGGTTACAATCAGCATCTTTTCAGCCTTCAGACGCAGGGCTGTGTCGGTGCTGATCACGCAACCCTGTAGCGGCTTACCTCCGGCATCTTCCAGAATCTGTTCATCAGGGTTATCGCTGACAAACACATGCACCGTATCGTGCGGCCAGAATCGGCCTGCCCGGTGAAAACCATTTTCCGGAATGGCGCGGACCTCCAGCACAACGACATTTTCAGCAATGCGAACAGCCTCTGAATGGTCATGGGCCAGCGTCTCCCGCCAGAGATGTTTTCTCAGGTCATCACCCGTGTTCTCACCCGGCATGGTGACAATACTGACTGTGGCCGGGATAACCGTTATTCCACTGTCACCGGGTACAGGTTCCGGGTCAGATGCGACATCTGAAGCTGCAACCGCCGGTTGTGATGCCTGACTGTCATCAGTAATAACTGGTTCCACCGGTGCCGGTTGCGCCGGGACAGGCGTATCCTTCGTTGCTTTGTCGTCTTTCTTTTCCGAAGTGGTTCCGGTCTTACCAGCGGCTGACTTATTAACTTTTCCACTCACTTTTTAAACCTCATTCAGGTTGGGTTTAAAGGAGGGTTAACCCCTCCTTAATCCGGCATTACGTGATTTTTTACGTAATGACGTCATGCTTTGACGTAAGGTGAGACCAGCAGATCAACATCCTTGTAATAGATGTTTGAACCGCCACCATCAGCCGTAACTGCTTCAATCAGCGCCTTGGCCGCACCACGGTTATTCTTACCGACGACCAGCAATGTCGGATTCATGCCCAGAGGTTCGCCGTTAGAGTCCGTGATACCCATCATTGCGGAGACGGCGGCTTCATAGTTGGCTTTGTTCAGTGCGGCTTTTGATCCCACACAGGTCTGCCAGAAACCAAAACCAACGTTACTGCGGCCATCGGTCCCGTAGGCGAATTCGTTCTGAAGGAACACGCGCTCGCTGGTGAGATCATCAAGAGCGATGAAGTTAAACGGACGGCGCTCCTGATAAATGATGGGCAGCAGCGCATGCGTCGCATCAATCAGGAACCACGGCTCACCTGTATCGGTCGCCGGGTCGCCCACAACGTTCGATTTGGTGGATGCACCAACAGGGTGATCGGTATCGAAGAAATACTGACCGTCCCAGCACAGCGTATCGAAGCCTTTGCACAGCAACTCAAACGACAGCTTGTCCGGGAAAATCGTGGTATCGCGGCCAAGCTGCTCAGCAATCACGGAATACTGACCAATCTGATCGTCCTCGATTTTTTCGCGCTTAACCTTGACCGAGTTTTCCCAGGTCTTGTTGGTAATGACATACCCGGCCTGAGCCAGTTCTTTCAGTTGACGCGCCCCGATCCATTCTTTGATGGTCGGGAAGTCTTCAACCCAGCCATAAGTGTTAGACGCGCCAGAACTGGGGATGACCGTGGCGATGGATCGATACTGCGGATTGACCCGACCAACACCTTTGGTAAAGGCGGCGCTCAGTGCGGTGGTCAGGGCATGCAATACTTCTGCGGATACCTGCATGAATTATTTCTCCTGCTTACGAACGGAAAGGAATTCTTCTTCGCTGATGCCCATATGGCGGCACATCGCGAGGTCTTCGTCAGAAAGCGAGGTGTGACCTTCGGTGCTTTCTTTTTTGGTCGTCGTGGTCTTGCTGACAATGACCGGTGCCGCTTTCACGAATTCAGCGAATCGCTGGCGGCCTTCTTCAGAGCGGCAGGTGGCGAGATACATTTCGCGGTTAGCCGGTGCGACTTTCCCCGACTCGATGGCACTGTCCACCAGAGCTTCTGATTCTTTGATGGCAATCTCATTGAGTTTGCTTTCAGCACTTTCCGCACGGTTAAGTGCTAACTGGTGGGTCTCTACCGGAATGAATTTCGTCAGGTCAGGATTCTCAGCGCGGTTAAGCGCCACCTGCTCGGCGGTCTTAATCTGCTGAATGGCTTTTACTGCGTCGTCTGCTGTGGCAGTGGCCGCGAGGCCAAGTACTGTCACAATCTGGACAGGTACGGTCATCGTGTTTTCCTCAGAGTTGAGTGCGGGTAAATCAAGGTTGGGTTTGTTGGTCAGCGCGGCGCTGGACAGGCGGGTGACCTGACCGTCCGCAGTGAACCGAAAGGCCGGACTGTAATAGAGGTACTTCTTGCCGCGCAGCTGCGCCACGCCGTCATCAGTCCATTCAACGTGCGCCTCCACCACGCCATCACTGACGCGATAGCCGTCAATCCAGCCATAAGCCGGGGCTTCATCGCCTTTCGGGCCTTTCAGTTCGGTGGAGTGCTCGATATCAAACGGGAGCTTTGGATAAGCCATCGAGGCACGAATGATGGCTTCAGGATTGTTGTTCACCCATGAACGGCCATCACGCCCTGTAAAGGTTCCCGCCGGTATCATCGGCAGCCATTCCGGCAATGCATCATCGGTAAGGTCAGGAAGCTGAAAGCAGAGCGCCAGCAGTTCCGTATTGTTCGGGGTCATGGTGTTGTCCGGTCACGTTGTTTACTTCCGGACAGTGTGGGGGGAAACGGGGATGCAGGTGGATTAACCGGCTTCACTGTAAACGCGGCATGAAACCGCGTTTAAAACACGTTTAAAAACGCTGTGGCGCGTTTAACGATTTTTTCACGTGCCGTCATGACGTAATAATCGTTAATGCCGCCACGCGCGTTGTGGGATGGTTTTTATCTTTGTGGCGAATGACTGTCAAACGCGTCCTGTTTTCTGCGTAGCTGTTCATCCAGCTCGTGACTGCGGGAGATTCCGGGGTTGTACGCCCAGCCGGGATCAATCCCCTCCGGAATGGTCTCTTCTTCGCCGGTGCGTTTGTTAACCCACCTGACCGTACGGACTTCAGGGGCTTCCGTGTTGATAGTGCCGTTGACCTTCATCTGCTCATACTCATACCGGCTGATTTGCCGTGTACCGCATTTGCAGCCCCAGCCGTTCGGCCCCATGTGTGTTCGCCAGAACGGATGATCCACCGGCAGGCAGACATCCTTCCAGCGCAGATGCTCCGCACGGTGCTCACGTGATGGGCCGACGGTGTAGACAAGATAAGGCATTGCCCGTTGGGTCCGTTCAATACGCTGCCATTGTCCCGCCGCGCGGGCGGTTCGCATATTAGTGTCATAGATAACGCGCATCCTGCGGTCACTGCCGAGCTGGACAGTACGGGTTTCACCGGTCAGGGGGTCATCCATCAGTTGCTGTCCCCACCATCCACGTTTGACCAGCATAGGTTTAAGAACCTCGCGAAATTGCTCAAAGGTCTGGCCGCTCTCCAGTGCGTCCTCCACGAGCTGGCGAACGTCCGCCAGCAAATCAAGCTGCGTCATCTTTGCCACAGTAAAGCCGATGCTGTGTTCTTCCATCCAGACATCGCGGTAATCAAATCCCGGCTTCAGCTTTTTCGCCTTCAGCCAGGCCAGTGCTTCCTGGGGAATAATGCTGTATTTATCGCTGACCGGCTTAGCCATCGTTTACATCTCCCAGCGACCGGGCTTTAAAACAGAGCATCGCCAGCTGCGTCGCAAACTCATCAGCATCAAGTTCTTTCTGAAGCGCCGGCAGGCCAGCAAGAAAAGATTCAAAGCTGTCAGATTTCTTTGCCAGCTCAAGCACCGGACTGGTGAACGCATCGCCGGTACGCTGCCAGTCATTCATCGCCTCATCCACCATCATATCAAGAACGTCAGGTTGGCTGCGGTTAAGTGCGGTCTGCTCACGGTTCATGGCCGGTAGTGGGTTAGCCATTTGCGCCGTTGGTGTCAGAATTTTTGCGCCTTTCTCCGGTTCAGAAAGCCCGAATTTGTCACGGATCTCTGACATCTGAACTTCCATCCCCCGGTCAATCAGTGGCGACAGTGCATCCACCAGAACCTTAAGATCTTCCGGTTTGCTGATGCGCAGAACGACGCGGGGGTAATGCTCCTGTGGTCCGTAATTCATATCCACATAGGGACGGACAAGGAATTCAGACAGCGTGTTGGATAACTGCCAGGCATCCCATTTGGCGATGTCCATACGCACACCATTGTGGACTTCCGCCTGAGCACGTGAACTGCCGTCATCCGTGGTCATGGTCTGCCCCAGTACGGCCTTACTAATCTGCGCGTCACACCATTCGGCCATCTCTTTAAAGAGAGTGCCACCGCTGTTACGGCTCGCCGCTTCCTGCATCTCCAGTTTCATCGAATCGGGGATTGCGCAGCCGGCATCTGATGCCAGTGATGCAATCGCATCCAGCAATGTCTGGATTTGCTCCGGGCTGGCGTTATTGCCGTACTTGCCCACCACAATCGGGATGCCAAATTTTTCAGCAAACGCCCACCAGTCCCGGACTGTGTAGGACTTGAGCATATACATGACGGCCACCAGACGCGCCAGACCGTTACGCAAGGGCAGGCCGGATTTCAGGCGGGGCTTATGGACGATAAATTTCCCCGGTGACAATGGCTCACCATCGATGGGGTTCCTGTCCGTCAGTAGTCTGAAATCACGCAGCGTTTCCCGGTCAGGTTTCAGAAAGCGTGGATCTACCCATTCATAATCGCGGGGTTTCCAGAGTGTGGCGCTGGTATTCCAGAGGATTTCGCAGACACCAACGCCTTTACCAAGCCCGTCCAGCAAATCGAACAGCAGTTCGGGAACCTGCGGTTGTGCCATGAGGTTACGGATATCATCTGCGATTTCCACATCCCGCGGAGAATCGCTCCCGGCCTCCACTGAAGGTTCAATCCCGGAAACCGTCAGCTTGCGTGTACGTAAAACGCTGGCGTAGTGGAGGTCACGTTCCTCCAGTTCCTCCGCCATAATGAAGAAATCACGGGCATGACCATCGGCTGCATTACGTAAGATCCCCGCAAGCCTGCCGGGACTCAGCGTACTGGCAACGCTGATACCTGCCGAGGGGGAACGTACACTCATTACCGCCGCTGCGGATTGCGTCTGCTTCAGCTCATCCTTGTTCACGGTGACAACTTCTCCCGTGGCAGGACTGAGCAGCCGGCGAACGGCTCCGGTTAGTTGTCCGGTTAGTTGTTTAAACATCAGAGTAATCCCCGCTGATTTTTAAGACCCCGTGTGATGCGGACCTGACGGTGTTCATTACGCTCATCGGGGCGGGAAGGTTTCTTTAACTTGTGGACTTCATAACGCCGGCAGTCCTCGCGACTGGCGAGGAAACCGAGAAAAATAGCGATAGCAGAGTCACCGTGACGCTTGCGGCCATCGGTGCCGGTAGTTCGTGCATCATCAATGCCCGGTACGCCGCGATAAAGCTGAATTGCGCCGAGGTCTGTGATCACATCTTCATGCTTTGGCAGTACCAGCTCATTGTCTTCGAATGCCGCACGGAACCGTGGCATGTTCTCCCGGTAGTATTTGACGGAAAGTTGCACCTGCTCAACTTCATCACCGTATTTTTCCGCCGCCTGTTCTGCCAGATACTGACCGTTACCCCGCGCATCGAGCTTGATGCCGTCACGGCGGGGAAGCCTGTCACAGATATAAAACAGCGCCTGCTCCTGCTGTTTAAATGGCACATTGCTGAGTTCCACCAGGAACGGGACGTTGCGCGTCGTGTCATCGTTGACTGTCACCGGTGCAAACACGGTCAGGTCACCATTACGCGCAAAGTCCTCCCCCAGACAGTGGCGCAGGTTCTGCGGCAGCTTCTCCAGTTCGGGTAGTACGACCGTCTCCAGCCATTCCTGCATGTCCACACGGCGCAGTCCGTCCGGCATCGCGTTAAAATCAGCCGTACCGGTGAAGCGCAGGACAACGGTCGGACCTCTGGCCGCACGTTCGCGCAGGGAACGTGCGATATAGACGCCACCGCCGTTCTTCGGCTCGCAGTAGTATTCCTCGCGGGCATCTTCCTCTGTGGCCGTGTCGCTCAGCAGGTTAGCCAGCCATTCCGCTTCGGCCTCCACAGACCAGACTTTTTTTGTAACCTGACAGATGCGCTGATACAGCCCCTCTGCAATGGCCGTTTCAATATCGACGTGATGGACAGAGTAGCGTTTTTTCCCGGCCCGGCTGTCGGTGATGATGGTGTTAAACAGGTTATCAATACCGTTGTGAGTGGAAATAAGGCGAACATTATTCCCCCACATTGTCAGCGCCAGCGCCGCCTTGAGTACCGCTGCAAGGTCAGCCTGGAATGCGGCCTCGTCAATGATGACGTTACCCTGCATACCACGCAGGTTCGACGGGTTAGACGACAGCGCCTTAATTTTGTAGCCACTGGCGAACTGGATGACATAGACCAGGATGTCTTTGTCTTCATCCTTCAGCACTTCTTCACCAATGCCAGACGCGGCGCGGTCATAGGCTTTCGCCCACATGGCACAGGCATCAATAAACTCACGGGCCATGTCTTTCGTTGTGCCGACGTAGAACGTGTCACACCCGCCAGCCTCCACCGACATTGAGCCGTTGAGGGCCGCGTCAGCCGCTTCCGCCCAGGTCAGACCGGTACGACGCGACTTCTCGGCAATCTTCAGTTGAGAGGCGTCAGCAATCCACCGCTTCTGGTAGGGAAGCAGTAGCTGGCTTTTGTCGAACTCGCCCGACAGGATAGCCGCAGCGGACTGACTGGTGAGTGTTCTGTCCGGCGTCATCGTCGTCATTCTGCAATCCCCAGAATCTGGCGTTTGATATCGGCAGCAGTCTCAGCCGACAAACCAGCTGAACGGGTTATGGTCTCTGCGGCCGCAGCGGCTTTTTTCGCAAACTCCTGCTGGATCTCTTTCTCGCGTTTGTGGCTTGCCATCGCAGCAGCTTCCAGTCGCTGGGCGACAAGCGCAAGCTGGCCCAGCGCTTTTGGTTCGACAGTTTTATCGCTGTCAGCCATTTCCATTGAGGTTTCAAAGGCCAGTGTTTTGACAAACTCCAGCAGTAATTTTCCGACGTCAGACGTCGGCGCTGAGCCAAGTTTTGATGCCCATATTTCAGCCATCTCGCGTGAAGCGCGAATCTTTGACCCCATCGTTTCCATGCGGCTTGCGTAGCGGTTCAGACCGGTACGGCTGATTTGCATGTCCTCCGGAAGGTTATATTCGTTGATCAACTCGTTAATCGCTTCGCGGATTTCTTCCTGGGTATGTCGTTTGTCGCGCAGCATCTGATGAAGTTGCTCCCGGACCGCATCCGGGAGCAAATCAATCTTTGAAGGTCGTCCGCGCGTCTGGCGTTCACTTGCCATTCTCCCTCCTCATACGGTCAAGGAAGTCACGTTCAACGCTGGATTTGTCTTTCAGCAGCAACTTCCAGACGCGTTTGTATTCCGGATTGCTGTTGAGGAATGTGTTCAGATACGAATCAGCGGATTCGGAGTTGTATTTTTTACCCGTCGATTTTTCAAACTGCGGTGCAATGGCTCTGACTTCAATTTCCGCACAGACGAGAATGGCGGCCATTTTCCGGATGATGTCGCGCTGGCTACTGCTCAGTGGCTTAAGGGCTTTAGTCATGGCTGATGTTCTCCAGTTCAAAAATACGCTCTGTTACATCGTTAATTGCATCTGTAAAACCAAATGCGCTACTCCACTCCGGGGGGGCACCGGTTACAGCCTCATACATGCTGTCCAGTACGGCGATAACCTGATCGCGCTCTCCGATAAGCTGGGTTTCAGAGCGGTCCAGCCGGGCAATGCCTTCCAGTGCTTTTTCATTTGCACTGATAAGGGAATCAATGATCACAGCGGCCTGAAAAAGCGCATTCGCTGACATGCCGATTTCACCGGACTCCCGACGCTCCGCCAGACCTGACAGGCGGCGCAACTGTTCCGCCTGCTGGCGGCAGGTCATTAACATTTGAAGTATTCTGGCCCGTTCCATCGTCACTCCCGCGCACGTGGTTTTTTGACGCCGGGGACCGTCGCCAGCCCAAAGGCCACATCTTCACCGCGTCCTGTGATGCCGGCGACGTAACACCCGGAGACATCTGACAGGGTGACGAGTCCCTGTTCACGTAGCCACGCAAGGAGGGTGCGGACGGTGTCACGGGAAACCCGGTGGCCGTAGGTCTGGAGGCAGGTCTGTAGAATGGATTCGTTTGCACTGTCTCCGCACTCCACCAGTGAGCGCAGAATGACCAGACGCTGGTCGCTGTTGAGGATTTCTTGCATGCTCATAGCCTCTTAATTTTTTTCCTTCAGTTCGTTTTCCAGCAACAGATCGCTGATACGTGTGGCCTGCCGGAGCATTCCGGAGAACTCCCGTATTTCGCCGCGCAGGTTGCTCATATCCAGTTGCAACTGGTGGAGTTCCTGCCGTGACGGCATCCCGTCGATGGCCTTTTCAAGTGCACTCATCCGGCTGTTAACTTTCTCCATCTCTTCCCGGCGGGCATAGGTTTTCACCAGCAGCAGGTGGATAATATTGATACCGGACATCAGTCCGGCCCAGATGACAGCCCAGTTACTTCTTACGGTTTCCCATTCCATTTATGCCGTCTCCCTGAGTGTCTGGCAGTCAATACAGGTCACGGCATCCGGCATGGCCGCCAGTCGTTTCGGGTCAATTTCGTCACCACAGTCGTTGCAGTGGCCTGGCGTGTCAGGGGATTCTTTAACCCTGTTTAACTGAGCATTTAATGCCCGTTCACGGTCTGCCATCTCAAGGCCGCTGGCCTTGTCCAGTTCATCCGTCATCTACCCGCCGCCATCGTTTTGTGTTTGCTTGATTTGCTGTACCGGGCGAACCCGTCAAGGGTGCGAAAACCGAGATACCCAAGCGCCGGTGTCGCCAGCATGAGTGCGATATCCCAGTCCGGTGATGGCATGGAGAAGGCATGACCAAAAGCACCGGATACCGCGCCAGCCTGCTGACCCACAGACATCAGCATCACATACGCAATGCAGCTGTAGAGCGATAGCCGGGCCATCAGCGGTCTGGTCTGACGGACATATTCATCCGTAGCGTTGTCCCCGTTACGGATGGTTTCCTGCTGTTCATGGTGGGCAGCCTGACGGTCAGCCAGTACGGCTTTGTCCCGCTCAAGCTGGAATTGCTCAATCTGGACTTTCAGGGACTGGAGCTGGACGAACTGTTCTGGCGGCAGCGCCGCCAGTTTCTGCTCAAGCACCCGCTGCTGGTCCTGCGGGTTGATGACGCTGTTGACGTTCTCAACGATCCCCGCCACAGAATCTGCCGTTCTGGCGGTGTCGCCACCGAACCAGCCTCCCACGGTACGCAGTAATGACGGTCCGGCCTTCATCAGAACGGAGGCAATGGTGGTGAGGGTTACTGGATCCATACAAGCAGCCCCTTACGTGCAACCCACTGACAGAACAGAAATCCTGTGGCTGCGCCGAGTGGTTCAAGGACAAGCAGGTACAGCGGGCTGGCATAAAGTGGACTCAGGCAGATAAGAACGAACCCAACTCCCCAGACAACCCACGACCAGAAACATGCATGCCGGCTGATATGCATTTCAGGTTTAAGAAGCCTGTAAGGCAGATTGCCAAGAAAGATGCTGAACCCGACCAGGACCACACCGGACAACGCCAGCCACCAGACCATAAATGCCTGGCGGCCTGAGAAACTACAGATGAACAGCGACAGGCCGACGAGAATGACAATGCTCCATCCGGAGCGCAAAACCTGTACCAGCGCCAGCTTTAACCAGTCACAGCTAAACGATTTAAACATTGTGTTTTTCCTTGTATCGCTGGCATTGCCAGACGATGTCTCTGATATCGACGGATGACCAGCCGCGCATGTAGTAGCTGCCGTGCGTCCCGTCATGACCTTCATAACTTGTCGGAACAGGGACGGGACCACCGGCCATACGATGAAGAACTTCCTGCCGCAGTCGGTCACGTCGTCCCAGTTTCAGCGAAGCGTCCCATCCCTTGCCCATATCAGCTCCGGGCTACCGAATAACGCACACCGGAAATCTCACGACAGGCGTCAGCGAGGTTGTCCAGGCGGTTAAACCAGCCGTTGAGGAACTTGCCCTGTGAAGGGTTTGATTTGATGATGTCGGCGTAATAGCGGGAACGTCGCAGAAACAAACGGTTCAGCAGCCAGTCAGGGTCAGCACACTCAACGGCTGCGCGGGTGTTTTTACCGGCAAGGCCGTCAACGCTCTTGCCGGTGAAACCGGCAGCTTCCTGAAGCAACTGGACAGCCTTTTTGACGCCATGCTGGACGGCAGAGTCAAAGACAAACAGGGCGATATCATCCGGCCAAAACTGGCAATATGCCGGATACCAGTAGTCACGGAAGTAAATCTGGCCGGCCTGTTCAACCGTTAAATCACGAATACGGGTATCAGGCTTGCCATCGCCATTGACGTCGGTCATGCCATCGGCAACACCGTCGCGTTTATCTGATATACCGAAGTTGGTTTCACCGCCACGGTCAGTGGGGTCGTTGACATATCCGCGTTCTGCGCTGAGCACGAAAGCAAGAGCATTGCGAAATGCGGGAGAATCGGGGGTGTTGTTCATAAAACGGCACCTTTGGAAGTGGGTTAGATTTCCCTTCCATCATGTGCCGGACGAAAAAAAAGCCGGATTAACCGGCTTCATTCAATGGATATAACTAGCGAATTCACTCACTATGCTTTTCGTAAATCGCAGGAGTAAGTAACTGACTCCATAACTTTTCGAATAGTGGCTCGTAATTCCATTCCAGATGTAAAACCTGATGCTGAATAAGAATCGTCTTCTCTTCTGTTTGCCGTCGCTTTTGTAAAAATCTCAGCAACTTGATTGATTGAGTTTTCTGAGTCTTTCTTTCCCGTCACCCCCTCTACGAGTTTTACACATTGATTAACAGCAGCCAGTGATTCACCGTCAATATCTTTACCACTTGAAAACACCATTGCTGTAACTGCATCTGTACCTAATGCCCAAACGGTACTTACAGTGGCATCTTCAGTTGTTGCTGTATAAACCTGAACACCATCAACTATGGCTCCTTTTTTCCATTCTGTTTTTTTCAGAACACCCATTTTATCAAATTGAGAAATAAGCTTTTCATTACCTGTTAGTTCATCTTTATCGAAAAAATAGTGATACCCCCCAACTAAAATAACGGCCAGTATTAATGCATCAGTAAATTTCATATGTTACTCCCTGCCAAATAAATCCAGTTGATGCTTGCGGTGCTCTAGTTTACGCATGCGTCTGATGGCTTTATACACCGTTTTATAGGTAACACGGTAACGCTCAACCAACTCTGTGATGTTTCTGCCATTGAAATCACGCCAGATTTTCATATCACGAATCAATGACTCAAGAGTCTGGCCGCGTGGAAAATAAATCTGCATTCCACCTATCTGACAGCTAATCGCATAGACCAGCTCCAGAGAGATTCGAGGGTCAACGCCATGCTTTGTCAGTTCGCCACGCAACAGCGTATTCAGTTCTGTCAGCAGTGCAGGAAAACGCACAGTTTCCGCCGAACTGTCATCGTCCAGGTGATCCAGAATGCTGTCATCCTGGATATCACCAAACAGGTCATTCTGCTTTTCGCTCATGTGCGCACCTTTCTTACTTTACTGGAATACAGTCTGTTGATGGCGTCATAACCCCGATGCTCCTGAAATGCCAGGTCTCGCGGACTCAGCGCCTCTGTCATTTCTCTCAGATGCCATTGCTTGAGGCTTTCCAGCACCATCAGAAGATTATCGCCACGGCACCATGCCAGGCTGGCGATACCTTTACCTTTGTTGGTTCTGACAGTCATCTTCGCGACGAACGTATCCAGTGCGGTATCGCTGCCATCACGAATAAACCCATCAAGATGCATCTGCCGCCAGATACTGCGGACCTTTGCGGTGATATCTGTTTCACGATGACGGCGAGCCGGAGAACGGGGGCGGGTACGTCTGAACCCCTTATCCTCCAGTACCTTCAGTACATCCTCCAGTTGACCGACCTTCAGATCACGACAACTTTGCTTTCCCGTTACGCGATGAAGCACTGAACGGTAGGTGTCATCGTCCAGTTGTAGCTTGCGACGGGCAACATGGATTAACTTAATCAGGGATGTGCGATTCATGATCGTACCTCCGGTTAAAGGCGGCTTAAGTGAGCCGCCATATTTATTACAACCTAAGGAGCAACTTATGTCCGGTGCACCGACCGACAAGAACTTTGATATCGCAGCCTTTATTCTCACAGGTAATCTGTTGATTAAGCTCGTCGAAAAAGGCGTTATCGACATGCGGGATGCTAATGACATTATTGCCCGTACACGTACTGCTTATTCTCTGCGTGAATGCTACAAAGATGAACGAACCGGCAGTGATGCGGGGGAGTTCATCGAGACACTATTCAATAAGTTATGGGATTCAAGACCCTTTCCTCCGACCACCCAACGCCACGATTCTGAATAACGTCCGCAGATAATCCTCCGGGTGTATAACCGCAGATGAATCCAGGCCAAGCTCACGCCTCACCATGTCGTCGTGAGCTTTGTTTTTCTTCGCATCAAATTCGTCTGTTATCAGCGCAATTTCACGCTGAATAGTTTTCAGCGCGTCACTGACTGACCAGCCGTTTTCTATTGCTGTTGAGACAATGGTTCTAATCCTTTCCAGCATTCCTGCTGCTCTCAGAGCCTCGTCCACATCTTTATATTGATAATTGTTCATCTTTTCCTCTCCAGGCTACCTGCGGGTGCACGAAGCCCCGGCAGGCATGCCGTATTAAAATATTGGAAACTGAAGGCAGTTAATTAGTCAGTGACTGTTTGTTCAAATGGGATTATTTCAAAATCCTCAACATCTGATTTAATGGATATCCCTGCAATTCCCTTAACTTCATTCGGTGATGCAAGAATTGCTTCTTTATTAATTTCCTCTTTATTGCGAAGAAATTTACCCAGACTGAACTTCTTGAGTAACGCAATAACATCTTCAACTTTGCGAATAGTGACGCTGGGTGGCCGTTTACGCCAGCGGACCTCACCCGTTGTCAGGTTAGCAGTCTTGGTCTTGCCGTCTTTGGTCAGCTCTGCACGGTTGGCTTCACACCATGTCTGAACGCCAGCCTGCAAACGCGCAAGCTCTTTTTTAAGCGCTTCAATGCCGGGCGCAACATCATTTGTCAGGGCCGCTATTTTGTCATTCAGTTCCGTTTCACGGCGCAGAATGACACGGGTAATATCGCCAATCTTGCGGATGTCGCTGATTACGTCATCGCGGCATTGAGGAACGGCGACAGCAGCGGCTGATTTTGCGCGGGGCTTTTTGGGTGCTTTCATATAAACCTCAGTGTTTAATAATTTTACGGTTATCCAGATCAACTTTCTGTTTTGCAAATTCAGTGACCTGCTGGATAGCCATTGGAAAAATAGCTGACAGTCCTTCCGCAACCAGATACGAAAATGAACCATCATCATTGGCGTTGTTAAGGTGAAAACTGATAGCGAGCTTTCCTGAGTTCTCACCGGTTTTAACCATTTCCCCGTTTTTAATTACCGCATCATCCTCGAGAATAATGGTGATTACCTGTTTAGCCATCTCACACCTCCATTAATTACCTTTATAAATAATGTTAAATACCTGACTGCGAGACATTTCCATTTTTTCGGCGATAACCGATATGGTCAGTCCCTCCCTGTAAAGTTCACGACACAAATATGCGTCGTCTTCATTTCCCGCTCTGATGCGTAGCGAAAGGCCCTGCCGAATGGCGCAATTCTGCACTGACTGTTTAGAGCGCCCCAGTTGCAGTGCCAGACCGCTTACACTTACCTTTCCCGCGTTCTGTTCAAGAATGCGGAGTTCTTCACGTGACCATGCTCTCCCCGTACTCCAGCCCATACTTACCTCCAGATAATCCGGCAACCTTCCAGACTGGCTACCCAGACGGAGCGGGTGCCGCCGTTGTGTGTTTCCGATATACGGGATGCACTACGCACCAGCTCTGTTGGTGGGCAGACAATCTCCAGTAACGGGCGACGCATGAAAACCCGAAAGTCAGTGACACGGCTACCACGGGAGCGAAGCCAGTTTTGCGCCGCCTCAGCCATGCTGATGTGTTCTGCAATACGTTCAGTAATCATGGCGTTATTCCTCGTTCAGATTGCTGTGACCCAGTTCCAGCATCGCAGACTGGATGTGTGATGTACCGATGGTCTCACCCTTACCCTGTGCGTAAATCCCCGCCAGCGGGAGGATGTGAGACAGAGAACGGAGAGCACCGGGACGACGGGCGATCATCTTCAACAGTTTCCGTTCCTCCTGTCCGCTGACCTGCCAGGCATCGCAAAAACTGTCCACATCACCGGCTGATACGGTATTGATGACGTACTTTTTAGAGACGCGGGAAAACAGACGGGCAAAGTCCACACTGCGTTGCCCCCCTGTCAGACGGTCGTAGACTTTATGGTTTCCGACCAGCGCCAGACCAACGCCGCATTCCTCCTGGAGAATTCGCAATTCTTCAACGGCATCCAGACTCAGCCAGTCAGCTTCATCCACGACAATCAGACCACGCGTATCCGGCAGACGCTGGCGTAACAGACGGGACAATGCGCCCCGACGGTATGGTGCATCAGCAATCCCCATTTTCAGCGCCAGTTCGTACAGCGTTTCCAGTTCGTTGCTGCGGGACTTGCTGGCGGTGATATGCCAGACGTTGTTGCCTGTCGCGGCATACTGTCTGATGGCTTTTGTTTTACCGACGCCAGGATTGCCGTATACCAGCACAATCGTTCCGGCCAGTTGTGCCCACGTCAGGGTGGCGAGAATTTTTTGTGAGGTCGGTGTTTCAACGAAATCCGGAGCCACGGGCAGCGAGGTTTTCGCAGCGGTGTGGCTTTCCAGCCAGGTATTCAGACTGGCGGCAACAGTATCGTTATCACCCTTATATTTCCCGTTCAGAAACTGAGACACCGTAGCCGTTGAGGTGCCCGTCTCACGTGCCAGAGCTGCGCCTGAAATCGCCTTGCTGTCAATTAATTCACGAATGGCACTACGCACAACATCATGGTTAATTTGCGTCATGATTATTAATCCTGTATTTTTCGAATGGCCTGTACTTAATCAGGTGTTAAAACTGATTCACTTAATTCAAAGCGGCGCTCGCAACGTCGCTTTTTTTATTTCTGCGACTGCTTTGCTTTATTAACGAATGTCTGAAAAATCACGTCATTCTCGGTTTGCGTGTCTTGCATTTCCTGCACACGTCTGACGGTATTACCCATATTGAATACGCGCTCAACAACATGACGTTCCGGTAACTCCGCATGTTCTGTCTTCGGTAGCAGGTCATTAACTTCGATCGCTGTCATGCGGTTTAGTGCCTTCGCTGCTTTTTTGGTGCTGCGCATCATTTCGCGACGGGCGCGGTTGTGTTCACGACCAGCCTCGGTATCACCAAACGCCACTGCGGCGCGACATTCCGCCATACAGAGGAATCGGCCATCAAGGTCGTAACAGGCTACTTCACTGTGAAGGTTACGCGGGTCAAAACGGACTGTAATTTTGCGGGAGCGATGGCTGACAAGTTGCTCACTCCAGTAGGTGTTCTTGCGGCCAAACAGGGAGCCGCCGCTTTCCATCGTGAATTCTCCGGTGGGTTTCACGCGAACCGACTCTGCCGGCAGCATGAACTGGCGGATTTGTTCTTCAGTTAAACGGGTGATCACAGCCTGGCTGTAGCTTTGTTCAAAAGCCTGATCGAAGGACAGTTCACCCCGACACATTTCCGTTTTACGCTGGGTCTTCCTGTTAAACATGGCGACACCTTCACTGATAATTTCCATAAAGGTCTCAACATCAACGGCGCGGCTGCCATAGTTCTCTGGTTTGGAACTGACATTTTCACCGGCAAATGCGCCAGCCAGTGCCGGGTGTTTATCAATGTATTCACCCAGGCCACCCACACCAAAGGCACGTTCTACGGGTTTAGCCTGGCCCCAGCCTTTACCACCGATAACGCCAGTCCAGTGCAGCTTGATACCCAGCAGAGGGATGATCCCCATAGGGTCATCTTCACGGACTTTGAACCGATAGCGGTTAGGAACGCCACCAGACAACCATTTGTTCGCCGCTGCACGGGTGTTGTCTATCGTGATGTGTTGTGGTTTCCCGTAGGTTTTCAGCGTATCCATGAGTGACAGGCGAATACTGTCGCTGTTTTCTGATACATCAGCCCGCCAGCCGACAATTTTGCGGCTGTGGACATCCTGCCAGAACCATGTTTTAGGACGGATGATTTCACCGTTAAACCAGCGGACAAACACGTTGTGCTGATAACCGTCACCGTTAATCCATTCCATTGCATGCAACTGCGCGACGGTGCGCTGTTGTGACGGGTGCATCTGCGCAAGGGCGTTTTCACCTTCACGGGTGGCAACGACAATGCGCGGATCAACTTCACGTTCCAGCTTACGACGCAGGGTACGTTCAGCCGGTATGGTCCAGCCATGTGTTTCTGCGGCGATTTCCAGCCGTTCGTAGCATTTGGAGAAAAACGGGGCTTCGTTGCGCAGATAATCGCCCAGGAAGAATTGCCAGGCATCATCAGAGATTTCAGCCGAACGTCCTGTCACGCGTTTTTCGCGGACGCGGCGATCGAGCAGTACAGGTCCCCAGAGGTCAGGGCTGAAGTCCTTCACTTTGTAGTACAAATTGCGAAGCGTTCCTTCACTAATCTGTAATTGCTTCGCGGCCAGAGTAATCGCCTTGCGATTGCCAACACCTGACGCCATCAACTCTGCCACCAGCGCAGCAGCTTTCGTGCGACGCTCTGCATGCAGGCGCTGTTCGCCGGTCGCTTTCTCCCATGCTGACCAGAGACGCTGGCGATCAAGATCATCAGCCGCCACACGTTCCGGCTCTCTCGGCAGAGTAATGAGGCCAGATGAGGTTTCAATCAGCCCACGGGTAGCCAGCAATTCAGCACGAACTTCTGGTGGCAATACTGATATGTGGTATTCAAATGCTTTGGTTCCGGCACGTTTGCGGCGTAGCTCACTGCGACCGCAAACCAGATCCTCAAGTTTTTTCCGCGCATTAGATTCAGCCTGTGGGAAACCACAGACGCCAACACATTCTTTCACTGATACCCAAAACTCCATCATGCAACCTCTTTAACAGTCAGATTCTGATAACGCGAAGGCCATATCTCTGATGGCTCCATGTTGAGAAAGTCAGCGATAATTTTCTCCCCTTTGGGCCAGTGGTGACGGAATACGTTACGTAATGTTGATTCCGCTAACCCATGACAACGGGATAACTGACTGGTCGTCATTCCGCGTTTTCTAATCGCTGCTTTGATGTCTTCCGGGTGCCAGTCTTGGCTTTTGGTCATCATTCTGCGATCCTTAAATATTTACTCGTTGCGGTGAACTAAACTGTTCACCTTTACGTGTAAAAAGATAGCGAATAAAAATTCGCATGTAAAGTCTTTTGCAATCTTTTATTCGCAACATGGCAGGGTTGTGCGATTAAATAATTGCACCACTTATTCAATTAGTTAGCGTTATCTAGGTGATTTTATGGACGATAATTCGAAACAGTTTTTTGATTGGCTAAGAAAAATTCGCTTCAAAGATAAATTAGCTGAGGCTATCGGTAACGAGTCAATTAGAGGGTTTGCTAGTAGGTGCGGCCTTTCCGATACGGTTCTGCGGAACTATATGAATGAGAAAACGTACCCGTCACTGGACCGCTTAGCTATGATTGCGGAGGCAGCACAAAAGCCTATAGGATGGTTCCTGAGTGCGGAAGGTGATGCGAATCCCACCACGCATAATGAGAATAAATATTCGCACACAACAGAAGTATATCATCCTAATCTGGAACAGATAGAAACTCAGCTAAGAGCAATTTTTGATCTAATGTCTTACGAGGAAAAAGAAAAGGCGATAATGATTTTTAAAAACAATGGGTTGAAAGGATTAATGCCAATGGTGTTAGTTGATGATGAAGTCAAGAGCAAAGAGATTTTCGAGCAACGTAATTCCGTTGAAAAAGATAGCTCAGCGTCGAACGTAAGGACGCAAAACAAAGCTGGCTGATTACAGAAATGTCCGATTGGCTGGCTTTGTTTTAAACCTCCATGTGATAACGTTTTAAGCCGAATTTAAATCCCATTAAACAGTCGGCGGTACGATCTAACTATATATGACACTTTTTTAGCTTTGATGTCGAACGATCTAAAATTGTCATATTGGGTGGTTTTCTACCAGTTGACTAGCTTTACCTACTCTTAAGCCTCGCCACTCTTGGCTTCCTCCCGTTTGTTCCCACGAACTCCCGGTTGTTTCCGGTTACTCCGTTTGATCCATATATCCCTGTCACCCATCACTGCCAGCGCTGGCGGCCGCCGGCTCGCCGGCCATGGCACTGCTTCCGGCACTGGCACAGCAACTCCATCCTCAGGATGCGGCGGGCCTTGCTTTGCCGCTGCTTTTCGCAAGGAGCCTGGGACAGCTTTGCGGCCCCATGTTGCTAAAAAAAGAGAGCCTGACGCGCTTTGCCGCTCGCACGCCACGCATCATCGTTTGTCTCGGCATCTTTCTGGCCGCTTATGGAATGCTGCCGTTGTTGTCCGGGTGGATGGCATGTGCGCTGGGGATGATCTTTATCGCGCATCTGGCTTCGAATGTTCTGTTCGCGGCCGGGACGTTTGGCGTTCTCAGTAGTTTTCATATTACGCAAACCGCTTCGGCCAGTGGTAAAGCCTGGCGCTGGCAAACGCTCAGCGCCTCTCTCTTCACCGGCATCGCAGCGGCAGTGGCTGCCGGGTTTGGCTCAGTAGCCGCACTCTATGCTGTCTCGTCAGCGGCCCTGGTGATGGTTGCCCTGATCGTGCGCCGGTATCGGGAATAAGGCATAAAAAAACGCCTGCTATAAAAGCAGGCGTTAAAACAGGTCTGTAAGACAACATATTTGGTGCTTCACTCAACGTTATGTCCATGGTGTCTGATGAGGCCGAAGCGACATCTGTCAGTGGACGATAAGCACCGTAAATGGCTCTGCGTCATTCCGGAGTTTATGAGGCACGAAGGCGAACATAAGAGATGGAATGAGCATCTACACGCATATTATTGCACGTAACGTGCCAACATGACACGCAGAACTTTTACATGACGCAACATTTTAAGATAAAAGGAAATTATGCTGTTAAGCGTCGTCTTAATCGCTACAACATATCGGTCAACGCAGAAATATGTCGCCAGGAGGAGACAGCAAAACCTATGGATAGTAAATATGTTTATTTTCAATGCATTATATGTCGCTGAATCGCGACAATGAAACAGGGCGCTGTCGGGGAATCACTACAGGGGTGAAAAGTGGCACAAAACAAAAAACCCCGCCTAAGCGGGGTTCAAAATTGGTCGGCGAGAGAGGATTCGAACCTCCGACCCACTGGTCCCAAACCAGTTGCGCTACCAAGCTGCGCTACTCGCCGATGTACTGCTTTTTGAATTTTTAGTTCAATTCATTTAAAAAGTCGTGGTGCGAGGGGGGGGACTCGAACCCCCACATCCTAAGGACACTAACACCTGAAGCTAGCGCGTCTACCAATTCCGCCACCTTCGCAATTCACAACTCTTTCAATAATGGGGTGGCTAATGGGATTCGAACCCACGACAACTGGAATCACAATCCAGGGCTCTACCAACTGAGCTATAGCCACCACTGTATTCTTTCACGCGGTACTGACTACTTCTCAGACCACCGCAGCTCTAGCGCCGGGACTAAAATGGCGCGCCCGACAGGATTCGAACCTGAGACCTCTGCCTCCGGAGGGCAGCGCTCTATCCAGCTGAGCTACGGGCGCTTAGCGCCGTTGCGGGGCTGGATATTACGTACCTCCGTCCCCGCTGTCTAGTGCTTTTTTGAAAAAAATGCGCGTTTGGTTATCGTTTGCACATTTTGCCGCTTATTCCTCCACTTTCTGCGTGGTGGCACGGCGACCGAGACCAAAAAGCTTATAGGCAGCCGTTACAGCGGCCAGGAAGATCATCCCGACAAACAGCGACATGCGGGTATCTTCATTAAAGTACATTCCGATTAATACGCAAATCAGGAACGCCATCGTTAAATAGTTCGCATACGGGAACAGAATTGAACGGAACGGATGGCTTTCAATCGCCTTTTTATGCGCATGACGGAAACGCAGCTGGCTGATGAGGATAACAAACCACGGCACCATGCCCGGCAGGACGCTGGCGCTGTAGACGTAAACGAACACCCGCTGCGGATTGGGAATGATGTAATTCAGGCAAGAGCCAATCAGCAGGATCGCAATCGAAACCGCCACGCCCGCCACCGGCACGCCAGCACGTGACACTTTGCTCATCGCCGCAGGCAGCTGGTTATTCTTCGAGAGCGCATAGAGCATACGCCCACAGCTGTACATCCCGCTGTTACACCCTGACAGCGCTGCCGTCAGGACCACAAAGTTAATGATGCCCGCCGCCGCCGTGATACCAATTTTGGCAAAGGTTAAAACAAACGGGCTACCCGTCGTGCCAATTTCGTTCCACGGGAAGATGGTTACGATAACGAAGATCGCGCCCACATAGAAAATCAGGATGCGCCACAGCACTTTGCCCACCGCGCTACGCAGCGTGACCTGCGGATTTTTCGCTTCACCGGCAGTAATACCGATCAGCTCCACGCCCTGATACGAAGCCACAACGATACACAGCGCCGTCAGGAAACCCTTCCAGCCGCCGGCGAAGAAGCCGCCGTTTTCGGTCAGGTTACCGAAACCGATAGCGTGTCCACCGTTGCCAAAGCCGAAGAAAATCACGCCCAGGCCAACAACAATCATCACGATGATGGTGGTGACTTTAATCATCGCGAACCAGAACTCGATCTCACCATAAAGACGCACGGCGGCCAGGTTTGCCAGCGCCACCAGCCCCACGGCAATAAGCGCGGGTATCCACTGGGCCATGTCCGGGAACCAGAACTGGACATAGACCCCTATCGCGGTGATCTCGGAGATGCCCACCGCCATCCACATGAACCAGTATGACCAGGCTGTCAGGTAGCCGAAAAAGGGGCTCATATACCGGTGCGCGTAAACGGCGAAGGAGCCGGTTACCGGCTCCAGGAAGAGCATTTCGCCCATGGAACGCATGATGAAGAAAACAAACAGCCCGGCAATAATGTACGCCAGTAATACGGAAGGGCCTGCCCACTTGAGCGTGCTTGCGGAGCCCATAAACAGGCCCACGCCGATAGTGCCGCCCAGCGCTATCAGTTCAATATGACGAGCTTCCAGCCCACGCTGTAGCTCCTGTTTTTTCTCTGCCATAGATCCTCGATTGTGTTTGCTGTTTCCCGACTTAAGACCGGGTATTGTTTTTTAGGGGGACTAAAATACGGAGCGAATGGTTTCTTAAAATGTGCCAAATGGCAAACGATGCATAAAAAAAATGAATGCATTGCACAGATTATCAGCAGTTTTGCAGGCGAGTTGCAGCGCGAATAGCATATCGCGCTACATTTTGATTACATTTTCCCGGTGTAATGCCAGGCGAGGTAGCGAAGCAGACGGATCTGTCGTTTAATGCGTGTCGGCTGCGATAGCAGGCGATACAACCACTCCAGCCCCAGATGTTGCCAGACCGCTGGCGCACGCTTGACGTGGCCGGTAAAGACGTCATATGTGCCGCCAACGCCCATGTAGAGGGCATCCGGGCAGACCAGACGACAGTCACGCATCAGGATCTCCTGGCGCGGGGACCCCATCGCCACGGTGACAATCTTCGCCCCGCTGTCACGAACGCGCTCAAACAGCGCCTGCCGATCTTCCGGTTTGAAGTAACCATCCTGGCTGCCGACAATATTAACATTCCATTGACGACGCAGTTTCTCTTCCGTCTGGGCCAGTATCTCCGGCTTCCCGCCAATCAGGAACACGGGCGTTCCCTGCGCGCCTGCGCGGGCCATAAGCTGCTCCCAGAGATCGGCACCCGCCACGCGGGAAACATTAGCGTCAGGATACTTTTTACGGATAGAGCGAACCACGCTGATCCCGTCCGCGTATTTAAATTCGGCCGCGTCTATCAGGCTTTTGACTTCCGCGTTATCCTCAACCGCCAGCATCTTTTCCGCGTTGATGGCCACCAGCGTACCGGATTTCATCTGGCCGTCGGCGAACAGAAAATCCAGCGCGTGCTGCATGTCGCGCCAGCCAATCAGCTGCAGACCACGTAGCGCATAGCGCGGTGCAGAAATTCTATCAGTCATTACTATCCTTACTCAGACTTGAGACAGCGTTGTGCTGCCCTGCCGCTCGCGCTTGTGCACAAGCCCGGCGCTGTCAAACAGCCAGTACAACAGTTTGGCCAGTAACAGGCAGATGCCGAAAACGACCATGAAGAACACCACGCGCGAAACGAACGAGTCCAGACCTTCGCGCGCCAGAACGATCATATTGAAAATGGCACCAAAGCAGAAACTGTGCAAAATGGCCGCTTTATAGCGGTTGGTCTCTTCATTGCCACGCAGGTAAAGCCAGTCGAACCACTTGATAATCAGCCCCACGGCAACCGCTCCGGGGAGAATGAACCACGCCCCGCCCATCACCACCAGGGAACCGAGCAGCGTAGGAGAAATTGCCAGACCGGAATGGTTGTTCAGCACTTCCCAGGTGAAGTAATTCGCCGTATTCAGCACCACGCCAGGACGGTCCGGCCATAGCCAGGAAGGGATAAAGACGTAGAAGTCGCGAACAATCGGCGCCAGCCCCTGGAAATCAATCTTGTCGTAATTTTGCAGCAGCAGTGCCAGGTTTTCCCATGGCGAGAACGTATCGCGCGTGAGGTAAAGGAACGTGTAAAACGCCTCATCACCCGCCACGTTCATCCCGTAGCGCTTTAGCGCCAGCCAGAACATTCCCACAATGCCAAACACGCCTGCTGCAACCAGCATCCAGAGCGAGATCCAGCCGCGGATAATGCCGATAAACAGGAAGATCGCGAAGGCGATGATGATGTTCGCGCGCGTACCGCCCACAATCATGTAGGTCAGGATGCCAAATGCGACGGTACTGACCAGGAAGAACAGCCACGCTTTGCTGTCCTGGCGCAGGAAGAAGATCACCAGCATCGCCGGAATGAAGAAGTAGAAGAAACGCTTAAGCGCCACGCCCGAGACTTCTGCCGAAAAAATCTGGCTGTAGGAGTGGAGTTTAAAAAGCAGGAAGCCGTTATGCATGAAGAAGATGCCAACGCTGACCAAGGCGATAGTCATCAGCATCACCCATGTCAGGTGGGTTTCCACCCGATTCATGGTAAAGAGCGCCCGGCGTGGGGCTGCAGCCTGCGCTGAACGCAGACGCGTTTTATACGTGACGTAGTAGACCGCATAGAAGCAGGTCGCCGCCAGAAGCGCCTGGAGCAGAATGTCCGGCGGCGCGACGCTCACGTCAAAACGGAAGACCAGTATGCTGGTCAACGGGAAGCCGAAAAAGAACGTCAGCAGAAACAGTAACGAGAAGAATACGTTAAAGTTGAAGCGCACGCGCCGGAATTCAAACCAGGTGAGCGTGGCGATAAACAGGCTGCTCAGAAGCCAGACAACCAGTAAGCCGCTGAATTGCAACTGACTCATGCTTTATCTCCTGCAGCGATACGCAGCGCGCGGTGCCACGGCGTGAGATAATTCGGGCTGAAAAAATCGATGCTGTTTTTATCCACCAGCGTGAGCTGACGTTGAGCTTCACGTACCACCTCGACATTCAGCGTGTCTGAGGTAAACAGTACCGGAATATGCTGCTCGGCCATGTCCTGCCAGAACGGGTTGTCGCGGTTGAGCACGCACGGTACACCTGCCTGAATCAGCAGGCACAGCGTGCCAATCCCCTGCTGCCGGGCAAAGATGAAATAACCGAGATCGCATTTTCTCAGCAGCGCAAGATAGTCATCAAATTCCAGCTTATCGCTGAGGATGTGCAGATTTTCAGCGCTAAACAGCGCCAGCCCCTGCTGACGAACCTCGTCGATATAGGCGCTGTTGTTGGCGGGATAGCCCATCGGCACCACCACGTTCACCGTGTCGCCAAACTGCTGATGCACCGCCCTGAGCGCCGCGACATGTGCGTTACTGCGATCGCCGGAATTCCCCACCAGAATCGTCAGCTTGCCTTCTCGCACCGCGTCATTCGCCATGGCATTCAGCGCCGGATCCATGCGGGTGGGGAAATAGAGCAACTCGCCGCGCACGTTCGGGTGCTGTTTAGCAAAATAGTTGAGATCGCCGCGGGTAGCAAAAACGCAGCCTACGCGCCCCTGAGCCATGCGGCGCAGGGGATAAAAAAGACGGAATTTCCAGCCGCGGGAGACTTCATAAAGATCGGCTCCCCAGATATGCCAGCTGCACTGGGAGGGTTTAATCCCTCCGCTGAGAAGCGCCAGCCACAGGCCGGTATTGAACTGCCCGTGGAAAAAGAAACGTTGCTTACGATCAGCTTTGGCTTTGGCAACCACCGCCTTCGCCAGTGAGGCCTTATCCGGCCAGAAGCGAATCGTCAGTGCCGGAAACGCCTCGCTCAGGCCCTTATCCTGACCTGCAACCATAAACTCACGCGCATCAGGATCTCCCGATGCCAGCTCGTCGTTGAAGAACCGCAAAACGGTCTGGTTATGGTGTGGGATATCCGATCCCAGGATGTGAATCAGTGCAGTCATGCGCGTTTACGCCACAATAAAAATACACCGCAACAGGCGGCGAAATAAACGATATAGGTTGCCATGTAGGCCTGGGCCGCCCCCAGCGCACCGTGCGTGGGTATCAGCCAGTGTGAAAATGCCGTCAGTAAAACAAACTGGCTAATTTCCGCCAGGATATAGAGCCGAAGGGACGCTTTCGCGATCACCAGATAGCCGAAAACGTAAGCCCCCACTTTCAGTACATCACCCACCAGCTGCCAGGCAAAGAGATCGCGCATGGCGGTGAACTTCGCCGAGAACAGCAGCCAGATGGCGACATCGCGCAATAACCAGACGGTAAAGCTGGCAGCCGCGACGGCCGGCAATACAAAGCGCAGCGATCGGAAAATCTCGCGCGTTATGTCCTGTCTGGACGTCAGGCGCGACAGGGTTGGCAGCAGGTAAACGCTAAAGGAAGCCGTAATAAACTGAAGATAGGCATCGGAAATACTGCTTACGCCCTGCCAGATCCCGACCTCATCCCAGCTATAGTGCGCCGCCAGCAGGTTTCGCATCATCACGTAGGCCACCGGCAGCGTGACGGAGGTGATGAGCGCCATCAGGGTAAATTTACCCAGTTGGCTGGCAAGCATCGAGTCCCATTGCGGTTTCAGGTAGCTCAGCGGAATGACGCCCCGACGCATCAGCATAAATGCCGCAGGCACAACCACCAGCGCCGGAACCAGCGCCAGCCCCAGCAGCGCGCCTTCGTAGCCCCCCAGGCGATAGCAGAAATAATAGGCAATCACGCCGATAACGCTGCCCAGGATTAACGCAATCGCGTTTCCGGCAGCATCACGAAACCCTTTCATCAGCGCCAGCAGCAGGTTAGCCCAGGCAATCCCCATCTGAACCAATGCGACCAGACGCACCAGCCCCTGATAGTGGGTGTGACCGAATAATCCCTGGCTGATGGGCGCCGCCGCCAGCAGAAAGATGATCGCCATCAGGGTCGAAAAACCCGTGACCATCGCCGACGAGGTGCCCACGACCCTCCGAAGCTGGGCCGCATCATCATGATACTGCGCAACGTATTTGGTGACGCCGTTGAAGATACCGGCACCGGCCAGCACGCCAAGGACGGTGACAAGCTGACGGAAATTACCCGCCAGCCCCACTCCTGACGGGCCAAATGAGACGGCCAGGAGCTTGACGACCAACAGCCCGGCCCCAATTTTTACAAGCGTGGACGCGGCGGTCCACACCGATGCTTTTGCCAGAGACATATCAGCCGAAATAACTCAGGAGGGTATTAATCACCGTACGCTGGTTAACTGGCGCGAGGTTGTAGAACAGTGGCAGACGAAGCAACCGCTCACTTTCTTTGGTGGTGTAACGGTCTTCACCCGCGAATGTTCCAAACGCTTCGCCCGCCGGACTGGAGTGCAGCGGGATATAGTGGAACACCGCCATAATTTCGGCTTCTTTCAGCCAGGCGATGAGCTCGCTGCGGTCGTCGTTATCGCGCAGCTTGATGTAGAACATGTGCGCGTTGTGGACGCAATCCGCCGGAATCGTTGGCAGTGCAATACGCCCGGCTTTGGCCAGAGGTTCCAGCGCATCGTAATAGGTTTGCCACAGGGAGAGACGCTGCAGGTTGATGCGATCCGCGGCTTCCAGCTGCGCCCACAGGTACGCGGCCTGCAGATCCGCCATCAGATAGCTGGAGCCAATATCGCGCCAGGTATATTTGTCTACCTGGCCACGGAAGAACTGGCTGCGGTTGGTGCCTTTTTCGCGGATCACTTCCGCACGCTCCACGAGCGCCCGGTCGTTAATCAGCGTCGCGCCACCCTCTCCACCTGCCGTGTAGTTTTTGGTTTCGTGGAAGCTAAAGCAGCCGATGTGGCCGATGGTGCCCAGCGCGCGTCCCTTGTAGGTCGACATCACGCCCTGCGCGGCATCTTCCACCACAAACAGGTTATGTTTTTTGGCGATGGCCATGATGGTGTCCATTTCACAGGCCACACCTGCGTAGTGAACCGGCACGATCGCGCGCGTTTTGTCGGTGATCGCCGCTTCAATCAGCGTCTCATCAATGTTCATGGTATCCGGGCGGATATCCACAAAGACGATTTTCGCCCCGCGCAGGACAAACGCATTCGCCGTGGAAACGAAGGTGTAGCTCGGCATGATCACTTCATCGCCGGGCTGGATATCCAGCAGCAGTGCGGCCATTTCCAGCGATGCCGTACAGGACGGGGTCAGCAGTACTTTGGCGCTGCGAAAACGCTGTTCCATCCACTGCTGACAGCGACGGGTGAAACCGCCGTCACCGCAGAGTTTGCCGCTGCCCATGGCAGACTGCATATAGTCGAGTTCCGTTCCCACGACGGGTGGTGCGTTAAATGGAATCATCTTGTCACCTGTATAACCAGTAGGCGGTGGCGTCGATGTTGGCACCACTCGCAATATAACGTTTAAGCGCGGCGGTGTTGCCCACCTGGGTCGCCACCCGCAGCGTCTCAACCTGCTGCTGCTGCGCCCAGTGCAGCGCCGCCTGCATAAGTTTCTCACCCATGCCGCGCCCGGCTAATAAGCCAATACGCGCCTCGCGCACGTTGAGCTTGCGAAGCGAGACGAACCCCTGGAGTTGACCGTCCCCTGCGCGGAAAACCAGGCAGACGTGGTCAAAGGTGCCTTTAACCGCATTCTCTATCCACTGGGCATAGAAACGTCCACTATCGTCAGGTGCGTACCAGGGCGCACGAAAGCGGCTCTGCGCAAACGCCCGGGCCGCCATCTGACGCAGCACGGGAATATCCTGTTCGGTTGCCATTTCCGCACCGGGCGCATCATGCCGGGTGAGGGTTATGGAAAGGTCTGCCTCACCTTCCACCAGCTGAAAGCCGCGTTGCTGGAGCGCATCAAGCAGGTCGGTACGGTCCGCCGGGATCTTCGCCTGAATCCGTTGCCAGGCGATGAAATCCGATTCAGCCAGTACCGGCGCATTATCGCGCAGACGCACAATGGCCGACGGCAGGCCGAAAAAGGCACTCTCCCACTGCAGGGGCTCAAGTACCCCGTTCAGGCTGTTCAACGCCAGACACCTTTGGTATCAACCACATACTTCTGACGCACCGCATCACCGGACGTCGCTTTAAACGCTTTATGATCCACCAGCAGCACCAGCACGTCCGCCGTCGCCAGCGCCTCATCCAGCGCAGCCAGCGTGCAGTGCCCCGCCAGTTTTGCCGGCAACTCATGGATATTCGGCTCAACCACCAGCGTTTCACCCTTGTGCCATTCGGCAATCATCTGAGCAATTTCCATTGCCGGGCTTTCGCGCAGGTCGTCAATGTTGGGTTTGAAGGCCAGACCAAAGCAGGCAATTTTCAGCTCGCTGGCGCGCTTTCCGCTCTCTGCCAGACAATCCGCTACCGTGGTTTTGACCTGATTGAGCACCCAGTGAGGTTTGCTGTCGTTCACTTCACGCGCGGTGCGAATCAGGCGCGCCTGCGCCGGATTCTGAGCCACAATAAACCACGGATCGACGGCGATGCAGTGTCCACCCACGCCCGGGCCTGGCTGGAGAATGTTTACACGCGGATGGCGATTCGCCAGGCTAATCAACTCCCAGACGTTAATCCCCTGATCGGCGCAAATCAGCGACAGTTCGTTCGCAAAGGCGATATTAACGTCACGGAAGCTGTTTTCCGTCAGCTTGCACATCTCGGCGGTGCGGGAGTTTGTCACCACACACTCGCCTTCCAGGAAAATCTTGTACAGCGCGCTGGCGCGCTCGGAACAGACGGGCGTCATACCGCCAATGACGCGGTCGTTTTTTATCAGTTCGACCATGACCTGGCCCGGTAGCACGCGCTCCGGACAGTAGGCGATGTTGATATCCGCCTGCTCCCCCGCCTGTTGCGGGAAGCTTAAATCAGGGCGCGCGTCGGCCAGCCACTGCGCCATCTGCTCGGTAGCACCGACCGGAGAAGTTGATTCCAGAATCACCAGCGCCCCTTTCTTCAGCACAGGGGCAATGGACTTTGCCGCCGCCTCGACGTAGACCATGTCGGGCTCGTGGTCACCTTTAAAGGGCGTTGGAACGGCAATCAGGTAAGCATCCGCTTCAACGGGCGTGGTACTGGCGCGCAGGAAGCCGCCCTCCACCGCCTCTTTCACCACGCGGTCAAGATCGGGCTCGACAATATGAATCTCGCCACGGTTAATGGTTTCCACCGCACGGGCGTTGATATCCACACCGACAACCTGTTTCTGACGAGAGGCAAACGCCGCCGCGGTGGGCAAGCCAATGTAGCCAAGACCAATGACAGAGAGGGTAGTAAAACTCATAGCGATACCTGATTGTGTTTAAGTGCATGCAAAATACGGCCACAAGCCTGCCCGTCCCCATACGGATTATGGGCCCGGCTCATCGCCTGATACGTTTCGTCGTCATGCAGAAGGCGCGTGACCTCTTCGACGATGAGTTCCGCGTTGGTGCCGACCAGACGCACCGTACCGGCTTTGACCGCTTCCGGACGTTCGGTGGTTTCACGCATCACCAGCACCGGTTTGCCAAGAGAAGGCGCTTCTTCCTGAATGCCGCCGGAATCGGTAAGGATCAGCCAGGCATGGTTCATCAGCCAGACAAACGGCAGATAGTCCTGAGGTTCAATCAGAATGACATTTTTGATATGGCCCAGGATGCGGTTAACCGGCTCGCTGACGTTAGGATTGAGATGGACCGGATAGACAATCTGCACGTCGTCGTTCTGCGCCGCGATTTCAGCCAGCGCGTGACAGATTTGCTCAAAACCCCGGCCAAAGCTTTCGCGACGGTGGCCGGTGACCAGAATGGTTTTTTTGCCGTTGTGCAGGAATGGATAGCGAGCAGCGAGTTCGTTCTTAAGCTCGTGGTTTGCCAGGACCCGGTCACGTACCCAAATTAACGCATCGATGACCGTATTGCCGGTCACAAAGATTTTGTTATCGGCGATATTTTCACGCAGCAGGTTCTGACGCGAGTTTTCCGTAGGCGCAAAGTGATACATCGCCAGGTGGCCCGTTAGCGTGCGGTTGGCCTCCTCCGGCCACGGCGAATAAAGATTGCCGGTACGCAGACCCGCCTCAACATGCCCCACGGGAATTCGCTGGTAAAACGCGGCCAGGCTAGTCGCCACGGTCGTGGTGGTGTCGCCGTGTACCAGCACCACGTCAGGCTTGAATGACTCCAGGATAGGCTTCAGCTCTTGCAGAATGCGACAGGTTATCTCCGTCAATCCTTGCCCCGGTTTCATAATATTGAGGTCGTAATCCGGGACGATGGAAAAGAGCGTTAACACCTGATCGAGCATCTCACGGTGCTGGGCCGTGACGCACACTTTCGCTTCAATATCAGGATCGCTGGCCAGCGCATGAACCAGAGGTGCCATCTTAATGGCCTCCGGCCTGGTGCCAAATACGGTTAGTACTTTCACATCGATTCTCTTCGATTAGGCGATGAAGGCCGCAGCCTTCATCGTAGACGGCATTCTTAGTTTGTGCGACGACGCGTTAACGCCACGCCAGCGCCCGTCAGTGCGCCTACAATCCCCCACATGATCATCAGGAATGCACGACGCGGACTATCGCGTTTTACAGGTTCTTCAGGCGTTCGCAAATAACGATAGGTCTGAAAACGCGGGTCCAGAGATGGACCGACATTAAGCGTATTGAGCATCGCGCGATTTTGATCGTAATCGAGGTCAAAATCAGGACCGACGGCCTGAAGGTTTTCCAGACGTGCCTGCAACATGGGGCGGCCAAGGAGGAACATCTCTGAATCAGGCAGTTCATCAGCCGGCACGTCCGTTTCAGTACGGGAAATATTGTGCTGTTCCGCAATTTTCAGCGCCTGCTCAATATTGTGTACACGGCGAGCGAAAATCGCTTTAGCCACCTCTTCCTGACGTTTCACCTGTGCTTTCATCTGGATGGTGCGAGCCGACCAGGCGCCTTTAAGCTCTTCGTTAAGATGGCTTGCGGCACGCTGGCTGGCAAACGCGACATACTGACGCAGCAGGTTGTTGGCGTCCGGCGCGGTTTCTGCAATCAGCTTGACGCTGTCATTCACGTTACGCAGGGCGTCGCCCGGCATAAATTGTATATTGTTAATCAGATCGTCCAGCAGAGCGGCATCGGCTTTGGTGTTATCAACCCGACGCTGCTTGTAGTAATCCGTCTGGGACCAGAAGTCGCGGCGCGTATCCCACGAAGCCAGTTGCATCACAAACTCTTTATAGGCCTCATCCATAACGGAGACCTGATCTGGCGTGGCGAGGTTAGCTTTGATATCCAGGTTTCGCAGGAATTGCTGTTGGGAATAGAACCCCCCAAGCATGTTAACCGTTGGTTTGTCAGTGATTGCCGTGGCGCTCCACTCTTGTTTTGCAAAGAACGTATAGGCCAGCGCTAACAGTGCAAACCCCAGCGCGATCCCCGCAATCCAAAGTTTGCCTGCCCATAACACGCGAAACAAACCCCGAATATCCAGTTCATTCTCAGTTACCACTGATTTCGCTCCCGCCAACGGTTGAGTCATCATAGTCCCGGTTTTACTTAGTTAATGTTGTGTTTTTGCCACTGTTACGACGCATCCTGCGTTTAATACGTTTAATGAACCGCGCTACTTTCCATGCGCGCTTAATGCAGTAGCCGTAAAGGAAAAACGCTAGCAAAAATAATGCCAACATAACCCATTCTGGCACAAAATGAGCATACTCCGCGGCAACACCCACTCCCGCAAGGATGGCGGCCGCCACGGTTATCAAAACAAATGCCTGCCGGGAGGTGAATCCAGCGCGCATGATCAAATGATGAATATGCTGTCGGTCGGCTGAGAAGGGACTCATTCCTTTGCGCAAGCGGCGATACATAATCGCAACCATATCCATTAACGGGATTGCGATAATCCACAACGCGGTGACAGGGCTGATAGGATGGACTTGCCCCTGAGTCGTTTCCAGCAAAATCCAGATGACGGTAAACCCAATGAGTGTGCTGCCCGCATCACCCATAAAGACTTTATAGCGACGCCCCAGCGCACCGAGGTTTAACAGGATATAAGGCAGGATGGCGGCAATCATGGCGAAGCACCACATAGCAAGACTATATTGACCGTCAAACCACAAAATAAAACCGATCGCGGCAAACGAGACGCAGGAGAGTCCCCCCAGCAAGCCATCAATACCATCGACCATGTTGAAGGCATTTATAGCAACCCATACGGCGAAAAGCGTCAGAAAATAGCCGAACGGGCCGAGCACCATCTCCCACGAGCCAAAAATATAGCCCAGGCTACTCAAGTAGAGTTTTGCTGAGACCATCATGGCAATGCCAACTGCCGCCTGCACAAAGGCGCGGATTTTAACGCTGATGTCATAACGATCGTCAAGCGCGCCGACGATGACCAGTACCGTTGAACACATCAGATATAATTTGACATGTGGGACATAGTAGTTAGCAATTGCGAAGGCATAGCAAATGCCGGCAAAAACGGAAATACCACCCACCAGGGGGATCATGCCCTGATGACGCTTCCGGAAGTTGGGTTTATCCACTAACCCCACGTATTTCGCCACCTTACGCGCAATAAACAGAAAACAGGTGGTGAATAAAAAAATACTGGTTAGATCAGTAAACGTATCGAATAGGTTCACAATGGATTCTCAACAAATGTTAGTCTCGGAAGTATAACCACGAAGGCTCATAGCCCGAAGGTAAAAGTAAACCTCTTGTGACCTCATTTGTATATTATTCAAGCTATTAATGTTTTTACTCTACGAATCGTCTTATTGTCGCACCTACACGTCAAAATTGGGAGTAGGTGGTACTAGCGTATAGTCCATAAAAGAAAAACGCCACGTAAAAACGTGGCGTTCGCTGGCTTTATTTGCGTTACGAGCGTTTCATCATGTCGAAGAAATCGTCGTTGGTTTTGGTCATTGCCAGTTTGTTAATGAGGAACTCCATCGCGTCGATTTCACCCATTGGATGAATGATTTTGCGCAGGATCCACATTTTCTGCAGCTCTTCCTGGGTGGTGAGCAGCTCTTCTTTACGGGTACCGGAACGGTTGTAGTCGATAGCCGGGAAGACGCGTTTTTCAGCGATCTTACGAGAGAGGTGCAGTTCCATGTTGCCTGTCCCTTTAAACTCTTCGTAGATAACTTCGTCCATCTTAGAGCCGGTATCGATCAGCGCGGTCGCGATGATGGTCAGGCTGCCGCCCTCTTCGACGTTACGTGCAGCACCGAAGAAACGTTTTGGACGATGCAGGGCGTTAGCATCCACACCACCGGTCAGGACTTTACCAGACGCCGGGACCACGGTGTTGTAGGCACGCGCCAGACGGGTGATGGAGTCGAGCAGGATGATCACGTCTTTCTTGTGCTCAACCAGGCGTTTTGCCTTCTCGATAACCATTTCCGCAACCTGAACGTGGCGAGATGCTGGCTCGTCGAAGGTAGAAGCAACCACTTCACCTTTAACCAGACGCTGCATCTCGGTCACTTCTTCCGGACGTTCGTCAATCAGCAGCACCATCAGCACACAGTCAGGGTGGTTGTAAGCAATGCTCTGCGCGATGTTCTGCAGCAGCATGGTTTTACCCGCTTTTGGCGGCGCCACAATCAGACCACGCTGACCACGACCGATTGGTGAGGCCAGATCCAGAACGCGCGCGGTTAAGTCTTCGGTAGAACCGTTACCACGCTCCATACGCAGGCGAGAGTTCGCGTGCAGCGGCGTTAAGTTCTCAAAGAGGATCTTATTGCGCGAGTTTTCTGGCTTATCGAAGTTAACTTCATTGACTTTCAACAGCGCAAAGTAGCGTTCACCCTCTTTAGGAGGACGAATCTTACCTGAAATGGTGTCACCAGTGCGGAGGTTGAAACGGCGGATTTGGCTGGGGGATACGTAGATGTCGTCAGGGCCGGCGAGGTAGGAGCTGTCTGCAGAGCGGAGGAAACCAAATCCGTCTTGCAATATCTCCAGCACACCGTCGCCAAAGATATCTTCGCCACTCTTAGCGTGCTGCTTCAGGATGGCGAAAATGATGTCCTGCTTGCGCATACGAGCCTGGTTTTCCAGCCCCATATTTTCGCCGAGAGTGATCAGCTCAGAAACCGGCGTATTCTTTAATTCGGTAAGATTCATAATGGTGTGGGTTCTTAAACTCGGGGTGATTCTCGAACTTAATGTTGTGAATGGTATGGCAGGGTCATCCATGCCTGTTTAGCGGCCATCAACTCATGTCTGTTCGCTGTCTGGTCACAGGGAAAGAACGCAGAACTGAAACGACAAGACGGATTGAGTGACAAGCCCGGAATTTAGCCACTTCACGCACTGTTCATGTTAACAACGGGAAGTATCGGGTAAAACAAGATTCAAACAACAAGATATGTTTAAAACGAAGTCATAGCTAACTTAGCACGACTTCAGCCGGGCGTCCAGAGTTCCGAATCATTTAGCCGGGGGCTCTGAACGCACAGCGGAGAAACCTTACGCCAGGTTAGCGTCGAGGAACTCTTTCAGTTGACCTTTGGACAGCGCGCCCACTTTGGTCGCCGCCACTTCGCCGTTTTTGAACAGCAGCAGGGTCGGAATACCACGGATACCGTATTTTGGTGCGGTGCCCGGGTTCTGGTCGATGTTCAGCTTGGCAACGGTCAGTTTGCCCTGATATTCGTCGGCGATCTCATCCAGAATCGGGGCGATCATTTTGCAAGGACCACACCATTCAGCCCAGAAATCGACGAGGATCAGCCCGTCAGCCTTAAGTACGTCCGTGTCAAAACTGTCGTCAGTCAGGTGAATAATTTTATCGCTCATATATAACTCCACAGGAATAAGCCTGGTACGTTGGTTTTGTCTCCACCAACGACGCGTTGATGTCGCATTAACCAACTAAAGGTTGACTTTATTTCACCGGATACGCTTTCGTAAAGCAATAGTAAGCTGATATTCTACCACACTATGAGCAAAACACATTTAACAGAACAGAAGTTTTCCGACTTCGCGCTGCACCCGAAGGTGATTGAAGCCCTTGAAAATAAAGGGTTTCATAACTGCACGCCCATTCAGGCCCTCGCGCTGCCGCTGACGCTGGCCGGTCGCGATGTTGCCGGGCAGGCGCAAACCGGTACCGGCAAAACGATGGCGTTTTTAACGTCAACGTTTCATTATTTACTTTCTCACCCAGCGATTGCAGACCGCAAAGTTAACCAGCCGCGCGCGCTAATTATGGCCCCGACGCGAGAACTGGCGGTACAGATCCACGCAGACGCTGAACCCCTGGCGCAGGCTACCGGCCTGAAGCTGGGCCTGGCCTATGGCGGCGACGGCTACGATAAGCAGCTGAAAGTGCTGGAAAGCGGTGTGGATATCCTGATCGGTACCACCGGCCGTCTTATCGATTACGCCAAACAGAACCACATTAACCTCGGTGCCATCCAGGTTGTGGTGCTCGATGAAGCTGACCGCATGTACGATCTGGGCTTCATTAAAGACATCCGCTGGCTGTTCCGCCGTATGCCTCCGGCTAATCAGCGCCTGAATATGCTGTTCTCTGCAACCCTCTCCTACCGCGTTCGCGAGCTGGCGTTCGAACAGATGAACAACGCCGAATACGTAGAAGTGGAACCGGAGCAGAAAACGGGTCACCGCATTAAAGAAGAGCTCTTCTATCCTTCTAATGAAGAGAAAATGCGCCTGCTGCAAACGCTGATTGAAGAAGAGTGGCCAGATCGCGCCATCATCTTTGCCAACACCAAACACCGTTGTGAAGACATCTGGGGCCACCTGGCTGCCGATGGTCACCGTGTTGGCCTGTTGACCGGCGACGTGGCGCAGAAAAAACGCCTGCGAATTCTTGAAGAATTCACCCGTGGCGATCTCGATATTCTGGTCGCCACCGACGTGGCTGCACGTGGTTTACACATTCCAGCCGTAACGCACGTCTTTAACTACGATCTGCCAGACGACTGTGAAGACTACGTACACCGTATCGGTCGTACCGGTCGCGCGGGCGCAAGCGGTCACTCTATTAGCCTTGCGTGTGAAGAGTATGCGCTGAACCTTCCGGCCATTGAGACCTACATCGGTCACTCTATTCCGCAGAGCAAATACAATCCGGAAGCGCTGTTAAGCGAACTGCCGCCGCCTAAGCGTCTTACCCGCCCACGCTCCGGCAATGGTCCGCGTCGTTCAGGCGGCGCACCGCGTAATCGTCGTCGTTCAGGTTAAGAAAATATGCTCAGCTCCACCTCGCTTTATGCGGCAATTGATCTCGGTTCGAATAGTTTTCATATGCTGGTTGTGCGCGAGGTGGCGGGAAGCATACAAACGCTGACGCGCATTAAGCGCAAGGTCCGCCTCGCGGCGGGCCTGAGCAGCGACAATCACCTCTCGCCTGAAGCCATGGAACGTGGCTGGCAGTGCCTGCGACTCTTTGCCGAGCGTCTGCAGGATATCCCGCACGCCCAAATCACCGTTGTCGCCACTGCGACACTTCGCCTGGCGGTTAACGCCGTGGATTTTATTGCCAGAGCGCAGGAGATTCTCGGTTGCCCGGTTCAGGTTATCAGCGGTGAAGAAGAAGCTCGTCTGATTTATCAGGGTGTTGCACACACTACGGGGGGTGACGATCGCCGCCTGGTGGTGGATATCGGCGGAGCCAGTACCGAGCTGGTGACCGGCACCGGCGCGCAGGCTACGTCGCTGTTCAGCCTGTCGATGGGTTGCGTGACCTGGCTTGAGCGCTATTTTACCGATCGTAATCTGGGTAAAGAGAACTTCGACGAGGCAGAAAATGCCGCGCGCGAGGTATTACGTCCCGTGATGGACGAACTGCGCTATCACGGCTGGAAAGTGTGCGTGGGTGCGTCGGGGACCGTGCAGGCCCTGCAGGAAATCATGATGGCGCAGGGAATGGACGAGCGGATTACGCTTGCCAAACTTCAGCAGCTAAAACAGCGCGCCATCCAGTGCGGACGCCTGGAAGAACTGGAAATTGAAGGCCTGACGCTGGAACGCGCGCTGGTCTTCCCGAGCGGGCTGGCCATTCTGATCGCCATTTTCACCGAGCTCAACATCCAGTGTATGACCCTTGCCGGCGGCGCGCTGCGCGAAGGCCTGGTCTACGGGATGCTGCATCTGTCGGTCGATCAGGATATCCGCAGCCGAACCCTGCGCAACGTACAGCGTCGTTTTCTGGTTGATATCGATCAGGCAGGACGCGTATCGCAGCTGGCATCTCGCTTCGCCGATCAGGTCGCTAACGTCTGGGATCTTGATCATCTGAGCCGCGATTTATTGCTGAGCGCCTGTGCGCTGCATGAAGTGGGGCTGAGCATTGATTTTAAGCAGGCCCCCGCTCACGCAGCGTATCTGGTTCGCAACCTGGATTTACCGGGCTACACGCCCGCACAGAAAAAGCTGCTGGCAACGCTGCTGCTGAACCAGACCAACGCCGTTGATCTCTCATCTTTGCATCAGCAAAACGCCGTACCGCCGCGCGTGGCCGAACATCTGTGCCGCCTGCTGCGTCTGGCGATTCTGTTTGCCAGCCGCCGTCGCGATGATTTGCTGCCTGCAATCAATCTGGTGGCCGATGACGAAAAACTGTCGCTGACGCTGCCGGAAAACTGGATTGAACGTCACCCGCTTGGGGCAGAGATGATCGAGCAGGAGTGCCAGTGGCAGAGCTATGTGCACTGGGTGCTGGAAGTGAAGTAATACGCTGAACATTGCCGGGTGGCGGCTTCGCCTTACCCGGCCTACTCATCATTATCCTTTCTCTTTGGCTTTTGCCAGCATGGCGCGAATGTTCGCCACGTTAGCCTGCCCCTTATGCATCCGCTCTTCTGCGGTAATCACTTTGCGTTCCTGTTCCCAGATCAGGTCATCCTGCGGCAGCTCCAGCAGGAAACGGCTCGGCTCCGGGCGGACGAGTTCGCCATACTGACGGCGCTCTTTACACAGTGTGAACGTCAGCTCTTTCTGCGCGCGAGTAATCCCCACGTAGGCCAGGCGGCGCTCCTCGTCGACGTTATCTTCGTCAATGCTGCTCTGGTGCGGCAATAACCCCTCTTCCATACCAACCAGATAGACATACGGGAACTCCAGACCTTTTGACGCGTGCAGCGTCATCAGCTGTACCTGATCGGCTTCTTCTTCGCTCTCGCCGCGCTCCATCATGTCGCGCAGGGTAAAGCGGGTGACGACCTGCGTCAGGGTCATCGGCTCGTCGATTTCAGAGCCCTCCAGCATTTCGGTCATCCAGCTGAACAGCTGGTTAACGTTTTTCATCCGCATCTCAGCGGCTTTCGGGCTGGTCGAGGTTTCGTACAGCCAGGACTCATAGTCGATGCCGTGAATAAGATCGCGCACCGCCGCCACCGGCTCGCGCTCCGCGAGACGCTGCACTTCGCCGAGCCAGTGGGTGAATCGCGTTAGCGAATCATAGCCGCGACCGGTTAACGTCTGGCTCAGCCCCATGTCGAAGCTGGCGGTAAACAGGCTTTTATTACGCGTCATCGCCCACTCGCCCAGCTTTTGCAGCGTCGCCGGGCCAATCTCGCGCTTCGGCGTATTCACGATGCGCAGAAACGCGCTGTCGTCATCCGGGTTCGTGAGGACGCGCAGATAGGCCAGCAGATCTTTAATCTCTGGCCGTGAGAAGAACGACGTACCGCCCGAAATTTTGTACGGGATGCGGTTCTGCATCAGCATCTTTTCAAAGACGCGCGACTGGTGATTGCCGCGATAGAGGATCGCGTAATCCTTATATTCGGTTTTATTGACGAAGTGGTGGGCGATCAGTTCGCCCGTCACGCGCTCCGCCTCATGCTCTTCATTATTGGCGCTGAGCACCTTCAATTCAGTACCGTAACCCAGCTCGGAGAAGAGACGCTTCTCAAACACGTGCGGGTTATTGGCAATCAGGATATTTGCTGCCTTCAGGATACGCCCGGAGGAGCGGTAGTTTTGCTCCAGCTTAATCACCTGCAGCGCCGGAAAATCTTTGCTCAGCAGCACCAGGTTTTGCGGACGCGCGCCGCGCCAGGAGTAAATTGACTGGTCGTCGTCGCCGACCACGGTGAAACGCGCGCGCTGCCCCACCAGCAGCTTCACCAGCTCGTACTGGCTGGTGTTGGTGTCCTGATACTCATCCACCAGCAGATAGCGAATTTTGTTCTGCCAGCGCTCGCGAACCTCTTCGTTCCGCTGCAGCAGCAGCGTGGGCAGCAGAATCAGGTCGTCAAAGTCCAGCACGTTGCACGCTTTCATATGTGCATCGTACAGACCGTAGCAGTGGGCGAAGATCCGATCCCGTTCGCCTTTGGCGATCGCCGCGGCCTGGGCCGGGGTCATCAGATCGTTTTTCCAGTTTGAGATCGTTGAGATCAGCTGCTGCAACAGCACCTTGTCATCTTCGATCAACCCCTCGGTGAGCTCTTTGAGCAACGCCACCTGGTCGGTGTCATCGAAGAGCGAGAAGTTGGACTTCATTCCCAGCGCAGCATACTCGCGTTTAATGATATCCAGCCCCAGTGTGTGGAAGGTAGAGATCATCAGGCCGCGCGCCTCTTTTCGTCCCAGCGTCTGGCCGACACGCTCTTTCATCTCACGCGCCGCTTTATTAGTAAACGTCACCGCCGCAATGTGCCGGGCCTGATAGCCACAGCCGCGGATCAGGTGCGCAATCTTGTTGGTGATCACGCGGGTTTTACCGGATCCAGCCCCCGCCAGCACCAGACACGGTCCGGTGACAAATTCGACGGCTTGTTGTTGTCCGGGGTTTAAACGCATAAATGATCGCTCAATGAAAGTCAGGAGGGGAGAATAACAGCGTGGTAGTATAGCGAGCCTAATCCATACCACTCAAGGCACGATCATGGCAAAAACAGCAGCAGCACTGCATATTCTTGTTAAAGAAGAGAAACTGGCTCTGGATCTTCTGGAGCAGATCAAAAACGGCGCCGACTTCGGCAAACTGGCGAAGAAGCACTCCATCTGTCCTTCAGGCAAACGCGGCGGCGATCTGGGTGAATTCCGCCAGGGTCAGATGGTACCGGCGTTCGATAAAGTGGTCTTCTCCTGCCCGGTGCTGGAGCCAACCGGCCCGCTGCACACGCAGTTCGGCTACCACGTGATTAAAGTGCTGTATCGCAAATAAAAAAGCCGGGTGGCGGCTACGCCTTACCCGGCCTACATCTTACGGTTTTGTAGGTCGGGTAAGCAAAGCGCCACCCGACAAAGTTGTTAACCCGCTACCGCGATACGCTTCATATCGGTCATGTAGCCACGCAGTTTGTGGCCCACTTTCTCGATCTGGTGGCTGCGAATCGCTTCGTTCACATCGCGCAGCTGCGCGTTGTCCACGGCACCTTCTGCAATCGCTTTACCCAGATCGCCCGTCTGCAGAGTGGTCATAAACTCTTTCAGCAGCGGTACGCAGGCGTAAGAGAACAGGTAGTTACCGTATTCTGCGGTATCAGAGATCACCACGTTCATTTCGTACAGACGCTTACGAGCGATGGTGTTCGCAATCAGCGGCAGCTCGTGCAGTGATTCGTAGTACGCAGACTCTTCAATGATGCCGGAATCCACCATGGTTTCGAACGCCAGCTCAACGCCTGCTTTCACCATCGCAATCATCAGGACGCCTTTATCGAAGTACTCCTGCTCGCCGATTTTACCTTCGTACTGTGGCGCGGTTTCGAACGCGGTCTTACCGGTCTCTTCACGCCAGGTCAGCAGTTTCTTATCGTCGTTCGCCCAGTCCGCCATCATGCCGGAAGAGAACTCGCCGGAGATGATGTCGTCCATATGTTTCTGGAACAGCGGCGCCATGATGGTTTTCAGCTGTTCAGACAGCGCGTAAGCACGCAGTTTTGCCGGGTTGGACAGACGGTCCATCATCAGCGTAATACCGCCCTGCTTCAGCGCTTCGGTGATGGTCTCCCAGCCGAACTGAATCAGTTTTTCCGCGTATGCCGGGTCGGTGCCCTCTTCCACCAGCTTATCGAAGCACAGCAGAGAACCGGCCTGCAGCATGCCGCACAGAATGGTCTGCTCGCCCATCAGGTCAGATTTCACTTCGGCAACGAAGGACGATTCCAGCACGCCCGCACGGTGGCCGCCGGTCGCCGCAGCCCATGCTTTGGCAATCGCCATACCTTCACCTTTCGGATCGTTTTCCGGGTGAACCGCGATCAGCGTCGGCACGCCGAAACCACGCTTGTACTCTTCACGCACTTCGGTACCCGGGCACTTCGGTGCCACCATCACTACGGTGATGTCTTTACGGATCTGCTCGCCCACTTCAACGATGTTGAAGCCGTGGGAGTAACCCAGCGCCGCGCCGTCTTTCATCAGCGGCTGTACGGAACGCACAACGTCTGAGTGCTGCTTGTCCGGCGTCAGGTTAACCACCAGATCCGCCTGCGGGATCAGCTCTTCGTAGGTCCCCACTTTGAAGCCATTTTCGGTCGCTTTGCGCCAGGAGGCACGCTTCTCGGCAATCGCTTCTTTGCGCAGGGCGTAGGAGATATCCAGACCGGAGTCACGCATGTTCAGGCCCTGGTTCAGACCCTGTGCGCCACAGCCGACGATGACCACTTTTTTACCCTGAAGGTAGCTCGCGCCATCGGCAAATTCATCGCGCGCCATGAAGCGGCATTTGCCCAGCTGCGCCAGCTGCTGGCGCAAGTTCAGTGTATTAAAGTAGTTAGCCATGGGTGATACCTCGTGATGTTGTGTGTCTTATTGTTCGGTTCGCGTTTCAGCGAGAATGTACCCACATTACAACAGGAAATTTATTGCGGAAATTGATATATTCACAACGTCACATTGCAGTTTATGCAATGTAAAAAGAGGGAGTGGAATCGGTGGATTTACGCGATCTGAAAATGTTCCTGCATCTGGCGGAAAGCCGTCACTTTGGCCGCAGCGCCCGGGCGATGCACGTCAGCCCCTCCACGCTGTCGCGCCAGATCCAGCGCCTTGAGGAAGATCTCGGCCAGCCGCTGTTCGTGCGCGATAACCGCACCGTCACCCTCACGGAAGCGGGCGAAGAGCTGCGCATTTTTGCCCAGCAGACGCTGCTGCAGTACCAGCAGCTGCGGCACTCTATCGATCAGCAGGGGCCGTCACTCTCCGGTGAGCTGCATATTTTCTGCTCCGTGACCGCCGCCTACAGCCATCTGCCGCCCATCCTTGACCGCTTTCGCGCGGCGCATCCGTCGGTTGAAATTAAGCTCACTACCGGCGACGCTGCCGACGCGATGGAAAAAGTGGTGACGGGCGAAGCGGATCTCGCCATTGCCGGGAAGCCGGAAACCCTGCCGGGCGCGGTAGCGTTCTCGATGCTGGAAAATCTGGCGGTGGTGTTGATTGCCCCGGCGCTGCCCTGCCCGGTGCGTAACCAGGTGTCGGTGGAAAAACCGGACTGGTCCACGGTGCCGTTTATCATGGCCGATCAGGGACCGGTGCGTCGCCGCATAGAGCTGTGGTTCCGCCGTCAGAAAATCAGCAACCCGTCGATTTACGCCACCGTCAGCGGCCATGAGGCGATGGTGTCGATGGTGGCGCTGGGCTGCGGCGTGGCGCTGCTGCCGGAAGTGGTGCTGGACAACAGCCCGGAGCCGGTGCGCAATCGCGTGATGATTTTAGAGCGCAGCGACGAGAAAACGCCGTTTGAGCTTGGCGTGTGCGCACAAAAAAAGCGGCTGCATGAGCCGCTTATTGATGCATTCTGGACGATACTGCCGAACCACTAAAGCCGGGTGGCGCTGCGCTTACCCGGCCTACATGCCGCTCAGCCCTTAGCCTGCCAGGAAGAAGCGGAACGCCGGGTTGTGGGTTTCGTCATGGCACTCGTAGCCCAGCTCGTTCAGCCGCGTTTCGAAATCCGGCTCGTGCTCGCCCAGTTCGAATGCCGCCAGCACGCGGCCGTAGTCTGTGCCGTGGCTGCGGTAGTGGAACAGAGAGATGTTCCAGTGCGTGCCCAGCGTGTGCAGAAACTTGAGCAACGCGCCCGGCGATTCCGGGAACTCAAAGCTGAACAGGCGTTCCCTGAGCGGCTTGGAAGGACGGCCGCCGACCATGTAACGCACGTGCAGCTTCGCCATCTCGTCGTCGGAGAGATCGACCACGCTATAGCCGCCCTCATGCAGCAGGTTGAGGATCTCTTTGCGCTCCTCCACGCCGCGGCTCAGACGCACGCCGACAAAAATGCAGGCGTCTTTGGCATCGGCAAAACGGTAGTTAAACTCCGTCACCGAACGACCGCCCAGCAGCTGACAGAACTTCAGGAAGCTGCCCTTCTCTTCCGGAATAGTCACCGCCAGCAGCGCTTCACGCTGTTCGCCCAGCTCGCAGCGCTCGGACACATAGCGAAGACCGTGGAAGTTCACGTTGGCACCGGAAAGCACGTGCGCCAGACGCTCGCCGCGGATGTTGTGCTGCGCGATGTATTTTTTCATGCCCGCCAGCGCCAGCGCGCCGGACGGTTCCGCCACCGCACGCACGTCTTCGAAGAGATCTTTCATCGCCGCGCAGATAGCGTCGCTGTCGACGGTGACGATATCGTCGAGATACTCCTGGCACAGGCGGAAGGTTTCGTCGCCAATGCGCTTCACCGCCACGCCCTCGGCAAACAGACCGACGCGCGGCAGGTCGACCGGATGCCCAGCATCCAGCGCCGCTTTCAGGCAGGCGGAGTCTTCCGCTTCCACCGCAATGACTTTGATCTGCGGCATCAGCTGTTTGATCAGCACCGCCACGCCTGCGGCTAAACCGCCGCCGCCCACCGGGACAAAGACGCGGTCGAGATGGGCATCCTGCTGCAGCAGCTCCAGCGCCAGCGTGCCCTGCCCGGCAATCACCATCGGGTGGTCGAACGGCGGCACCCAGGTGAACCCCTGCTGCTGCGCCAGTTCAATCGCTTTGGCCTTTGCTTCGTCAAAGTTGGCCCCGTGGAGCAAGACTTCGCCGCCGAAACCGCGCACCGCGTCGACCTTGATATCGGCGGTAGCAACCGGCATCACGATCAGCGCTTTCAGCCCCAGACGGGCAGACGAGAACGCCACGCCCTGGGCGTGGTTGCCCGCCGACGCGGTAATCACCCCGCGCGCTTTCTGCTCGTCGGTCAGCCCGGCCATCATCGCGTAGGCGCCGCGCAGCTTGAAACTGTGCACCGGCTGGCGGTCTTCGCGCTTCACCAGAATGACGTTGTCGAGGCGCGAAGAGAGTTTTTCCATTTTCTGCAGGGGGGTGACCTGCACGGCTTCATAGACCGGTGCGCGCAGCACCGCCCTGAGATATTCCGCCCCCTCGGGGGCGGCGGATAAGGGTTGTGACTCGGCCATCATTAGCCCCCAAGTTTAGATTTATCGCGCACCGCGCCTTTATCTGCACTGGTGGCAAGGCTCGCGTAGGCGCGCAGGGCAAAGGAGACTTCGCGCTGGCGGTCTTTCGGCGTCCAGGCTTTGTCGCCGCGCGCTTCCTGCGCTTCACGACGGGCCGCAATTTCCTGGTCGCTCAGCTTGAGCTGAATGCCGCGATTCGGAATGTCGATTTCGATCAGATCGCCGTCTTCGATGATGGCGATGTTGCCGCCGCTTGCCGCTTCCGGGGAAACGTGGCCGATAGAGAGGCCGGAAGTGCCACCGGAGAAACGACCGTCGGTGATCAGCGCACAGGCTTTACCGAGGCCCATGGATTTCAGGAAGGTGGTCGGGTAGAGCATCTCCTGCATGCCCGGCCCGCCTTTTGGCCCTTCGTAGCGAATGACCACCACGTCGCCTTCCACCACTTTGCCGCCGAGGATGGCGTCTACCGCTTCATCCTGGCTTTCGTACACCTTCGCCGGACCGGTGAATTTCAGGATGCTGTCGTCCACGCCAGCGGTTTTCACGATGCAGCCATTTTCCGCAAAGTTACCGTACAGCACGGCCAGGCCGCCGTCTTTGCTATAGGCATGCTCCAGCGAGCGGATGCAGCCTTCAGCGCGGTCATCGTCCAGGGTATCCCAGCGGCAGTCCTGCGAGAACGCCTGGGTAGTACGAATACCAGCAGGGCCCGCGCGGAACATTTTTTTCACCGCGTCGTCTTTGGTCAGCATCACGTCGTACTGGTTCAGCGATTCCGGCAGCGACAGGCCAAGCACGTTTTTCACGTCACGGTTCAGCAGCCCGGCGCGATCCAGCTCGCCGAGGATACCGATGACGCCACCCGCGCGATGCACGTCTTCCATATGGTACTTCTGGGTACTCGGTGCGACCTTACACAGCTGCGGCACTTTACGGGAGAGCCTGTCGATGTCGCTCATGGTGAAGTCGATTTCGGCTTCCTGCGCAGCGGCCAGCAGGTGCAGAACGGTGTTGGTGGAACCGCCCATGGCGATGTCCAGGGTCATGGCGTTCTCGAACGCCGCTTTGCTGGCGATGCTGCGCGGCAGCGCGCTGGCGTCGTCCTGCTCGTAGTAGCGCTTAGTCAGTTCAACGATGCGTTTACCGGCGTTGAGGAACAGCTGCTTACGGTCGGCGTGGGTCGCCAGCAGCGAGCCGTTGCCCGGCTGAGAGAGGCCCAGCGCTTCGGTCAGGCAATTCATGGAGTTCGCCGTGAACATACCGGAACAGGAGCCGCAGGTCGGGCACGCGGAGCGCTCCACCTGGTCACTCTGCTCGTCAGAGACTTTCGGGTCCGCGCCCTGGATCATCGCATCGACCAGGTCGAGCTTGATGATTTTGTCGGAGAGCTTGGTTTTCCCCGCTTCCATTGGACCGCCGGAGACGAAGATCACCGGAATATTCAGGCGCAGGGAGGCCATCAGCATCCCCGGGGTGATTTTGTCGCAGTTGGAGATACAGACCATCGCATCGGCGCAGTGGGCGTTAACCATGTACTCTACCGAGTCGGCGATCAGCTCGCGCGACGGGAGTGAATAGAGCATGCCCCCGTGGCCCATCGCGATACCGTCATCCACCGCAATGGTGTTGAACTCTTTCGCCACGCCGCCGGAGGCTTCGATTTGCTCGGCAACCAGCTTACCGAGATCGCGCAGGTGCACGTGGCCCGGTACGAACTGGGTGAAGGAGTTCACCACGGCGATAATTGGCTTGCCGAAATCGGCGTCGGTCATTCCGGTGGCGCGCCACAGCGCGCGGGCACCGGCCATGTTACGGCCGTGGGTGGTGGTGGCTGAACGATACTTAGGCATGCTTTATTTACTCCCGTCAGACTATGTAATGGGACGGTGCGTGCCGTCCCAAATTTATATTTAGTGATTAACCTGATCCAACCAGCCGTATTTATCTTCTGTCTCGCCGGTGAAGAGGCCAAAGAACGCTTGCTGAATGCATTTGGTCACCGGGCCACAGCGGCCTTCGCCCACCTGAATGCCGTCTACGCTACGCACCGGCGTAATTTCAGCCGCGGTACCGGACATGAACACTTCATCGGCCAGGTACAGGGATTCGCGAGACAGCACCTGCTCGCGCACTTCGATACCCAAATCTTTCGCCAGCTTGATGATGGCGTCACGGGTGATGCCCGGCAGCGCGGACGAGGTGAATGGCGGGGTAAACAGAATGCCGTCTTTCACTTCAAACAGGTTTTCGCCTGCACCTTCGGAGATGTAGCCATTCACGTCGAGCGCGATACCTTCCTGGTAACCGTGACGGCGCGCTTCGCTGCCGACCAGCAGGGAAGAAAGGTAGTTACCGCCCGCTTTAGCCGCGGTCGGGATGGTGTTGGGTGCAACGCGATTCCAGGAAGAGACCATTGCGTCGATCCCCTGCTCAAGGGCTTCAGCACCCAGGTAGGCACCCCATGGGAACGCGGCAATGATCACATCGGTGTTGTAACCGGCTGGCGGGTTCACGCCCATGCCGACGTCGCCCACGAAGACCAGCGGACGAATATAGGCGCTGGTGAGGTTGTTCTTACGGATCACCTCGCGGCAGGCTTCCATCAGCTCATCCACACTCTGAGAAACCGGGAAACGATAAATTTTGGCTGAGTCATGCAGACGCTGCATGTGTTCGCGATGGCGGAACACCACTGGCCCTTTGTGAGAATCGTAGCAGCGGATGCCTTCAAACACGGAGGTACCGTAATGCAGCGCGTGGGACATCACGTGGACCTTCGCGTCCTCCCAGCGAACCATCTCACCGTTGAACCAAATGTAATCAGCTTTTTTTGTCGTCATTTTTTCGTCCTGTCACGCTTAAGCGCGGATTTGTTGTGATGTGGTTGTGCTCTGGCAGATGGCAACATGGGCAACGTCTACCAGCTTTGATAACTGACTAAACAGTAAGTCGACCGGCCGCGGGCTGGCAACGGTTAATTCGATACTGATGTTTTGCGCGTCGGTGGCCGTCTCCATATTCATAGAGCAAATCTGAAAACCACGATGACGCACCACGCGCAAAACGCGTTCTAATGTTTCCGGGTTGAAGCGAGCCTGCACGGCGACCTGATGTTGCATCATGATAATTTCTCCAGCATTTGTGAGTTACTGGCACCGGGCGGTACCAACGGCCAGACGTTCTCAAGCTCGTCGATTGAGACATGAAGCAGGTATGGCCCTTCGCTTGACAGCATGGTGTCGAGTGCCGCTTCAACCTGGTCTTTACGGGTGATGTGCTGACCAGGAATGCCGAAGGCGCTGGCCAGGGTGAGGAAATCGGGGTTATCGGTCAGGGTGGTTTCACTGTAACGTTCCTGGAAGAACAGCTGTTGCCACTGGCGAACCATCCCTAAACGCTGGTTATCGAGCAACACGATCTTCAGCGGTAACTGCTTGCGCTTCACGGTGCCGAGCTCCTGAACGTTCATCATGAAGGAGCCGTCACCGGAGATACAGATAACGGTATCGTTCGGGCGGGCAACCTGTGCGCCAACCGCGGCTGGCAGACCGAAGCCCATCGTCCCTAACCCGCTGGAAGTGATGAAGTTTTCCGGACGGGTGTAGGTCATGTGCTGGGCGGACCACATCTGATGCTGGCCGACATCGGTCGTCACCACGCTGTCGGCGGGCTTACGGTCGGACAGCTGCTTCAACAGCAGCGGCGCGTAGATGGCCTCGCCGGGGTGGTCGTAACGCCAGGCGTGTTCAGCGCGCATGTCGGCGGTATGCTGACGCCATGCGTTGATATCCAGCGGCTGCTGCAATGCCGGTAACAGCGCGTTGAGATCGCCCTGCAGCGCGACGTGCGCCTGACGCAGCTTGTTCATTTCCGCCGGGTCGATATCCATATGGATAACTTTGGCGTTCGGCGCAAAGGTATTCAGCTTACCGGTGACGCGGTCGTCAAAACGGGCACCGACGGCGATGAGCAGATCGCACGCCTGCACCGCCAGGTTTGCCGCTTTGGTGCCGTGCATCCCCAGCATGCCCAGATAGTAGGGGTAATCGGCATCTACCGCACCCAACCCTTTCAGCGTGCAGGTGGCAGGCATTTGCGTTGCCGCGATAAATTCGCGCAGGGCAGGAACCGCCTGCGCCATACCTACGCCACCACCAACGTACAGCATCGGCTGTTTCGCCTGCGCCAGCATCTGACGGGCCTCTTCGACTTCCGCATGCGGAAACGCGTCGTCGTGTCCAACGGTGGAGAAGTGCGGCTCCAGTTCGCCGTGTGCGACCTGGATATCTTTCGGGATATCGACCAGAACCGGACCAGGGCGGCCGGAGCTGGCAACCTCGAATGCTTCTGCCATTACGCGCGGCAGCTCTTCCAGAGACTGAACGAGAAAACTGTGTTTGGTGCAGGCCAGCGATAAACCGAGTACATCGACTTCCTGGAACGCGTCGGTGCCGATGAACGGAGAGGCTACCTGTCCGGTGATGGCAACAACGGGAACGGAATCCAGCAGCGCGTCTGCCAGACCGGTGATGAGGTTAGTTGCGCCCGGGCCTGACGTCGCCATACAGACACCGGTTTTACCGGTGGCACGGGCATAACCGATGGCGGCCATCGCTGCGCCCTGCTCGTGTCGGCACAACAGGTGCTCCACGCCGCCGTCATACAGTGCATCGTAAATCGGCATAATTGCGCCACCCGGATAACCGAATACTGTCTCGACTCCCTGCGCGCGCAACGCATGTACTACCCACTGTGCCCCATTCATAGTTAGTTCCCCGTCATAAATCGGGAGAAACAGAATTTTGTGCTACTTGTCATTCTCTGCTCCTCATTTACGTTTTTTAGTCATAAAAAAACCCCCGGACCTTTCGGTGCGGGGGTCTTAGTTCGTTAAGGCTTGATTTCTAAGCCTTTCCTCGTCCAAGTGCAGCCCCGCACGGTGGGATAATAATCACCACCACGCTAATCACGACCAGGCTAATCACTCGTAGAAGGGCTGTCATTTTCAGTTCTTTTTGCATCTTGTTCGAAGGAATACCTAAAGAGTTATCACAGTTTTTAAATCAAACACAAGATTTATTTATGACGGATTTGGTTAGCCCGCGAATCATAATTCTTAAAATCGTTGTTTTATATACGGAAATTAGAAAATGAATATTTTTCACTTTTTTACTCCTCCGCTAACCGTCAAAACAGGTTTTTTTTCGCTCTGCGAGGAGGGTTCCACGATTGTGCAATAGTTTCAGTGTGCTTTTAAAATCCCTGAACAGGCAGCGTAAATTCGCTAAATAGCGCTAAACAGGCATAACGCGTACTGGCATAGTCACACCAGGAGGTAGTGCAAATGTCACTGTCAGTTGTTTATACGCGTGCGGCTCTCGGGGTAAAGGCACCGCTTGTTTCCGTAGAGGTTCATTTGAGTAATGGGCTGCCCGGACTCACGCTTGTCGGGTTACCTGAAACGACGGTTAAAGAGGCCAGGGATCGCGTTCGCAGCGCAATAATAAATAGCGGTTATACCTTCCCCGCGAAGAAGATCACCATCAACCTTGCCCCCGCCGATCTGCCCAAAGAGGGCGGGCGATACGATTTACCTATCGCAATTGCGCTTCTCGCGGCTTCTGAGCAGCTTACTACGACCAGGCTAGGCTCGTACGAGTTCGTGGGTGAACTCGCGCTCACAGGCGCATTGAGAGGCGTTCCCGGTGCGATATCGGGAGCGCTGGAAGCAATTCGTGCAGGGCGGCAAATCATTGTCGCCAATGAAAACGCATCAGAAGTGAGTCTTATTGCCGAAAAGGGGTGTCTCATCGCCGGGCATCTTCAGGAAGTGTGTGCCTGGCTGGAAGGCCGACATGAACTGTCCGAGCCGGAGGAGTGCGACGAGGCTGTAGCAGATGCGCCAGAAGATCTCAGTGAGATCATGGGACAGGAGCAAGGTAAACGGGCGCTGGAGATTACGGCTGCAGGTGGACACAATCTCCTGCTGATTGGCCCGCCTGGTACAGGTAAAACGATGCTGGCGAGCAGGCTGAGCGGGTTGCTCCCGCCGCTCAATAACCATGAAGCGCTGGAAAGCGCTGCCATATATAGCCTCATCAGTTCGGCATCGTTGCAAAAACAGTGGCGCCGTCGCCCTTTTCGTTCCCCACATCATAGCGCTTCACTGACGGCAATGGTCGGCGGTGGGTCTATCCCCGGACCGGGTGAGATTTCACTGGCACACAATGGCATTCTGTTTCTTGATGAGTTGCCTGAGTTTGAGCGTCGCGTGCTGGATGCACTGAGAGAACCTATTGAATCTGGTGAAATACATATCTCGCGCACGCGGGCCAAAATAAGCTATCCCGCGCAGTTTCAACTGGTCGCTGCGATGAACCCCAGCCCCACGGGGCATTATCAGGGCAACCATAACCGCTGTACGCCAGAGCAGACGCTGCGCTATCTGGGAAAGCTTTCCGGCCCATTCCTCGACCGTTTCGATTTGTCTCTCGAAATCCCCCTTCCGCCGCCGGGCCTGCTCAGGCAGACGGGCATAACGGGTGAGAGCTCAGCAAAAGTGCGCGGGCGGGTGATCGCTGCCCAGGCACGACAATACGCCCGTCAAAACAGGCTGAATGCTCGGCTTGATAATGCCGGGATCCGGCAGTTTTGTTCGCTTAATAGTGAAGATGCAGGATGGCTTGAGGAGACGTTGACGCGCTTTGGGCTGTCTATACGTGCGTGGCAACGTTTGCTAAAAGTGGCCAGAACCATTGCTGACGTGGAGGGATGTACTGACATTGAGAGGAAACACTTGCAGGAGGCGCTGAGTTACCGCGCTATCGATCGTTTGCTGCTGCACCTGCAGAAGTTGCTGGCATAAAAAAAGGGGCCGTAGCCCCTTCTTATCATCTTAGTCATCAGACTCGGTGTAGTCTTCTGCACCTTCCATCTGCGGCTTACCGCCAGACAGCGTATGGAAGCGCTTTGGACGCTTAATGCGTGCCATATACTTGATCCATACACGTTCCGCTTCAGACTGCGGCTCACGCTCACCACGGCAAACAGAAACAAACTGTTTTTCGTCTTCGGTAGCAGGCTCACGCTTGCCCAGATCCAGCTCGTTAAAGGCATAACCATGGCGCTCAAGCAGTTGAGCTTCTTTGATGGTGAAATCGCCGTGACGAGAGAACCCGCGCGGATAATGTTTATTGTCGAAAAAACGATTAGTCGTCGTAAAGCTTTCCGCCATCCTACACGCTCCTAATTCTTTGGCCGAGCTATTTATGGCGCGGAGTATTAGTTACGCTTGACAGAGTGTAAAACAAAACATTTAAATCATAACGACAAATAATTTTGCGGAGAAAGATGTGGATACGGAATTGCTTAAAACTTTCCTTGAAGTGAGCAGAACACGCCACTTTGGGCGAGCAGCTGAAGCCCTTTACCTGACGCAGTCAGCAGTCAGTTTTCGTATTCGACAGCTGGAAAATCAACTGGGTGTGAATCTTTTTACCCGCCATCGCAACAATATCCGCCTCACGCCCGCCGGCGAAAAACTACTGCCGTACGCAGAAACGCTGATGAATACCTGGCAGGCGGCACGCAAAGAGGTTGCCCATACTTCGAGGCATAATGAGTTCTCGATAGGGGCCAGCGCTTCCCTGTGGGAATGTATGCTAAGTCAGTGGCTTTCCCGGCTTTATCAATCTCATAGCCATCTGCAATTTGAAGCCCGGATTGCGCAACGGCAGTCGCTGGTTAAGCAACTTCATGAGCGCCAGCTTGATCTTCTTATCACAACCGAAGCCCCCAAGATGGACGAATTTAGCAGCCAGATTGTGGGCCAATTTGGCCTGGCGCTTTATGCCTCTGAACCTTCGATGATGAAGGCAGACCTGACCTATTTGCGCCTGGAATGGGGGCCTGATTTTCAGCAGCATGAGACGGGCTTGATTGCACCTGATGACGTCCCACAGTTAACGACCAGCTCTGCAGAGATCGCCTGTCAGCAACTGCCCTTGCTGAGAGGTTGTACCTGGTTACCTGTTCGCTGGGCAGACACTAAAGCGGGGCTGCATACCGTAATGGATTCCACCACGCTTACCAGACCGCTGTATGCGATTTGGCTGCAAAACAGTGATAAGCAGTCGCAGATAAAAGATCTGTTAAAAATCAATGTAATGGATTGATACATCAGCCAGCAGGAATGCTGGCTGAATAGTAAGAAGAGACGTTTTTACAGTCTTTCAGGCAAAAAAAATCCTTTGCCGAAGCAAAGGATTCTATATGGCAGGGGCGGAGAGACTCGAACTCGCGACACCCGGTTTTGGAGACCGGTGCTCTACCAACTGAGCTACGCCCCTAAAGTTTTTTGCCATTAAGCCTGCCAGTAAGGCAGGCTTAATGTCTTAATAAGTGGCGGAACGGACGGGACTCGAACCCGCGACCCCCTGCGTGACAGGCAGGTATTCTAACCGACTGAACTACCGCTCCACCGAAGAC